>NZ_KB903149.1:0-53158 GCF_000379565.1 Cupriavidus sp. UYPR2.512 | reverse complement strand
GATTCCGGCAGTTCTCGCTGCGCGGGCTGTCCAACGTCGCGGCGGAATGGTCGCTGGTCGCGCTCGCGTGGAACATCAAGCGGATGAACGTATTACGGGGTGTGTAGGGCCGATCAGCGGGCTCTTTGTGCCGCCTAATCGCCCGATTGCCTTCCTCATCCACTTTCAAATACCTTCATCGCGTTTTGACGACTGAGATGAGCCCGCAATCCGGCCGCGAACCCAGTCATGAACCTGATGTTTTGAATCGCGCTTCACCTCAACTCCGACGAGCTCCTAGGGCGTTCCCGTGAGTTCAATTAGCTACCGACCGCGCTCACGAGTCGGCAGCGCGATGCACTCCAGTCAGTGGGACATGCGAGCCCTGACGCCAAACCAACCACGCCGCCGCCAACAGATCGGGCGCGGCGGCGCCTTCCCCGTCCGAGGCGGTCGCTTGCCCAACTTGGGGGGACTGGGCTTGACATCGCGGCCAGCGCGGCCTTTCCTTGCGGAAGGTATGAAGCGAATCCCTTGTCATCGCCCATGTCACTGCTGACTTCCCCTTCAAACTCTCGCCGCACGTGGGCCCTGGACTACACGCGCTTTCGCGGGCAGACGCCCCCGCGTGCCTGCCTGTACCTGCTCGCCGACGTGCGCCGAGGCGTCGCGCTGTCGGCCATGCTCGCCGAGCAGCCGCTTGGGCCGGGCTTGGCCGCGTGGCTGGAGTCGGCCACGATCGGCCGGCCCCCGCCACAGGCGCTGCGCCTGACCGACCTGCTCCCGGAAGACCGGCTGGCGCTGCACGCCTGGTGCGTGGCGCACGGCGTTGTAATCGAACGGCAGACCTACGCCGCGAGTCCGTTCCGGGACCCGGTCGAGCGACTGTTGCACTCGGCGTGGCAAAGCCTCGGTCTGGCACCCGGCAAAGCCGGTGAGCTGCCGACCTGGACAGCCGCGCAGCAGCGGCTGGACGGCTGGTTTCGCGAACATTGCCAGCGCTGAGCGTGGCGTCAGGCAGGCTGCGTCCCTTCCCACTACGCCCGGGCGTAGCGCCATGGCTGTGGCGTGGTGGCACGAGTTAGCACCGTTGGCGATGGCAACGAGGACCCGGTAGCCAACGCGTACTTCTGAACCCCGGCTCCGCTCAGGTGCTGCGGCGCGGCTGGCCCTCCACGCGAGGCGGGCCGACCGTGGCAGCCCGAATGTGTCGGCATTCTTCCGGGGCAAAATGAGACGCATTATGTTGCCCCGCTCTCCCGCAAAAATCCTGACTTTTTTGCATCGGGCCCAAACACAAGAACGGCAAAATCAACGAAGCTCCGAAGCTTGGGGGTGATGCGCCGATCCGGCGCGTACAACACATGCAAGGGCCTCACCGGCGGTTCGTACTTAGGTAACAGCCGCACGAGTGAACCATTGGCCAGGGCCTCTCTGACCAGCTCAAACGGCTGCAACAGAATGCCCACTCCAGCCAGAGCGGCACAAAGGAGCGGCTCCCCATGATCGGCCACCAACCGTCCATGTACCGGCACAACAATTCGGCCATCCGGTCCCTCAAATGTCCAGTGCGTGCGCAGCTTCGTGTGAGAAAAACCCAGGCATTCGTGCTGCTGCAAGTCCCAAGGCGTGGTTAATGCCGGGCGCCCTTCCAAGTAAGCAGGGGCAGCGCACAGCACCAGGCGATATGGTGCCAGCGGGCGCGCGATGAGTCCGCTATCGGAAAGCTCACCGACACGGAAGACGGCATCGTAGCCCTCATCCACCAGATCTACCATTCGATTGGCCAGGCTGAGCTCCACTTCAACGTCCGGATAGCTCTGCAAGTATTCCGGAAGCCGCGTGGCTAGCATGTGCATGCCAAAGCTCACGGGAGCATTGACGCGAAGCTTGCCACGGGGCTCGGCGCGGGTCTCCGCTGCCAGATTCTCGGCAATCTCAACTTCCGCCAGGATGATCTTTGATCGTTCATAGAAGACCTGACCGAAGCCTGTCAGGCTCTGCCGTCTTGTGGTTCGATTGAGCAGGCGCACACCCAAGCGCTGTTCGATGTTCTGCACGTGTTTGCCCACGAGTTGCGGAGACATCTGCAACACTTCCGCTGCAGCACTGAATGATCCGAGTTCCACCGCTTTGGCAAACACTGCCATACAGGTTAGCCGATCCATTAGAAACATTTGTTTGTCAGTGCAACCTCATTTTAGCTATTTATCCCGGATTTTTTCAGATCTATGCTGGATTGCTGGTCCCTGCCCACGCCCGCGAAGGCAAAGGGCTACAGATCTTCGTGGCCGGCGACGATGCTGCGGCCGCGGCGCAAGTGCACGAATTGGCACAGGCGCTGGACTTTGCGCCTGTCGATGCCGGCCCGCTGCGCAATAGCCGATTCCTGGAGCCGGTCGGGATGATGAATATCCAGTTCGGCTATTTCCTTGGCGCCGACCCAACAACCGCACCTATCCGGACGCACGCGTGATTCTGGAGGGTGCCCGACGAGATACGCCTCAATGCAAAGAATCGCCTGCCGCACGTTGTGCGCTCTCGCTCTGACCATTGCATCCGGCACCGCCATGGCGGCCTCCGCCATAACGGTGCTGGGCAAAGACATGACCTTCCACAATAGGATCGAGGGCCTTCCCGCCAAACTCTCTGATTTCAAGGACCTGCAGATAAAGACCTTCACCACCAGTGATGGAGTGAGGCTCTCCTACTGGGAGGCAGGTGAAGGAGAGCCTCTCATTTTCGTTCCCGGGTGGTCGGCCAATGGGGCAGAGTACATCAACGTGATGTATCTCTTGAGCCGGCATTACCACGTTTATGTATTAGACCTTCGCAATCAGGGGTTATCCGATCGGGTGGACTATGGCATTCGAATTTCACGATATGCCGCCGATCTAAAGGAATTCGGCGATCACCTAGGGCTGAATAAGGCGAATTACTGCGGCTGGTCCATGGGGGCTTCGGTGTTGTGGAGCTACATAGACCTGTTCGGCACACACGGCATCCAGAAAGCGGTATTCGTCGACGAGCCGATCTCGATCTATTCCCACGCCGACTGGTCCGAGCAGGAGAGGCTGGACGCGGGCGGCATGACTACATCTCCCGAGCGTATGATAGCGGCCTTCACCGCCGGCGCGCCTGCCAACAGCCTTATCGTCGATTTGAAAGTAATGGAGCGGTACCTGATGAAGGACTCGCCCTATTTCGTGAACTCAGAGGAGTTCGCGAACGCGTTTATCAAGAACGATCCCAAGCATTTAGCCATGGTGTTGTTCGATCATGCTACCAACGACTGGCGTGACGTGATCCGCTACAAGATCGACGTGCCTACTGCAATCTTCACTGGCGAACACAGTAACAACGTGCCTAGCCAGCGTTGGATGCAGAAGACAATTCCGGGAGCGAGGCTCTTCATCTACTCCAAGGCTGAGCAGGGAGATCACTTCTTGATGTTCAAGAACCCTTTCAAGTTTGCGGCTGACCTGCACGCATTCCTGGCGGAGGAGATACGACACGGCGCGCAAAACACGCGTTACGAAGGCACCGCTCTAAGAAATGCTCGCGGCCGCGACACGGCCCCCTCCACTTCCCGACTCGACACGCCTGCAGCGGAAGGCTTGCTGCTCCCAAGTACGCAGGATCAGTCTCTGCATTGACCTACGGAAACGCAATTCGGCAAGCCGCCGTCTTTCCCAAACCGAAATCATCAGGAAAAAAGCACGATGCCAGTAGTCCGCGTTAGTTGGTTCGAAGGCAAAGATGCAAAAGCCAAGAAGGCCGTAGCCGCCGAAATTACCGACAGCATTGTCAAGAATACGGGAACTGATCCCAAGTACATCTACGTCATTTTCGAGGATGTGAAGCCGTCCAATTGGGCCGTCGCCGGCCGGTTGTACGGCGAGGATCCCAAACCTTGAGCCTCGCGTAGCCCGAAGTCCAATGGCCACCAGGCGTCCATGGTGGCGTGGGAAGGGACATGCCGCAAATGCATGACTGGCGAGCGCGTCTGGACTCCTGCATGAAATCGCTCACCAAACACCTCCGACTATGTGACGTTCCTTGCGAGAAGCATCGGCGGGATATTCATCGCTTTGTATTATGCGGCGGCGGCTAGCGTGGCCAGCGCAATCTACGCTCGCGTACCGAACGAAGTACCGCTGGTCCCTTTTGCGCCGTAACCACTGGTGTTTGCACCGGCAAATCCGACTACAGTGTCAATTATGACTTAGTAATTTACCCACACGCCCCCCCGAGTTTAGCCACGTGTAACGCCGTCGTGGTCTCGCTCGGCTGTCTGGAAGGCCGTCGACGTCTGCTTACCCCAATCTCTAGCAGCAGCTCCGGCATCAGCAGTCTTGCCGGCGCGGTTGGCACGGTAGGTTTAGTCTTGGAGCACGAAACGTGGTCTGCCTCATGGCGAGGCATGCTACGTTGCTCTCGGACTGAGTACGCGTCTTGCTGCCGTGCCCATTGAGAATAACAACCCAGCGTCATCGACGATCGCTAATAGCGCGCGACGCTCGTGGCGCTCTCCACGATTGCGGGACGGGGCCCTTCGAACCCGCGCATTGCGCGGATTCGAAACACCACCGCACCCGCAGACCTTCGTTAGCTCGCCATCAAATTGGCGTAGCAGCCAGCGGGCCTCGCGCATCCGCGTTGTGATGTCGAGACCGGAAAATTATGCTAGCTCAGGCTCTGCGAGGCAGCCAGATACGGAACTTGGATTTCGCATTGTGTATTCGTCACGATACTGCACATGCCAGGCAAGGGCCTCCTCGAGGACATGAGGGGTCTGCCCGCCATATGCGGCTGCGCGCTTCACGTAGTCGCGTAAGGCATCGCGATACAGCGGATCTGCGCAATGATCGATGATCCGGCGGGAGCGCTCCCGCGGTGCCAGGCCGCGCAAATCCGCCAGCCCATGCTCAGTCACGATGACATCGACATCGTGCTCGGTGTGGTCGACGTGCGAGACCATTGGCACGATGCTGGAAATGTCACCGTCCTTTGCTACCGATTTGGTCACGAACACCGAGAGATGCGCATTGCGTGCGAAGTCGCCTGACCCGCCGATCCCGTTCACCATGTGTGTGCCGCCGACATGCGTCGAATTGACGTTTCCATAGAGATCGCACTCAAGCGCGGTATTTATCGCGATGAGTCCCAAGCGGCGGATCAATTCCGGATGATTGCTAATTTCCTGCGGCCTGAAAACCAGCCGAGACTTGTATCGATCAATGTCGGAAAGAAAGCGCTCCTGGACGGGGCCGGACAACGCTATCGCGCATGCGGACGCGAATCGCAATTTTCCCGCGTCGAGCAACGCGATCGTGCTGTCCTGCAGGATCTCCGAGTACATCTGGAGGTCCTCAAATGGCGAGTCCGCCATTTCGTGAAGCACCGCGTTGGAGATTGCACCGACACCAACCTGCAAAGGCTGTAGCGAAGGCGAGAGACGGCCAGCGCGAACCTCTTCAACAAAGAAGTGGTTGAGATGCCGCGCAATTCTCTGCGTGATCTCGTCCGGAGGCAGAAGCGTCGTGGGAGTGTCGTTGGCCCGCGTAAATACAATTGCAGCGATCTTCTCCGGATCGACGGAAATGAAGGGCAGTCCAATACGTTGTTCTGGCGCTATCAACGGAATCGGCTGACGATATGGGCGATCGATGGGCACGTAGACGTCATGCATCCCTTCCAGCGACGCGGGCATGTTGAGATTGATCTCGACGATCACCCGCTTTGCCCTCGCCGCGAAGTCCGCCGACGCGCCGACAGATGTCGTGGGAACAATGCCTCCGCATTCGGTAATGGCCGTCGCTTCGATGATGGCGACATCCATGTCCCCCAGATAGCCGGCGCGTAGTTGTTCCACCATCTCCGACAGATGTTGGTCAATGTACATGATCGTGCCGCCATTGATCCGGCGACGCAACCCTGCATCGGACTGGAAGGGCATACGGCGGGCCGTCACGTTAGCATCCGCTAACGTTTTATCAATGTCATGACCCAGCGATGCGCTCGTGATCAAAGTCACTCGCACTGGTTCCCGCTGCGCCCGCCTCGCCACTGCGAATGGCACACTCTTGCAGTCACCAGCGTAGCCGAATCCGCTCATTCCAACGGTCATGCCGTCCTTGACCAGCTTTGCCGCCTCGTCGGCAGTCGTCACCCGGTTACGCAACCGTTCGCAGCGGATCCGTTCGTTCTGCATTGCTCCTCCTTCCATAATTCCTTGTGTCGACGCAGCCTTTGCCTGGAGCGCGCCGTTTCCTCTTGGTCCAAATCCGATTGCCTCACGCATCCGCAGAAGCCGCAAGACGCGAAACACGTTGCATTTCTGCCGACGCTGATGGTGCCCGTGTCTCAATTTTTCGTGGGCAGTGCGCCGGGTACGCTCACCGCCTATGGCACAAGGCCCGACGAATTCGCGAGAAACCCAGCGCAGGCCCTCGGCATCGACGGCCCGGGTAGATCATGTCCAGTTGACGGTTGCCCAAGCAGAAAGGGCTGCCCCTCGCCGATCGACTGCGACTGGTGACGTCCAGCGGCCAGCGACCGCAAGTTCTTCTTGCGCCGATCCACAGCTTCGACCTTAGTCCCCGCGCAAATGCTAGGCCCACCGCCCATTTACGTCAAGTACATGATATATGATTAGCGTCTTTGGCTTGTTTATCTGTGTACAATGACAGTTACATGTCATATTGCATCCGGCCTATATGCCGCTTCAGGCGCTTTCGGGGCAAGCTCGTCGCTGCTGAAGCTCGTCGGCGACACAGACACAAGGTGCATCTTCTGTTCGGACAAACGTGAGAAAGAGAGTCATGGGCCTCATGGGACCCGCCTTACTGAAATTATGGATACGCAGGCTCACACGGTAACCCTTTCCTCTCTCACCTTCGGCTTCGTCGGCGGTGGAAACATGGCGACCGCACTAATATCGGGACTGATTGAAGTCGGAGTTCCATGCCAGTCCATACGAGTGTGCGCGCCATCGATCCAATCGCGTGCAAAGCTTCACGCAAAACTAAAGGTTCAAACTACGCCGGTAATCGATGTCGCATTGGCAAGCTCCGATGTCATCGTGCTTGCCATAAAGCCACAAACGGCTCAGTTCGTCTTGAAAGAGTTGTGCGAGCTACTTGGCGATCGCCAAGACAAAAGCTTAATCGTCAGTGTCGTCGCGGGTATCACGTTGGAACAGCTCGAGACCAGGCTCGGCACTCGAAGGTTGATCCGCGCCATGCCCAACACGCCGTCACAGATTGGCATGGGTATGACGGGTCTGGTCGCCGCTGCGGGAGTACAGGCATCCGATTGCGAAATTGCGTCTGCGATTGCCTCGGCAGTTGGTCAGATCCTCTGGCTGAATGAGGACGCGCTCATGAATGCGGTCACCGCCTTATCGGGTAGCGGACCGGCTTACGTGTTCTATTTTATTGAAGCCATGGAACATGCGGCGGAGCAATTGGGTCTAAGCCCCGAACAAGGGAAGCGACTAGCCATCGAAACATTTTTGGGCTCCGCTGACCTTGCTCGACGTACCAGGAGTCCCATCAAGGAACTGCGACAGCGCGTTACATCGCCTGGCGGGACAACGGAGGCAGCGACCTCTCTGATGGACAAACTCGGCGTGCAGGAAGCGTTCTCTAGCGCCATACTGGCAGCCGCCGCTCAAGGACAGGAATTGAGCCTGCAGTTTCAGCACGATTGGAGTAGCACTGGCGAGTAGGCAATGAGGGGAGCCTTCGAGCGCAAGAAGGTCATCTTTATACGAACCCGCGCTGCCTATTCATGAGGACCTCTCACCGGTAGACGTTCGTCACGGAAAGCAGCCGTGCAACGCAGCGGTGGCTGATTACACGGCAACGGCGAACGCTACCGACAAGCAAATGCACTGGATGACCATGTAGCGCGCGCTCCGCCACGTGACATGTAACGGCCCACAGCCTAATACTCATAGCGCAAGCCAGCGTCATATGGCTCCGTCATTCATTCTTGACTGTATCTGCCTTCCTTCTATAGGACGCATGCTAATCGTCTTCGCACTTGGGGTGGTGCGCTATCACGATATCACGAGGCCAAGCACCTTATTTTGGTGAGTGCAGAGCGCAACTCAGTCTTCTATTTTTTTGTCACGAATTGCTTTACACCGAGATGAACCCTATTGTCCGGCGCTATGGACAGTGTATTGAGGATTCACTCTTTTTCCGACGAAAGCCAGGCCCTATATTACGGATCAAGCGTGGCTTGACCACGAAACCCGAAGAAAAGGACTTCACATCATGAATACCCCCTCACAACGTCGCAATCTTGCTGTCTCCGTACTCTGCGCCGTCGGCCTGACTCTTGCCGCCGCTTCCGCAGCGCACGCTGCACCGTCTGTCTCCGGCTTTGGCCGCATGGACGGCGCCATCAGCCACGTCGGCAAGGTCGATCCGTTCCTGGACGGCGCCAAGCTCGGCAAGGTTGACCCATTCACCGACGGTGGCAAAGTCAGCAAGCCGGATCCGTTCACTGACGGCGCACGCAGCATCCACGAAGCCCGCGATCCGTTCACCGATGGAGCCTGAATGCGGCTCCTAGCGTAAGCTGACGGGCGGGACGCTACCACACCGGGTCGGTTTCCCGCTCCGGGTCCGGCACCGGCTCGGACGCCATCATCGGCTCAATCGCCTCCATGACCGGGTGCAACTCGCGCGACTGGAGTAGCCCGTCGCGCAGCAAAGCAAAAGACGCAAAGCCGCTTGAGTTGTAGTCACGAGGACTACGCCTGAAGCAGGTTTCTGCACGTTCCCGCGTCAAGATGACCTAAGCCTGCAGCGCGCCACCTCGCCGGAGTTGCCCCGACCTTGCGGCGAAATGCCTCCGTGAAATGCGATTGACTCGAAAAGCCCAACCTCACGGCGATGTCGGCAATCCGATTTCGGTAGCATCAATATGGACAGTGCCGACCTATCGGCATTCAAGAATCGCGGCGGCAAGATCCTCACTTGGCATGGGCTGGCTGACGAACTGGTCGTGCCACAGGGCACAGTTAACTACTACAACAGAGTTGCCGCGCAAATGGGCGGCATCGCAAACGTACAGAGCTTCTATCGGCTTTATCTGGTCCCTGGACTCGGACACAGCACTTCCAATGGCACCTCCAATCCTGAGGCGGCAATTCCGAATTTCTCGTCAGATCAGATGTATTCGATGCTCACCGATTGGGTAGAAAAGGCATTGTCCCCAACCAGGCGACTCTGCGGGCAACCAACGGGACGGCGACACGAAGCATATCTGCGCCTTACAGGCGTTATTGCAGGGATACTGTCTACTCGGTATCCCTGCGGGGATCTCGGCATGCCGAATTCAGGCCGGCGCTCAACGCGACGTCGCGCGGCGCGCGCTGGGCACCCGGGCAGTGTCCGTCAGACGAAATCGAGCACTTCGTCCACCGTCTTACGTGGCTTCTGCGGCCAGTTCTTTTCCCCCGGGTATCCCACTGTTACCAGCATGACGGGCACGTCGTTGGCACTCAAAAAGCTTCGGAGACTTGCTGCGCATTGAAGCCGATCATTGGACCGGACACCAGACCCTTCCCTTGAGCAGCCAGCATGAGTGTCATCGCGGCCAGTGATCCCGAGCGGACGGCTTCATCACGCTGAAAGGTCGGATTTTCCGTGTACAACATGTTGTCCGCGGCACCAATCCATCCCTTATAGACCGTCTCGTCAATGATGCCGGGGCTTTGCATCAGCATCTCGATTCCAAGGCTCGCGTGCTGATACAGCCGATTTCCCGCGTCTGTCAGTTTCGTCCACGTGCACGCAACCGAACGTCGGGTCGATCCGTTTGAAGACGGCATCGACGTCGCACTGCGGGTTGGCTCCATTACTCACGAATCGATGGTGGCCCGCCAAGTCCTGAGTTATCGCCACGTCCTGGTGGCGAGCCCGAAACTGATAGGCCGTCACGGCTTGCCACGAACGCCTGACGATCTGCAGCGATTTCCATGCGCGGTTTGGGGACTCGATACGAGTGCGACATGCCAGTGGGAACTGGGCGAGTCCGTTGTGACGCCGGACGCTGTCATGGTAACGAATGACTACGCGCATCTGCGTAGGAATGCCCTCGCGGGCCAAGTACTTACCGAATTGCCACCTTTTTTGGCCGCGGATAGCATTCGTGCTGGCCACCTGGTTCCGTTGCTGGTCGGCCATCCGATGCCGGAGCAACACATCAATTTGCTTTATTCCTCGCACCGGTACCTTTCTGCCATCGTGCGTGCGTATCTGGACTTCTGTGAAGCACAGGCCGTCCACATCATGGAGGCCTGTCAGCCATAGCAGCTAGCAAGACTGCCGGACATCTTCCTGGCGGCGCCACACAGTTGCAATCCGCCCTCAATCCAAACTCGTCTCGACCGTCAGGCCGAGAGCCCAGCCGCACGATCCCTACCGATACGACATCTTCTGGGTTTTTGGTGCCCCTCCGCTGAAGGACCGGAGAAGAGCATCTCGATCTTCAGCGAGTGAGACGCTTTCGCGTAGACGCCGGCTTCCCTCCTCCGGAAACTCAATCCAGCCGTCCGAGCGGCCCTCCGACAGCATGTAGTCCAACTGCCACTTATATGTAGGCTTCTTTACCTATCTATTCGTGACACATTGCATAAAGCACGGTATTTACCCTAACCGCGCGTCGAACACTATGTAATGATCTTGACCTATATGCCGCGATCCACCATATTACCTTCAGCCCAGCCCAGAGAACCTCAACGAGGTCATCCGCGAACTGGAGCCTGTTCAACATCGCTTCCCGGAAGTCATCATCGCAGCTCCGTCCTGTCCAGACGAGGCAGGCATCGTCGTGCGGCAGCGAGCCCGGCGCTGTTGACTTTTCCAGGCGCAGCAACGTGGAGGAGAAACACAATGCAGCATATAGACGTACACAAACTGGCCGATGAAGCCAGGTTCAACAACTTCCACGCGCGCGTGCTAGCGTGGTGTCTATTGGTGATCATCCTTGACGGCTACGACATCGCCGTGGCCGGCGCGGCGCTGCCGTCGATCATGAAGGAAATGGGCGTCAATGCTTCGACGGCTGGCTTCATGGCCAGTTCAGCCCTGTTTGGCATGATGTTCGGCGCCATCTTCCTCGGCGCTCTGTCCGACAGGATCGGCCGCAGGTGGACCATCTCATTGTGTGTTCTTCTGTTCAGCGTATTCACTGCGGCGGCCGGGCTCACCAATGATCCGGTTACCTTCAGCGTTATGCGCTTTATCGCCGGTCTCGGGATTGGCGGCGTCATGCCAAACATCGTCGCGCAGATGACGGAGTATTCCCCGCGCCAGGTCCGCAGTTTCATGACCACCGTGATGTTCTCCGGCTATGCAATCGGAGGCATCCTGGCGGCCGTCATCGGCAAGCAGTTCATCGCTAGCTTCGGTTGGCAGGTCGTCTTCTTTGCGGCGGGCGTACCGGTGATTCTGATCCCTTTCATCTTGAAGACGATGCCGGAGTCGCTGTCGTTCCTGGTCTCGCGCCAAAATCAGCGGGACTTGAGCGAAGTCGTCCGGCAGATCAATCCGCAGCTAAGGCTCGATGCCAGCGCGACGTTCCAGGTGCCGGCACAGGACCGCACCGCTGGCGCGCCGGTGGTGCGGTTGTTCCAGGATGGACGCGGCGTCAGCACGATCATGTTCTGGATCGCGTTCTTCACCGGCTTGTTCATGATCTATGCGCTCAGCACCTGGCTGACCAAGCTGATGGCAATGTCGGGGTATAGCCTCGGCAGCGCGTTGAGCTTTGTCATCGCCCTGAATCTTGGCGCGGTCATTGGTGCGATCGGCGGTGGCTGGCTTGCAGACCGGTTCCATATCAAGTGGGTGCTGGTGACCATGTATGCGCTTGGCAGCGTGTTCCTGTATCTGATGACATTCAAGCCTTCGACCGAGGTGCTCTACGTGATCATCGCTGCCGTCGGAGCTTGCACGACCGGAGCTCAGATCGTGGCGTATGCCTACAGCGGACAGTTCTATCCGATGTCGATCCGCTCGACAGGGGTTGGCATGGCATCCGGCATCGGACGCTTGGGGGCAATCGTGGCACCTGTGCTGATCGGCGTGATCGTCTCCCTAAAATTGCCGCTGCAGCAAAACTTTCTGGTCATCGCCGCCGCCGGCATCGTGGGTGCTCTTGCGCTAGCCTGCATCAATCATCGCCAGTCGGCATCGGAGAAGCACGACCTTGACCGTACGACGGCAGCCGTCTCGGCAGCGCCGGCAAATATGCGGAGTTGACCTGCGGTTTTCTCCCCCAAAAAAAGCTAGCGCAATTTGACTAATAAAAAGCCGCCCGCTAGTTCATATGAACTTCGGCGCGGCGTTT
Organism: Cupriavidus sp. UYPR2.512; assembly: GCF_000379565.1. Lineage (NCBI taxonomy): Bacteria > Pseudomonadati > Pseudomonadota > Betaproteobacteria > Burkholderiales > Burkholderiaceae > Cupriavidus > Cupriavidus sp. UYPR2.512. The sequence goes on along the minus strand of NZ_KB903149.1, from coordinate 40,807 downwards.
TCGTATGTCGAATAGGCGCAGATTTCCCAGCGTCCCAGCATAAACTGATCTCATCTTCTGCTCGCCGGCTCGTCCCGGGACCGAAGGCAAAAGTATCCATTTGAGATAGATATGAACGAGACAAAAGCAATCCGGATTCAGGAAACCGGCGGGCCAGAGGTAATGAAATGGGTGGATGTTGACCTGCCCGAACCCGGTCCGAGGGAGATCCGTGTCAGGCATGAGACAGTAGGACTCAATTTCATCGATGTTTACTTCCGGACGGGGCTATACCCCATGCCACTACCGGGAGGAATTGGCATGGAAGCTGCCGGCACCGTGATCGCGATCGGGGAGGAAGTCCGTCGGTTCACGATTGGGGATCGCGTCGCCTATGCAGGCCGGACTCCGGGTGCCTACGCCATGGAGCGAACGGTACCGGAAGACGAAGTCGTACTTCTTCCGGACAGTGTCAGCTTTGCAGAGGCCGCCGCTGTTACCCTGCAGGGACTGACCACTCAGTACCTGCTGCGCCGGGCCTATCGGGTAAAGGCAGGCGATACGATACTGATCCATGCTGCGGCGGGCGGCGTAGGCCTCTTGGCATGCCAGTGGGCGAAAGCTTTGGGTGCTACGGTCATAGGAACCGTCAGCTCGGATGCGAAAGCCGAACTCGCCAGGGAAAACGGTTGCGACTTCCCCATTGTCTACTCCCGCGAGAACTTCACTGAGCGTGTGCGTGAGATCACCGATGGCCAAGGAGTTCCTGTGGTCTACGATTCCATCGGAAAAGACACCTACATCGGCTCCCTTGACTGTCTGGCGCCCTTGGGAACCTTTGTCAGCTTCGGTAATTCGTCAGGCCCCTTGCCACCGCTCGAGGCGTTCGAACTCACCCGACGCGGCTCGCTGTTCTTTACGCGCCCGCAGTTGTTCCACTACGCCGCAAAAACCAGTGATCTCGATGAGATGGCGCGGGACCTCTTTGCGATGATCGGCACCGGCCTGGTCAAGGCGAATATCGGCAGACGTTACCCACTGCTGGACGTTGCGCAAGCTCACACTGACTTGGAGAGCCGAAGCACAGTCGGCTCGAGCATTCTGATTCCACCAGGCTAAAGAGCAAAGCTGGACAGAACCGCACTGACCGGGCTTTTACCCGGTTGGAACCGTTCGTCCCTTGTTCTTGAGTATGGGCGGTGCAAGACAGCCGTTCCTGGTATCCACTGCGAAACACTCAGCGCGAGCGATCGCTGCATTCGTTCGCTACCAATATGTCCAAATCATCAGCATCTTCCGACCCTTCCAATTCCGTTGAATTTTCCACGCCGCCATACGGATCATATCCCGCCGGAAAAACTCAGCCGCGCAGGCAGGTTACCACCACCCGCATTGCAGAAATGCATGCCGCCGGGGAACGCATCGCCATGCTGACTGCGTATGACGCCACTTTTGCCGCGATGGCAGATTCGGCAGGCGCGGATTGCATACTTGTGGGCGATTCCCTCGGCATGGTTTGTCAAGGCATGAGCAGCACGGTAGCGGTAACACTGGACAGCATGCGATATCACACCGGTTGTGTGTCCCAAGGGCTTGCTCGTGCCGCAGGACGGGCCATGCTTGTCAGCGACCTGCCCTTCGGCTGCTACCACGGATCGCGGGATCGGGCCATGGAATCAGCAGTGGACCTGCTCCAGGCTGGCGCCAGCATGGTGAAGCTGGAGGGCGGCGGCTGGACAACTGACGTGGTCAGCTTCCTTGTCGAGCGCGGGATCCCGGTATGCGGCCATCTGGGTCTTACTCCGCAAACAGTTTCCGCACTGGGTGGCTATCGCGTGCAGGGCCGCGAAAAGGCTGCCGGCGATCGGCTGCTCGCTGATGCCCGAGCCTTGCAGGGTGCAGGTGCCACCATGCTGGTCCTTGAGATGGTCCCGGCCGCGCTTGCCAGCGCCATCACTGCCGAACTGTCTTCCTGCGCCACCATAGGTATCGGCGCCGGCAACGGTACTGCAGGCCAGGTGCTCGTCATGCACGACATGCTTGGAGTGAATCTTGGACGAATGCCGAAGTTCGTACGCAACTTCATGGATGGGGCCAGTGGCATCCATTCTGCATTCGCGTCCTATGTGGCAGCCGTGAAGGACGGCTCATTTCCGAACAACGAATTGCACGCCTGGTAGGCAGGCGTCACCCGCATAACCGCAAACGTCAATGACAGGAGAAGATATGGCGAAGGGCTACTGGATCGGACAGGTCGATATTACCGACGCCGAGTTATTCGGTGCGTATAGCAAGCTGAACCAGCTTGCCTATCAGAAATACGGCGGTCGCTATCTGATACGGGGAGGCCGGTCAGAGGCCGTGGAGGGCCACTACCGCTCCCGCTTGGTCGTAATCGAGTTCAAGGACTACGAAACAGCGATGGCCTGCTATCAATCGCCCGAGTACCGCCGCGCAGCGGAACTGCGCAAGGCAGCGTCCCTCGGAGATGTCATAGTAGTGGAGGGATACATCGGCCTGCAACCGGATGATGCGCTGGCGGAGAACGTAATACGGTGATTCTGGCTTCCTGACAAACGGTGAGTGCGGCGAGACACTCGTTACCTCACCGCATCATTGCGCCAACTTACTCGCGCTGCCCCAGGTACCCCTCTATCACCACAATGTCCGCTTGTGAACAAGGCGTACGCAGCGATTTGGCACGCTGATACTCAAGCGAGTGATAGCAATCCAGGGCGATCTGATAGGTCTCGAATTCAATCACGACCACGCGGGAACGCATCGTCCCCTCCACAACGGACTTCTCGCCGTTCCTGATCAGGAACCGTCCTCCATAAGTATTGAAGACTGCCTTGTTTGCATCAATGTAGCGCTTGTAGCCGTCGATATCTTCGACGTCGACCAGAGCAATCCAATATCCATTCGACATTGTCGTCGTCCTGAAACTCATGAGGGTTTTCGTGCTCCCGGTAATGCGCGTAAGGCACTACCGGGTCTGCTGGGCGGAGAAACGTTCCGCCCCAATAGTCACGCGTCAGATATGCCCAGCTACCAACTTGCCGAGTCGGGCGATACCCTCCTCGATCCGATCCGGTGAAACCGTGACGAAGGCCAGCCGCATGGTGTTGTGGCGCGGATTTTTTGCATAGAACGGAGCGCCAGGAACGAAGGCCACCTTGTTGGCAACGGCCTCTTCGAGCAAGGCCATCGCGTCGATGTTTTCGGGCAACTCCACCCAGATGAACATGCCGCCCTCTGGCTGGCTCCAGCTTACCCCTGCCGGCATATGGCGCGAAAGCGCATCCAGCATTACTGAACAGTGCTTGCCATATAGATCGCAGACTGCGGCGATATGACTGTCAAGCATGCCCGTCTTCAGGACTTCGTAGGCGACACGTTGCGTAAAGCTTGGCGTATGCAGATCCGACGCCTGCTTCGCCTGCACGAGCTTGGCGTGGATATCCGCCGGCGCAATCATGTAGCCCAGGCGCAGTCCCGGCGCCAGGACCTTTGAGAATGACCCCATGTACACAACCCCCGACGGGTTCAGTGAATGCAAGGAGGGCAGAGCTTGTCCGCTATAGCGCAGTTCACCATATGGGTTGTCCTCGATTAGAAGAAGGCCGAGTTCCTCCGCACGCGCCACGAGCGCTTGGCGGCGCTCCAGCGTCAGCCTGCGCCCGGTGGGATTCTGGAAGTTGGGAATCGTGTAGAGAAACCTGGCTTCCGCAGCCAGCGCTTCGGTGAGCAAGCCGGGTTGAAGGCCACTTTCATCGGTCGGCACTTCGGCATAGGAAGGTTCAGAGAGCGAGAACGCCTGCAAGGCACCCAGATATGTTGGTGCTTCCACCAACACCTTGCTGCCCGGATCAATGAATACTTTCGCGAGCAGATCCAGCGCCTGCTGCGACCCGGTCGTGATCAGCACGTTGCTCACATCCACGCCGTGCTTGTCCGCGACCCATTGCCGCAGCGGCTGAAGCCCTTCGGTAGGTGCGTACTGCAGCGACGCCGCAGGCGCCTCGGCAAAGAGACGCTCACATGCCGACTGAAGCGCCTGCACGGGAAATGTTTGCGCAGATGGAAGCCCGCCAGCAAATGAGATGATCTCCGGTCTCTCTGTGAGCTTGAGAACCTCCCGGATGACGGAGCTCGTCAATGCCTGTGCCCGACGGGAAAAATGGGTGCCGTACTTTGCCATGTTGTCATACTCCTTGATGTCTTGCCTGCGCATGTCACGCTGCGTGAGCCTTGTTGTGTTGTTCGCTATGATTCATTTGCCGCCCCGTCGCTAGTGCGGTCAGCGCTACCTCACGCCGCGTGCCATGGCCCTTGATCGCTTGTTCCTTGACCGGCCCGAAGCCTCGGATCTCCATCGGCAACGCCGCGAATTCCACGACCCTACCAAGGTTCTCTCGTGAGAGACGGGAGCAAAGGACGCGAATGTCGTGGAAGTATTCGGCAATGAGGCGACGCTCAGTCTTCCTCTCCGCGGTGTACCCAAATACATCGAGTGCCGTTCCGCGCAGTCCGCGCAAGCTGCTCAAGCCCTTCATGACCGGGAAGATCCACGGCCCGAATTTCTTCTTTTTCGGCCGACCTGTCTTCGGGTCAAGCTTTGAGAGCAGGGGCGGCGCAAGCCATAGCGACACCTTCTTCGCGGTCGAGAACTGTTCCGCCAGTGAATCGCGAAAGGCTGGCGTCGAATAAAGGCGAGCCACTTCATACTCGTCTTTGTAAGCCATCAACTTGTAGGCGCTACGGGCAACTGCCGCTGCCAGCGCTTCGCTTCCTGGCTCGATCGCTTGCTCGGCGTGCCGCACCAGTTCTACCAAGGCATGGTATTTGTCCGCGTAACGGCCATCCTGGTACTCCGCCAACTGCTGCCGGTGCAGTGCGACAAGGCCATCCAGCGTTGCAGGCTCAACGGCGTGTTGGCCGGATGGCGCGCTGATGGCGTCGAGCGCCTCTGGCGTGGCTGCGGCAATGCGCCCCCAGTTGAAGGCAGCCTTGTTCATCTCGACGGCTGCGCCATTGCGCTCGATCGCCCTTTCGATTGATTCGCGGCTCAAGGGAACCAGCCCTTGCTGCCAGGCGTAACCCAGCATCATCGTGTGCGTGGGAAGGGTATCTCCAAAGAGGCGTTGCGCAAGCGCGCTCGCGTCTAGCGCATGGAAGCTAGAACCCCTGCAGCGACTCTTGATGCGATCATGCATCAGCCGCGTCGGCAACTTCGCATCCCGATTGCTGATGACGTCCGGAGTGGGGGTCTCGGCCAAGTTGACCACCGCGGCAGTCCTGGACGAGGAGAGCCTGAGCAGCGAGTCGGCAGCCGCGGACACGACAAGATCCGCCCCCAGGAGAAGATCTGCCCTGCCCTCGCCGATACGTGACGCCGGCATCTGGAAGTCAGCCATGGCAATACGGACCTGACTGACCACCGCTCCATTTTTCTGTGCCATCCCCGTGAAATCGAGCACCGAGGCGGCAAGATCCTCTTCACTGGCAGCGGCGCCAAGGAGCGCACCCATAGTCAGTACGCCGGTGCCACCGATGCCGGTGATATAGATATTGAACGAGTCCTCGAGGACCGGAAGCGCGGGCAACGGCAACCCCGCGACGAGTTCCTTTTCCAATGCCGCAATCCGGCGAACATCCGGCTTGCGCAGGGTGACGCCCTCGACCTCGACAAAGCTCGGACAGAAGCCCTTCACGCAGGAAAAGTCCTTGTTGCAGGCACTCTGGTTGATCGTCCGCTTGCGGCCAAGATCAGTCTCCAGAGGCTCAATGGAAATGCAGTTCGATTGGACCGAGCAGTCCCCGCAACCCTCGCAGACCTGGTGATTGATAAACAGCCTCCGATCTGGATCGGGGGCTTCCTTGCGCTTGCGCCGGCGACGCTTCTCGGCCGCGCATGTCTGCTCGTAAACGATGGCCGTCACGCCCGGCACTTCGCGCAACTCTCGCTGCACAGCATCCAGCGTGTCGCGATGGTGAACCTCGACCCCGGCCGCGAGCGCCTTCCGGTCACGCCAACGCAGCGGATCGTCTGTTATGAGCGCAATCCGTCCAACGCCTTCAGCGTGCAACTGCCGGGTGATGCGAGCAGGATCGTTGAAACCCTCGGCCGGCTGCCCGCCGGTCATGGCAACGGCGTCGTTGTACAGGATCTTGTAGGTGATGTTGGTCTTCGCGGCGACCGCGGCGCGAATGGCCAGCAGGCCCGAGTGCTGATATGTGCCGTCCCCCAGGTTCTGGAACACATGACCTGTCCTGGAGAATGGTGCCGCGCCAATCCACTGCGCGCCCTCTCCCCCCATCTGGCTCATGGTCATTGTTTTGAGTTCCGGCTGCGAGAGCGCCATCACGTGGCAGCCGATGCCACCGCCACTGATCGAGCCGTCCGGGGTACGTGTCGAAGTATTGTGCGGGCACCCCGAGCAGAAATATGGCCTCCGAATCGGGATGACTACTGCGGGCGGCTTCTTCGCGGCCTGGTCCAGCGATGCAAGACGCTCCGTCAACCAGGGCGCATCGATGCCGTTGACCAGTGCGCGCCGCACGAGTACGCGCGCTACAAGGTATGCACTGAATTCCGACACCTCGGGTAGCAAGGCGTGGCCCGTGTCATCCGTCTTTCCAGTGACGACCGGACGTTGCGACGCCGGCCGGTGGAACAACGCCTCCTTAAGCTGCGCTTCGACATTGGAACGCTTTTCCTCCACCACCAGAACTTCCCGGTGGCCTGCCGCGAAAGCGCAAGCGCCCACAGTTTCCAGGGGCCAACTCATTGCAACCTTGTAGATTGACACACCAAGCGCGCGCAGGTCATTGTGACTGAGGCCAAGGTCGAGGCACGCCTGCATCACGTCCTGGTGCGCCTTGCCGACGGTGATGATGCCGAGGCGCTTCACCGGAGCCTGGACAATGGTCTGATCGATCCGGTTTGCTCTCGCCCATGCTCGCGCGGCAGGTAGCCGCTCGTCGATCAGGCGCCGCTCCAGTTCACCCCGCTGGCCAGGCCACGCGACCGTTGGATCCCAGTTAAGCCCATGAGCCGGCATGACAAAGTCCTCCGGCTCGCGGAAACTTGGCCATCTCGCCAGCTCAATCGTGGATGCCGTTTCCACCACTTCAGCAATCGTCTTGAGCGATACCCACAAGCCCGAGTAGCGCGACATGGCAAAGCCAGCGAGCCCGAGCTCGATGACTTCGCGGACATTCGCAGGCTGGAGAACAGGGATGGACGCCGAGTGAAAGATCCCGTCGGTCTGGTGGGGAAATGATGAAGACTGCGCGGCATGGTCATCGCCAGAGACAGCGAGCACACCGCCGAATCGGGAGGTGCCGAACATGTTGGCACACCGGAATACGTCTCCCGTGCGGTCCACCCCGGGGCCTTTCCCGTACCAGATGCCAAAGACTCCATCTACCTTGGCTTCGCCATAGGCACGGTGCATTTGGGCGCCCCAAAGCGCCGTAGCAGCCAAGTCTTCGTTCAGGCCCGGCTGGAAGACCACATCATGGGCAGTAAGCTGTTTCGACGCCTTCCACAGTTGCTGGTCATAGGCGCCAAGCGGGGAGCCTCGGTAGCCAGAAACCAGGCCAGCCGTCTTCCAGCCGCGAGCGCGATCCAGTTCACGCTGGATCATGGGGAGGCGCACCAGGGCCTGGATACCGGTCAGGAAAGTGCGTTGTCCGGGAATGTCCGCACGCATCGCGCCGGACGAAGATTGAGCATCAGCCATGAGGCCTCCGGGAAAGAAACATTCTCAGAATGAGAGTAATTTTATGTTTCCAACCGAAGGCGTTTGCGCCAAAATGAATTAGCTATCCCTGTCCAGGTAGCTTCTCTGAACCACAAATTCCAGTTCACGCAGAGTATATGAACTCCGATCAAACACTCGATAAAACAGACATCAGGATCTTGCGCGAGCTGTCGGCCGACGGTCGTCTAAGCTGGCGGGAACTGTCAGAACGCATCGGCTTGTCGCTCACGCCGACGCTCAAGCGCGTCCACAAGCTCGAAAAGCAAGGGTTCATCCGCGGCTACGTCGCGAAGCTCGACGAAAGCAAGCTGATCGGCGAGCTCAATGTCTTTGTTCTGGTGTCTTTGAACAATCAGTCCGAAGCTGCCATAGCCCGCTTCGAAAAGGAAATCGTGGTTGCGCCTGAGGTGATGAGTTGCTTCACGATGACAGGCGATGCCGACTTCATCCTTCGCGTCCTGGTGCCAGATCTGAACTCATACCAGAGCTTCCTGACGCGCACGCTGACCCGAATTCCGGGCGTTGAGCATATCCGTTCCAGCTTCGCACTGAAGACGGTGCTGAATCGCACGTCGCCGATGCTTTGAGCCGTTAGGTTGCTGGTGACTCGTTGTTGTGGCTACCTTCCATCATGCTCAGGCGCTTGTATAGGTATGAGCGCGAGATACCGAGTTCTTCCGCCACGCGCTTCTTGTTGCCTCCGGTCCGGCGCATCGCCTCGAGGATCAGCTCGGATTCGACGCGCTCCTTGGCCTCGCGGATGTCTGCTCCTCCCCTTTCGCTTTGCGGCGGGGAAATGGCCCGATTACTTCCATATTGATGCTCCGCGCCTTCGAGGTGTCCAAAGTCCGCAATGGACAATGTTGGCCCATCGCAGAAAATCGCAGCGCGCTCGACTGCGTGCTGCAGTTGGCGGATATTGCCTGGCCACGCCCGTGATTGCAGATACCGGATCGCCTGGTCCGAGATTCCCTTCTTGGGTGCACCATGGCGCATCGCAAATGCCTCAAGGAATGTGTCAGTCAGCTCTGGAATATCCTCGAGCCGGTCGCGCAACGCCGGCAGACGCAAAGTAACCGCGCTAATGCGATAGAACAGATCCAGGCGGAAGGTCGAGCTCGCGATCATGGATTTGAAGTCGCGGTTACTTGCCGAAATCAGGCGGAAGTCCGAGTGCCGTGCCCGCTCGCCACCAATTCGCTCGAACTGTCCGTCTTGCAGGACACGCAGCAGTTTCACCTGCATGTCGATCGGCATGTCACCAATTTCATCCAGGAACATGGTGCCTGTGTCCGCCGCTTCGAACTTGCCCTTTCGGCCCTTCCGGTCGGCTCCCGTGAACGCTCCGGGTTCGTAGCCAAATAACTCGCTTTCCACCAGATTGGGGGGCATCGCTGCCGCATTGACGAGGATCAGCGGCTTGTCGCTGCGGGGGCTCAGCATATGGATGGCATGGGCGACCATCTCCTTACCCGTGCCGCTCTCACCGGCCAACAGGACCGGCACGTCGAGCGGCGCAACCCGCAGGATGTCCTCCTTAAGTCTGCGCACTGAGTCGCTGCTGCCGACAATTTGATCTAGCCCGTAACTGCGATTGCGAATGCCGGAAAGCTCGCGCTTGTAAAAGTCCAGTTCCTGCTTGACCCGTGCCAATTCGGCCGTCAGCTCCTTCATTACCTCCGGGCCCTTGAACATCACCTGTCCGATGGCAGCCACCACTCGCTTGTTGCGGTCAAAGATAGGCAAGCGCGAAACGACGCGCGTAACGCCATTCATCTCCTGCAGTTGCGCGACTTGCGCCTTGCCGGTCTTGACCACCTCCTGGAGCCTGGTGTTCTCTATGACATCGGTCACCGGCCGGCCAATTGCTTCCCCATGCTTGAGCCGGAAGAAACGTTCATGTACCGGGCTCATGTAGGTAATCTTGCCCGCGGTATCGACCACCACCATGGCCTTGTAGGGGTCCGTCACAAAGTGCCTGAGGATGTCCTCGGCCGAATCCACGCTGGCCAGGAATTCCGTCAGTTCGTCTGCTTCCTGCACGGCGAAGATCAGAAAGCAGACGGAATCGCGCGTAGAAATGGCCGCCACCGTCAGCGGGCGCTCCAGTTCCGTCATGGCTGAAAGCCGCTTGACGGGAATGCGGGCCCGGTTCTGCCACATGCGGCTCAGCGAACCGGCAACCAGCGTGTCGCGGCCCAGCCCGCTTGAAAATGTCGTCTTGCCCTCGTTGTCCAGGACGAGGATGCCTTCCGAGTCTCGTTTCATGTCTCCACCACAGGATGAGCGTGGCCTGCCGTAAGTGTCTTCGCCGAAGACACAAGTGCCTTTCCGACTACGCTCGAGTACAGCCTCGAATACAGCCCAATTCTAAGACCTGTGGCAGTTATCTGCCGCACTAATGCAGGCCCCTCGCGGCTTCAGGCCAAGCGGGAATTGGGTCCCTGGAACTCGCAAGGGATTACCGCAAAGCGCATGCCAATACATTGGCACGCCCTTTGCGGTTACCGGTGCGAACTTGTTCACCGGACCCGAAATGAACGCCCTGAATACACTCCCGCAGCTCACCGAAGGTCCGGGCTTGCGATGCCTCGAAGGCGTATGTGTGCTGGACTTCACCACCTCAGTCGCTGGCCCATATGGCACCCTGCTGCTCGCCGACCTTGGCGCGGAAGTCATCAAAGTCGAAAAGCGCACGGGCGGCGACGATACGCGCAGTTGGGGGCCACCGTTCCTCGATGGCGAGTCGCTGTGGTTCCTGAGCATGAACCGCAACAAACAGAGCATGACGGTCGACCTAACCAGGGCCGAGGGTCGCAGCATCGCCCATCAACTAGTGCGACAGGCCGATGTCGTCGTCCTGAGTACGACGCAGCGGGTGCAGGAAAAGCTCGGGCTGGATTACGCCACGCTCAAGGCGATCCACCCGGCCCTGATCCATGTGTCGGTGACCGGCTTCGGCCTGCAGGGCGAGCGTGCCGACCTGCCCTGCTATGACCTAATCGCCGAAGGTTACTCTGCCGTAATGCATCTCACCGGCGAGCCAGGACGGCCCGCGCAGAAGATCGGCACCCCCGCGGCCGACCTGCTAGCGGGCCAGGATATTGCCATGGCTACGCTCGCCGCGCTATTCGAGCGGGAACGCACCGGCGCCGGCAAGCAGATCGACGTATCGATGGTTGCCACCGCCACGCGCTTCATGGCGCCGAGGATCGTCCCGTTCCTCGGGTCCGGCGATCCGCCAACGCGTTCAGGCGGCACCGACTCAGTCATTGCCATCTACCAGGTGTTCGAGACGGCCGACTTTCCCATCACGCTCGGCCTGGGCAACGACGCCATCTGGCAGCGCTTCTGGGAAGCGGTCGACCAACCCGCCTATGGCAAGCAAGCCGGCTTTGAGACCAATGCCAAGCGCCGTCAGGCACGCGCAACGATCGTCGCCGCCATCGCCAAGATCCTGGCTACCCAGCGGCGTGAACACTGGCTGGCGCTGTTCGCCCGGCACCGCATCCCGGCCGGGCCGATCAACAGCATCGACCAGTTGGTCGACGACCCGCCGTTGCGCGCCGCCGGCATGTTCTTCGCGGGGCAAGGCGCTGTGGGCCGCGTCCCGCAGGTTGGCCTTGGCATCGCCTTCGACGGCGCCAGCGCCGTCTATCGCACCCCTCCCCCTGCCCTCGGGCAGGACACTGAGCGCATTCTCGCGGAACGTCTTTCTATGTCCGCGACGTGTATTGCAGGCCTCATCGACGCAGAAATCGTCTAACAAGGAGACACAATGAGCTACTCGGAAATCCTCTACGAAGAAGACGGCCCCATCGGCACGATCACGCTGAACCGGCCGGAAGACGGCAACATGTTCACGGAGACCATGTGCCACGAAATCCGCGACTGCATCAACGCGATCCGCCGTGAAACCCGTACCCGCGTGATCGTGATCACCGGCGCTGGCGACAAGTTCTTCTGCACCGGCGGCCGCAAGGACGGCATGCAGGACACCACACTCTATGCCGGGGTGCTGCCGACGCTGGAGATGTACGAGAGCATCGACCGGCTGCAAAAACCCGTGATTGCTTCGGTCAATGGCTTCGCGGTCGGCGGCGGCAATGTCCTGCAGGTGGTCTGCGACCTGACGATCGCGAAGGAGTCAGCCATCTTCCGCCAGGTAGGCCCGATGGTCGGCAGCTTCGACGCCGGCTACGGAACGTGGTACCTGGAAGATCTGGTCGGAAAGAAGCGCGCCAAAGATATCTGGTACCGCAACCCCAAGATCACCGCCCAGGAGGCGGTCGAGATGGGCCTGATCAACCGTGTTGTCCCCGATGACCAGTTGCGCGCGGCGACCCGCGAGTATGCCCTGGAGGTCGCCGAGCGCGGCGCATTCGCACTGGCCTCGCTGAAGAGCGCCTTCAATGCGCGTCACGGCGGCGTGGGCGGCCTGTCGCGGATGGCGCACGACCTCCTGCTGCGCGGCTACCTCGAATCGGACGAGCACGACGAGCTGGCAGCCGCCTTCGCCGAGCGCCGCAAGCCCGATTCCTCGAAGTTCGGGCATTGAAGTACGGGTGACCATCATGCAGAACATTCTGACCCTTCACAACCCCCAGAATGCGAGGGACTACTACCTGTCTGGCATCTGGCAGCAGGAGACGCTGTACACGCTGGCCCGGCGTCATGCGCGCGAGCGCCCCACTTCCTGCGCGCTGCGCGATGCCGATGTCAGGCTGACCTGGCGCGAAGTGGTCGACTGGGTCGACAGCGTCGCTGAAGCGCTCCATCGCCAAGGCATGAAGCCGGGCGACCGCGTCGGCATCTGGCTGCCCAACGTGGTGCAGGCCACTATCATCTTCCTGGCGTGCTCGCGCAATGGCTACGTCTGCTGCCCGTCGCTGCACCAGAACTATACCGTCGACGATATCTGCACGTTGTTGAACCGGATCCAGTGCCGGGCGCTGTTCGCAATGCCAGGCTACGGCGCCGACTCCGATCGCAACTCCATCTTCTCCCGGGTCGCGGATATCCCGACGCTGGCGTGCGTCTTTGCGCAGCCCAATCCGGCTGCCGGCGACCCCGCGCTGCACGAAGGCGCCCTCCCGTTCCCGGACAGACAGCCCCCTTCAGCCCTTTCCACGCCGGACCTGAACCCGGACAAGATCGTCTATCTGGCCTTCACATCTGGCACCACCGGCCTGCCCAAGGGTGTCATGCATAGCGACAACACGCTGCTGGCGAATGGCCGTGCGCTGGTCGAGGACTGGGGCCACACGGCCGGTACCACGCTGCTGACGCTCAGCCCGATGAGCCACCACATTGCGACGGTCGCGATGGAGCAGATGCTGGTTGCCGGGCTGGAGATGGTGATGACTAACCTGCGGGCAGGCAAGCACGCGCTCGACTGGATCCTCGAAACGGGCGCGACCTACGTAATGGGCGTGCCCACGCATGCGATGGACATCCTGCAGGCGGTTCGCGACCGCAACATGACGTCGCTGGGTGAGGTCCGCACCTTCTACATGGCCGGCGCGGCAATCCCCCGCGAAGTCGCGCAGAAGTTCGTCAGCCTCGGCGTGACGCCTCAGAACGTGTACGGCATGACCGAAAACGGCTCGCACAATTACACCGTTCCGACCGACACGCAGGACACCATCGTATCGACCTGCGGTCGCGCATGCCGGGGCTATGAGGTAAAGCTCTGGAAGCAGGACAACATCGACGAAGAGGCCGAGGTCGGTGAAGTCGGCGAGATCGGCGGGCGCGGTGGGCTACTGATGCTCGGGTACTTCAGCAATCAAGTGGCGACCGAGACCTCGTTCAACATCCATGGCTGGTTCATGAGCGGAGATCTCGGCATCCTTGACGAGAACGGCTGCGTGGTGATCGTCGGGCGCAAAAAGGACCTGATCATCCGCGGCGGACACAATATCCATCCGGCTCGGATCGAAGAGCTTGCCATGCGTCATCCCAAGGTCGAACGTGCCGCAGCCTATCCGGTCCAAGACGAGCGACTGGGCGAAAAGGTCTGCCTCGCGGTCATCGTGCGCGCAGGGCAAGAACTCCTTTCGAGCGACATGCTGGAACATCTCGCTGGCTGCGGCTTATCCAAATACGACATGCCGGAGTACTTCCTCGGACTCGATAGCTTTCCCCTCACCGCGAGCGGAAAGATCCTCAAACGCGAACTGATCGAGATGACCTTGCGCGGACAACTGAAGCCGACGGCGGTGCGCTACCGGGCGCGCGCCGTCGCGGGAGCATGATCATGGCGATTGATCTGAAGTATGCTGGCCCGTACGCGATCCTGACCCTGAACCGGCTAGACGCACTGAACGCGCTCCAGTTCACGATGATCGAGGCGTTGTCAGACATCCTCGACCGGGTGGCTGCGTCCGATGCACGCGCGCTCGTCATTACCGGCGCCGGGTCCAAGGCCTTCTGCGCCGGAGCCGACATCAAGGAACTGATGGACAGGGGCTTGATGGCGCAGCGCCTCGGCGCCCAACTCGGCCAGCGTACCTTCGACAAGCTGGCCGCACTACCGATTCCGTCTGTGGCGGTGCTGCACGGCTACGCCTTTGGCGGCGGGCTCGAATTGGCCATGGCCTGCACGTTTCGCATTGCCACCATCAAGGCGCGCATGGGCCTGCCCGAGATCAAGCTCGGCCTGATTCCGGGGTACGGCGGCACCCAGCGACTGCCGCGCCTGGTGGGCGAGGCGCGCGCCACCGAACTGGTGATGTCTGGGCGTACCGTCGACGCGATCGAGGCCGAGCGCTGGGGCCTGGTCAACCGTGTCGTGCCCGAAGGCCCGCCGGAGGAACTCGGCAAAACCTTCATGGAGGACTTCATCGGCTACAGCCGCTGCGCGTCACTCTTTGCCCGCGAGGCCGTCTCCCGCGGCATGGCCACCACGCTGGCAGAGGGACTGGACATTGAAGCCGATTTGTCCACCCTTGCCTACCAGACTGCCGATGCAGCGGAAGGTATGCGCGCATTCCTGCAAAAACGCACTCCGGAGTTCAAAGATGCCTGAGATCAACGGTACGGTCATCGTGACGGGCGGAAGCCGCGGGATCGGTGCATCCATTTCAGTCGAGCTTGCCAGCGCGGGCTTGCACGTCGCATGCCTGTCTCGCTCCGGCGACCTTCCCGTTCTGCAAGGACTGGACGAAGCAGTGACAGGCCGGCTGCGCGCCATGCGCTGCGATATCACTGACCGGGACTCGGTCCAGGCCGCATTCGCCGCAGTGCCTGAGATGTTCGGCCAGCCGGTGGTGGGATTGGTCAACAACGCCGGTATCCATCTGCAAGGCGCGTCCTCGACCTTTCCGATTGCGGATTTCGAGCGCGTGATGACGACCAATGCCACCTCGGTGTTGCTCGCCAGCCAGGCCGCCTACCCCTACCTATGTGAGAGCGACTCGTCGCTCATCGTCAATATCGGATCGTTCTACGACAAGCTTGGCGTCAAGGCCAACGCCGCTTACTGTGCGTCCAAGGCCGCTGTAGGGGCGATCTCTCGGTGCCTTGCCGTGGAATGGGCCCGCAACGGCATCCGCGTACTCAATATCGCCCCCGGGTATATCGAGACGGATCTGAACCGGGAAGAGCTGAACGGCGAGGCGCTCCAATCGTTCCTAAAGAAGCGCATTCCGGCCGGCGGCCCGGGGCAAGCCGCGGACATAGGGCGCCTCGTCACAATGCTGTTCCTGTTGCCCGGACGCTTCCTGACCGGCGAAACACTCTATGTCGACGGCGGCCAGGGCATGGCCCTTTGATAAAGGATGCACTCATGAACATTCTGGAACGACTGGACGCCCGCCTGCCCCTCTCCGACGAAGAACGCATGATCCTGGACAGCGTCAGGGAGCTATGTGAAACACAGATCGCGCCGCGCGCCGCCGACTATGACCGCACCGGTGCCTTCCCGTGGGAGAACGTGCAGGCGATCAACGCGCTGGGACTGAACGCGATGTTCATTCCCGACGTCTATGGCGGCTCGCAGCTCTCCTATCTCTGCTATCTCGCTTGCGTGCGGGAGATCTCCAAGGCGTGTGCTTCGACCGGCATCGTCTGGGCGACGAATTTCCATGCCATCAAGCCGCTGATCGAGTACGGCAGCGAGGAACAGAAGACCCGCCTGCTGCCGAAGATTGCCGAGGGCGGACTCGCTTCGCTGGCGATCACCGAGCCATCGGCTGGTTCCGACGCAACGGGCATGCGCACCAGCTTTACCCCGGACGGGGAAGACATTGTCATCGAAGGTGGCAAGACCTTCATCACCAATGGCGACGTCGCTGACCAGTACTTACTCTTCGGCAAATGGTCGGAGATCAGTGATCCGAAAGCGGCAATTTCTGTACTGCTCCTGGAGAAAGGCACCGAAGGGCTGCGCGTGCTGGGCACGGAGCACAAGATGGGAACGCGCGCATCCAGCACTGCTAGCCTGGCTTTCGATGGCTGCCGAGTTCCGCGCGCCAATCTGATCGGCAATCCGGGGGATGGTCTGCGCATTCTGTTCGGCTCGCTCAATCGCTCGCGACCCAGCGTCGCAGCGCATGCGCTCGGCATCGCGCGCGCCGCCTTTGAGGATGCCGTTGCGTATATCAACGAGCGCCGGCAATCGGGCAAGCGGATCCTGGAGTTCCAGGGCATCCAGTTCATGCTGGCCGACCTCGCCTCGGAGCTGGCGCTATGCGAATCGTGGCTATGGCGCGTCGGCGAGATGGTCGATGCCGGCGAGCAGGACTTCGGCGTGGAAGCCTCGATGCTAAAGCAGCGCGCGTCGGATGCCGCCATGCGGATCACTACGGATGCGGTGCAGCTCCTCGGCGGCTACGGGTATTGCAACGACTATCGGGTTGAGCGGCTCATGCGCGATGCCAAGATCACGCAGATCTGGGAGGGCACGAACCAGGTGCATCGCCAACTGATTGGACGCAGTTTCTTGACGAAGTAGGAGACAACGGTGACAACTATTCAGACCGTCGGCGTGGCTGGCGCTGGCACCATGGGGGCCGGAATCGCCATTGTGGCTGCCCGCGCAGGATTTCGCACCATCGTGTTCGACGCCAGGCAAGACGCACTCGATCGCGCCAGAGACCAGACCGAGGCTTTCCTGAAGAAGTCAGAGGAACGCGGCAAGCTGCCGCAGGGAGCGGCCGCCGAAGCATTGGCCCGCTGGCAAGGCACCTCCGAACTCGCAACGCTTGCACAGTGCGACATCGTTATCGAGGCCGTGTTCGAGGATCTCACTGTCAAGCACCAATTGTTCCAGGCGCTCGACCGGGTGTGCCCGGAGCGCACCATCTTTGCGTCGAACACCTCCACGATCTCGATTACTGAGATCGCCGGCGGCTCAGGACGACCGGACCGCTTTGTCGGCATGCACTTCTGTCTGCCGGCGCAATTGATGAAGCTGATCGAGATGTCTCCCGGACTGGCCACGTCCGACGGAACCTTCCAGCGAGCCTGGGCCTTTGCCGAAGCCATGGGACAAAAGCCCGTGGCCACGCAGGACACGCCGGGTTTCATCCTCAACTACTTTCTGATCCCCTTCAACAACGACGCCATCAGGTTGGTCGAGCAAGGCGTGGCCGAACCCGCCGATATCGACCTGGCCATCAAGACCGCGCTTGGATATCCAATGGGTCCGCTCGAACTGCTTGACCTGGTCGGCATGGATACCCAGAAGCTGCTGTGCGAGGCCATGCATGGCCTGACCCATGAGCCGCGCGCCGCCTGCCCACCGCTGGTACGGCGCATGATCGCAGCCAACCGCCTCGGCAAGAAAACCGGCGAGGGCTTTCACGTCTACGGCGATACCAAGATGTTCGGAGCCTGATATGCAATATGAGATCGTACATGCCGGCGAGAGCCGCTCTTTCCCAGCCCCGCACACTTTCCTGGAACAATCCACGGTGGATGGTGAGGGCCTGGTCTACCTCGGCGCTGACGCCGGCGCCGCCTATGCCCGCGGTACCGGCCATGAGGGCCGGACCTTTGTGGCCATCGAGCTCGATATGGAATGTCTGGGCTTCCATACCGGCGAAAGTAGCGGCGTGGAAGGATCGAATGTCGTTGGCTTCGCCCGCTTCCGCCTGGGCAAGGCCGATCCCAGCCCGCTGGTGGAACTGGTGCGGCAACCGGGTACCAACCGCGAGGCGATTGAGTCCGCCAAGGCAGCATTCCAGGCCAGCGGCCTGGTCGTGGCAGTCTGCAATGACTTTGCGGGACGCATCGTCGATCGGCTGATCCGGCCCTACTTCAACGCGGCGCTGCGGCGCCTGGATGAAAAGCTGGCCAGCGCTGCGGACCTGGACAAGACCTTGTGCCTGGGCCTCGGCTATCCGGAAGGCCCCATCTCGCTGCTGGAGCGCACCGGACTGGCACAACACTACGCTGTCACGCAGGCGCTCTACGAGGCGCTCGGCCAGGAAGCTTATGCGCCGGCACGCCGCGCCCGAGTTGCTGCGGAACGGGCCAAGGCAGGCACGCCATGACACAACCACTGACTGGCGTGAAAGTGCTGGATTTCAGCACCTTGCTGCCCGGACCGCTATGTTCTCTGCTGCTGGCCGAAGCAGGGGCCGAGGTCATCAAGTTCGAGCGGCCCGACCGTGGCGACGAGATGCGGTCCTACGAGCCCAAGGCGGATCATGACAGTGCCAACTTCGTGCTGCTCAATCGCGGCAAGAAATCTGTCGCCATCGACCTGAAATCGCCGGGGGCGATCGACAGTCTTGTGCCACTGATCCAGGAAGCCGACGTCCTGCTCGAGCAATTCCGGCCGGGTGTGATGGGCCGGCTGGGTCTCGGCTATGCAGATGTCGAGAAAATAAATCCGCGCCTGGTGTACTGCTCGATCACAGGCTTTGGCCAGCACGGCCCGAGGGCGAACGAGGCCGCGCATGACCTGAACTACGTCGCAGCCGCGGGCATGCTGTCGCTGGCCATCGGAACTGACGGCAAGCCGGGGCTGCCGCCGGCGCTGATCGCTGATATCGCCGGCGGCGCGTATCCGGCCATGATCAATATCCTGCTAGCGCTGCGCCAGCGCGAACAGAGCGGCAAAGGCATTCATTTGGATATCGCCATGGCTGACAACCTATTTGCGTTCCAGTACTGGGGACTTGGCTCGGGTGCCCTGGGCCAGTGGCCCCGCCCTGCCTCGGACCTGGTGACCGGCGGCTCGCCGCGGTATCAGGTCTACCGGACCGCCGATGGCGAGTTCCTTGCCGCGGCACCCATTGAAGAAAAGTTCTGGGGCAACTTTACCGCGCTGATCGGCCTGGACGCTGCGGCACTCAACCGGCTTTCGTCGGCGGATGCGACCGAGGCTGTCGCCGCTGCCGTGAAAAAACACACGGCTGACTACTGGATGGACCGCTTCGCGGGACAGGACGTTTGCACCAGCCGTGTGGTCAGCCTGGAGGAGGCTATCGCTGACCCGCATTTCGCTGCACGGCATGTGTTTGACCGGACAGTAGAAACTGCGGCCGGCGCCACATTGCCCGCGCTACCCGTTCCCGTGGACGCGGCTTTCCGCAGCGTAAGCCTCACCCAGACCTCACCCGCCCTCGGCGCGGACAACAATTTTCTAAAACCATAAGGTCCATTCGATATGAAAGCTATCGTTATCCAGGAATTCAATGAGCCCGAGCACCTGTCCATCGGCGAGTTGCCGGATCCGGTGCCCCCTGCCGATGGAGTCTTGATTGAAGTCCGAGCCGCCGCGGTCAACTATCCCGACCTGCTGGTGGTACGCGGCAAATACCAAGTTCTGCCTGATCGCCCTTTTGCCCCAGGCAAGGATGCAGCCGGAGTCGTGCGCGCGGTCGGCAGTAACGTCAAGGCATTTCGCCCGGGTGATCGCGTCGTTGCGCAACTCGAGTATGGCGCATTTGCCGAGCTCGTCAGTGCCAACGCCGATTCCTGCTTCCGGATCCCGGACGCTATGTCATTCGAAGATGCGGCGGCCATGGGTCTGGTCTACCAGACTGCGTACTTCGCTCTGGTCGAACGGGGCGGATACAAAGAAGGGGAAACGGTGCTGGTGACCGGGGCAGCCGGTGGCGTCGGTTCCGCAGCGCTGCAGATCGTTAAGGGACTTGGCGGTACCGCCCTCGCCGGCGTCAGTGGCGCCGCGCATGCGAAAATCGCCAAGGATATGGGGGCGGACGCCGTCATTGACCTCGCGGCACCGAATCTTCGAGATGCCCTGCGCGACCAGGTTCGCGCGGCAACGGTAAACCACGGCGCGGATGTGCTGCTCGAAACGCTCGGCGGCGACGTCTTCGACGCTGCCTTGCGCGCGATGGCATGGTGTGGTCGCGCGGTCGTCATTGGTTTTGCCGCTGGCCGCATTCCGGAAATCAAGGCCAATTACCTGCTCGTCAAGAACATCAGCGTAGGCGGCCTGCAGTGGAGCGACTATCGGGAACGGCAGCCCGCGAAGGTCCATGCGGTACAGGAAAAGCTTTTCAAGCTGTATGAGCAAGGGGCTCTCAAGCCGCCGATTGCCGCCGTGCTGCCACTAGCTCGCGCCGGTGAGGCACTTGCCAAATTGGCTTCTGGACAAGCTGCCGGCAAGTACGTTCTCACCCTCAACTGAAATCGAGCTTCGAGATACGGGGTCGCCTGCGTTGCATGGCGGCCCCGATTTCTATCCGACTTCCCTATAGCGGGACGTCCTGACACTCCGATATGAACCGACAAATGAACGTCATTTCCAACTCAACTAAGCGGATTGAAGCCGTGGGCATCGTGGGCACCGGCGCCATGGGCCGCGGCATCGCGCAGATTGCCGCGCAGGCCGGCTTGACCGTCAACCTGTACGATGCCAACCCGCAGGCCGTGGCCACCGCCCGCCAGTATCTGCGGGACACACTGGCCAAGCTGACCGAAAAGGGCAAGATCAGCGCGGCCGATGCCGAGGCCACGCTGGCCCGCGTCAAGCTCTGCGGCGCACTGGAAGACCTGGCCGCGAGCGACATGGTGGTGGAAGCCATCGTCGAAAAGCTGGAAGTCAAGCGGGATCTGGTGGCCAAGCTGGAAGCCATCCTGCGTGAGGACGCCATCATCGCCTCGAACACGTCCTCGCTGTCGATCACGGCGATCGCCGTGGGCGCGCAGCACCCGGGCCGGATTGCCGGCTATCACTTCTTTAACCCGGTGCCGCTGATGAAGGTGGTCGAGGTCATCGACGGTCTCTCGGGCGACCCCGCGGTGGGTGACGCGCTGATGGCACTGTCGCGCCGCATGGGCCATACGCCGGTGCGCTGCAAGGACATGCCGGGCTTCATCGTCAACCATGCCGGGCGCGGCATGAACATCGAAGGCCTGAAGGTCGCGCAGGAGGGCGTGGCCGAGTTTGCCGACATCGACAACATCATGCGCGAGCAGGCCGGCTTCCGCATGGGGCCGTTCGAGCTGATGGACCTGACCGGGCTCGATGTGTCGCACCCGGTGATGGAATCGATCTACAACCAGTTCTACCAGGAGCCGCGCTACCGCCCGTCACCGATCACGGCGATCCGCGCGGTCGGCGGACTCGTCGGCCGCAAGGCCGGCGCCGGCTTCTACCGCTACGTGGATGGCCAGCAGCAGGTCCCGGCCACCGCCGCCGTCCCGTCGGCACGTCCGGCCAGCGTGTGGGTCAGCCGCGCCAGCGAACGCGGTCATGTCATGGCGACTAAGCTGCTCGGCGCGCTGGGGGTGACGCCTGAGAGCGGCGACCAGCCTTCGGCCGACGCGCTGATCGTCGTCACGCCGCTTGGCCTCGACGCCACGACCACCGCTCTCCAGCAAGGGCTGGACGCCTCGCGCACGGTGGCCATCGATACCTTGCTGCCGTTCGAGTCCACCAAGCGCCGCACGCTGATGACCACGCCGGCCACCAGCGCCGCCGCGCGCGACGCCGCGCACGGACTGTTCGCGAGCGACGGCGTGCCGGTCACGGTGATCCGCGACTCGGCCGGCTTCGTCGCCCAGCGCGTGCTCTGCTGCATCATCAATATTGCCAGCGATATCGCGCAGCAGTGCATCGCCTCGCCCGCGGACATCGACCTGGCTGTGAACCTCGGCCTGGGCTACCCGAAGGGCCCGCTGGTCCTGGGCGACGCCGTCGGCCCGCAACTGGTGCTGGAGACGCTGCGCAACATGGAAGCGCTGACGGGCGACATGCGCTACCGTCCGAGCCCGTGGCTGTGGCGCCGCGCCGGCCTGGGCCTGTCACTGCTGGCCCAAGGCGCCTGACGCCAGGCTCCCCCAACGATGCAATGGCGCCGCCCAGACTGCTGGCAGCGCCATAATCTTGTACCGCTACCAACACCCGGGCATAGTACCGAAGTCTTACATCCGCTTCGGCCCGCGTCTCATCCGCGCGAGCACCTCCCCCATGATGCCGCGGCGGAACGTAAGCACGCATACGATAAAGATCGTCCCGGTCACCAGTGTGACCGACTCGCCCAGCGTCGCAAACCATTCCAAACCGGTCATGCTCGCCAATCCTGCGCCGATCTCGCCAAGCTTATTCTCGAGCACAACGACGACCAGTGCACCAATCACCGGTCCCGTGAGCGTGCCCATGCCCCCGACTAGCGTCATCAGGATTACCGATCCCGACATGGTCCAGTGAACATCGGTCAGCGTCTCAAAGCCGAGCACCAGCGCCTTCATTGAGCCCGC
Organism: Cupriavidus sp. UYPR2.512; assembly: GCF_000379565.1. Classification (NCBI taxonomy): domain Bacteria; kingdom Pseudomonadati; phylum Pseudomonadota; class Betaproteobacteria; order Burkholderiales; family Burkholderiaceae; genus Cupriavidus; species Cupriavidus sp. UYPR2.512. The sequence continues at coordinate 18,374 of NZ_KB903149.1, read as the reverse complement.
CAAGCCAGCAAGCGCCGCTGACAGAACAAAGGCCAGCAGCTTGAAGCGGTTTGCGTCGAAACCCAGCGACACCGCGCGCGCCTCGTTCTCCTTGATCGCCTTGAGCAGTTGTCCGAACGGCGAATGAACGATGCGCACAATTAGCGCGAAGGCAGCCACAAAGATCGCAACGACAACGTAGTAGAACGTCATGTCCGAGAATAGTGGTAGTGCGCCAAAAAGGCTGCCCCGCGGGATTCCCTGCATCCCGTCTTCTCCGCCGGTGACCGGCGTCTGCAGGCAGACGAAGAAGAACATCTGGGCCAACGCTAGTGTGATCATCGAGAAATAGATGCCTTGCCGGCGAATGGCGAGCGCGCCCATCAGCAATCCCACCACCGAGGCCGTCGCCACGCCGGCGACAAGGCCGACCTCAGCGGAAACGCCCCAGGTCTTCATGGCATATCCGGTGACATAGCCTGCACCGCCAAAGAACGCAGCGTGGCCGAATGACAACAGACCGGTAAAGCCAAGCAACAGGTTGAAAGCCGCAGCGAACAGAGCAAAGCAAAGAATCTTCATCACGAAGATTGGGTAAACGCCTGCCTGTGGCGCAAGCACCAGCAGAATCAGCATTACCGCGCCTGCGTACCTGGACATCCGCGCGGCGGAACCGCTGGCGAGTCTAGTGGGGGCCGCAAGCCGAGGGGTGGAGAAGTATCCGCTCATCATTTTTCCTTACCAAACAGTCCTGCAGGCCGAAACAACAAGACAATGACCATTACGAGAAACACCACGGTCGATGAGGCTTCCGGGTAGAACACCCTGGTCATGCCTTCGATGACCCCTAGGCCGAGGCCGGTCAACACGGCGCCAAGGATCGAACCCATGCCGCCTATCACCACCACGGCAAACACCAAGATGATCAGGTTCTGCCCCATCAGCGGTGACACCTGAGTGACTGGCGCGGCGAGCACGCCGGCGAGGCCGGCCAACGCCACCCCGAACCCATAGATCGCCGTAATCAGCAACGGCACATTGACGCCAAACGCCTCCACGATCTTCGGGTTCTCCGTCCCCGCGCGGAGCACTGAGCCAAGCTTTGTCTTCTCGATCAGGAACCAGGAACCCAGGCACACTGACAGGGACGCCGCGACGACCCAGGCGCGGTAGGTTGGCAGAATCATGAAGCCAAGGTTTGTTCCGCCGGAGAGCGCCTCGGGAGTCGAGTACGGCAGTCCAGAGACCCCATAGGCCGAGCGCAATACACCTTCCACCACCAGCGTCACGCCGAGAGTCAGCAGCAAGCCATAGATATGGTCCAGCTTATAGATGCGTCGCAACAGCAGACGCTCCAGCACCACGCCCAGAACGCCAACAGCAAGTGGCGCCAGTAGCAGCATCATCCAGTAGGACAGTCCCAGATAGGTGGTACCCATCCACGCCAGCACCGCACCCAGCATGAATAAAGCGCCATGCGCGAAATTGATGACGTTCAACAAACCAAAAATCACTGCCAGGCCGAGGCTGAGCATGGCGTAGAACGCACCATTGACCAGCCCGAGCAAGACCTGCGATAGCAACGACTGCAGCGGTATTCCGAAGATTTCAATTGGCATCGTCAGTCTCACACACCAAGTAGTTCGTTCAGCACCAGCATCTTCGCTTGCAGCTCATTGGCCGCGAAGCGCTCGACGATGCCGCCATGCTCCATCACATAGAAACGGTCCGCCAGCGGCGCGGCGAAGCGGAAATTCTGCTCCACCATCACCACCGTGTAGCCCTTCTGCTTGAGCATCAGGATCATGCGCGCNAGCGCCTGCACGATCACCGGCGCCAGGCCTTCGGAGATCTCGTCGAGCAGCAGCAGGTTCGCGCCGGTGCGCAGAATGCGCCCGACCGCGAGCATCTGCTGTTCGCCACCCGACAGACGCGTGCCCTGGCTCTGGCGGCGCTCCTTCAGGTTCGGAAACATCTCGTAGATCTCGGCCTCGCTCATGCCTTTGCTGCTGTCCGCGCCCTTCAGCACGGGCGGCAGCATCAGGTTCTCCTCGCATGAAAGGCTGGAAAAAATTGCCCGTTCTTCCGGGCAGTAGCCAATGCCGTAGTGCGCAATCTTGTGCGTGGGCAGGCCGATGGTCTCGTGGCCGTTGACCTTGATCGAGCCCTTGCGCGCGCCGGTCAGCCCCATGATCGCGCGCAGCGTCGTGGTGCGGCCGGCGCCGTTGCGGCCGAGCAGCGTGACCACCTCGCCGCGGTTCACGGTCAGGTCCACGCCNTGCAGGATGTGCGATTCGCCGTACCAGGCGTGCAGGTCCTTGATTTCGAGCGCGGGTACATTGGATGTCGTCATGTCGATGGCCTCCTCAGTGCGCGCCTTGCAACTCGGCGTCGGCGGTGCCCATGTAGGCTTCCATCACGCGCGGGTCCTTCGAGACCTCCGCGTACGGGCCTTCGGCAAGAATCGCACCACGCTGCAGCACGGTGATCCTGTCGGCGATCGACGACACCACGCTCATGTTGTGCTCGACCATCAGGATGGTGCGGCCTGCCGAGACCTTCTTGATGAGCTGCGTGACACGGTCCACGTCCTCGTGGCCCATGCCCTGCGTCGGTTCATCGAGCAGCATCAGCTCGGGCTCCATGGCCAGCGTGGTGGCAATCTCGAGCGCGCGCTTGCGTCCGTACGGCAGATTCACCGTGACGGTCTGCGCGAACTCGGTCAGGCCGACCTCGTCGAGCAGCTCCATGGCGCGGCCGTTGAGCACCTCGAGCGAACGTTCGCTGCGCCAGAACTGGTACGCGGTGCCGAGCTGGCGCTGCAGGCCGATGCGCACGTTCTCCATCACCGTCAGGTGCGGGAACACGGCCGAGATCTGGAACGAGCGGATCACGCCACGGCGTGCGATCTGCGCAGGTTTTTCGCGCGTGATGTCGACGCCATTGAAAAGGATGGTGCCGGTGGTCGGCTCCAGGAACTTGGTGAGCAGGTTGAAGCAGGTGGTCTTGCCGGCACCATTGGGCCCGATCAGCGCATGGATCGAGCCGCGGCGCACGCGCAGGTTGACGTCGCTCACTGCCGAGAAGCCTTTAAAGGCCTTTGATAGTTGCGTTGTCTGCAGAATGATATCTGACATGGAAAGGGAAGCCCGCGGGGTGAAGGACAAAGCAAGGGCTTCCGGTGGTCGGCGCCACCGGGATACCCTTCATGGAAAATCAGGATGCAACGCGGCGCGTCACCCTTTCAGGGGGCATGCGCTCTGTGCCAGCGGTTCAAACGCCTTGTCCTTCGGAATCACCTTCCGGATCTTCATCAGGTCCCATTCTCCCTTGGACTCCGCCGGTCCTTTGGCTTCAGCGAGGTACATGTCGTGGACCATCTGCCCGTTGGCCTGGATACGGCCGCCCTTGGCAAAGAAGTCATTGATGGGCGTCTCGCGCATCTTTGCCATAACCTTGTCGGGATCCGCGCTGCCAACTGCCTGCACGGCCCTGAGGTAGTGGGTCACGGCCGAGTACATTCCAGCCTGGACCATCGTCGGCATCATCTTGGTCTGCGCGAAATACTTCTTGCCAAACTCTCGAGTCTCGTCGTTGTAGTCCCAGTAAAAGGCCGTCGTGAACTGGAGTCCCTGCGACGCCTTCAGGCCCATGCCCTTCAGGTCGCTATCGAAAATCAGCAGGGGTGCGACCACCTGCTTTCCCTTTCCCAGCCCAAACTCCGCAGCCTGGCGCACCGCATTCTGGGTGTCGCGGCCGGCATTGGCCAGCGCGATGACCTGGGCCTTAGACGATTGCGCCTGCAGCAGGAACGAAGCGAAATCCGAAGCGGCGAGCGGGTGCCGGACCCTTCCGGTCACCCTCCCGCCAGATTGCTCGACCACCGCGGCAGCGTTGGCTTCCAAGGAATGTCCGAAAGCATAGTCAGCAGTCACGAAGAACCAATCCTTCTTGCCTTCTTCGACGATCGCCCGCGCCGTGCCGTTTGCCAGCGCATAGGTGTTGTAGACGTAGTGCACACCGTAGGGGGAACACTGCTTGCCCGTCAGCTCGGTCGTGGCCGAACCCGCAAAGATGGTGATCTTCTTCTTGCTGGCACCGAGCTTCTGCAGCGCGAGCGCCGACGCCGAGTCGGTGGATTCAATGATCATCTCGACGTTATTGCGGTCATACCACTCGCGCGCGCGGGTCGCGGACACGTCGACCTTGTTCTGGTAGTCGGCGCTCAGGACTTCGACGGGTCTGCCGAGGACCTTGCCGCCAAAATCCTGGACCGCCATCTTGACCGCTGCGACCCCGCCCGGGCCGCCAATGCCTGAGTACACGCCCGTCATATCTACGAGGGCGCCGATCCGGAAGGGCTCCTCCGCCTGCACCGGGTGGCCGAGCATTGCCAGGCAAGCCAGCGCGCAGCACCGTAGTCTTCATGAATGTCTCCAGTCGTACGTTATCGTCGTGGACTGCCGCTGAGCGAGCAGTTCCTTCCTTTTCGCAATAACGATGCCAGCCCTTGAAGGGCCGAAAATCACCAGAAATTGGCGATTTCTGTGTTTTCGCTGACTGGGCAAGGACATTCGTGCCCACGTACATGTCCTTGGAAACTACAGTCCTATTGTCCTCGGTTGCGGCGACAGCAGTTCAGGACTCGACCACGAAGCGCCGGTGTCCAGCGCCCGCACGCGCACATCGATGCCGTACAGCCCAGACCACGGCGCGCATTGCCTTGCCACCATGGCGCTGGACGGTACGCGTGCAATGCTCAAATGCCGCATCGTCGGGAAAATACCGAAGCTCCGCGGCACTGCCGAGAATCACCGCGATATCGAGGGGCGATTCATGCTGGATAGCCAGCGCAAGAAGGTGGCCAAGCCGCCGCGTCATTCCGTTGACGTCGTCATGCTTTTGCTGCCTGGCTTCCGATTGGATGGCACGCACCGCAGCCCGAATGTGATGAAGCATCTCTGCGACCCTCATTTCGGACTGCATCGGCTGTACCGATTGTGTTGCGCCCGCCACCGTCCACTCCTTTTTTGCAGCGTCGTCTTGGACTATCAGAACAGTTCGGGTTGGATGGCCAGCACGCTATCTGCACCATGCAAGATGCGATGCCGGTGTGCTCCGGCCTGCGCGAGAACGTGCTCCGCGAAGAAACACGCGGTAGCCACCTTCGCGTCCATGAACGGCTTATCCTGACCACGAGCCGAGAGTTCGTCGGCAACAAGCAACGCGCGTGCCAACTGCCAGCCCGCCACCAGCTCGGCCGCGAGGGTCAGGTAAGGAACACTTCCGGCATAAGCCGCATTTGGATCTTGCAGACCCTGCTGAACGACATACTCGACAACATCGAGGAACGCCTGTCGCGCAAATGCCAGGCCGGCGCGGACGGAAGCAGCGGCCTCGCCATCCCGTTGCGCAAGCTGCGCCTCAGTCAGTTCGATTTGAGCGGCAATCGACCGCGCGGTGGCGCCGCCATCTCGGATGGTCTTGCGACCCACCAGGTCATTTGCCTGAATGGCTGTGGTGCCTTCATAGATCGGCAGGATGCGGGCATCACGGTAGTATTGCGCGGCGCCGGTTTCTTCGATGAAGCCCATGCCGCCATGGACTTGGATGTTTAACGACGTGACCTGCACGCCCATCTCGGTGCAGTAGCCCTTAATCAGCGGCAGCAGGAATTCATAGAACGCATGCTGCGCCACCCTGACGCCGGCGTCAGGGTGGCGGCAGGCTAGATCGTCGGCGCCGGCCGCGACGAGCAGCATCGCCCTGCAGCCTTCGATGCGCGCCCGCATCTCCATCAGCATCCGCCGCACATCCGGATGTCCGATGATGGCGACGCTGCTTGAGGCCGATCCATCCACTGGGCGCCCCTGGACGCGTTCTCTGGCGTACGCCACTGCTTGCTGGTAGGCGCGTTCCGCAATCGCGACACCTTGCACGCCGACGGCAAAGCGTGCCGAGTTCATCATCTGGAACATGTACTCCAGGCCGCGGTTCTCCTCGCCAATCAGATAGCCCGTTGCGCCGCCATGCTCCCCATACTGCATTACCGCGGTTGGACTCGCCTTGATGCCCAGCTTGTGTTCGAGACTGGCGGCGTGGACGTCATTGCGTTCGCCCAGGCTTCCGTCCTCCTGGACGAGAACCTTCGGTACCAGGAACATGCTGACGCCCTTGATGCCCTCCGGCGCGCCCGTGACCCGCGCGAGCATCAGGTGCACAATGTTCTCGGTCAGGTCGTGGTCGCCGTAGGTGATGAAGATCTTGGTGCCGAACACCTTGTAGGTGCCGTCTTCCTGCGGCTCGGCACGAGTACGCACCAGCGACAGGTCACTACCTGCCTGCGGTTCCGTCAGGTTCATGGTCCCGGTCCACTGGCCGGAAACCAGCTTGTGCAGGTACGTCTGGCGCATGGCCTCCGAACCGACTGCGGCCAGCGCCGCAATGGCGCCGTCGCTGAGCAAAGCGCACAGAGCAAAGCTCAGGTTGGCAGAGTTCACCATCTCAGAGCACGCTGCGCCGATCACCTTGGGCAGCCCCTGCCCACCGTATTGCGGAGGATGCTGGACGCCCAGCCATCCGGCCTCCGCGTACTGCCGGAAGGCCTGCCTTGCGCCAGGGCTGGTCTTTACGACTCCATCGACCAGCGTCGGCGGCTCGCGGTCGCCACTTGCGTTCAGGGGGGCGATCACTTCCTCGTTGAAGCGCGCGCACTCCTCGAGCACTGCCGCCGCAGTCTCGATGCCGGCTTCGTCGAATCCCTCCAGCCGAACAAGCTCATCCAGACCGGCCAGGTGCTCAATGTTGAAAAGAAGGTCCTTGAGCGGTGCAACGTATGTCATGGGGGGTCTCTCGTATAGGGTGGACGCGCCGCGCGATTCAGCTCCCGGCCAAAGCGCGGGTGTCCGCGAATGGCTGCACGACACAAGAAGAAGATTTGATCTGCGCCCAGAGGCAGGGCAATGTCATATGTGCAGCGAGATGCCGGTGGCGGCTGTGGATGCCGCCACCGGCACCTGCATATCAACGTCCGGCGAAGCGGGGCGCTCGCTTTTCGAGGAACGCGTTAATGCCTTCGGCGGCGTCATCTGTTTGCGTGGCCAGGACAAACAGGTCAGCTTCAGCTCGCAGGCCATCCTCAAGGCTAAGCGTTGCCGCACGTCGGACCGCCTCTCGGGCAAGGTGAACCGCGGCGGGCCGCCCGTCGGAGAGCGCGGCGAGGAATGCCAGGCCAATGTTCATGACATCTCCATCCTCGACCAGTTTGTCTACCAGGCCGATGGCCAGCGCCTCGTCAGCAGAGACAAGACGGCCGGAGAGGATCAGCTCCATCGCCTTCTCGGTTCCCACTAGGCGCGGCAGACGCTGGGTCCCGCCATAGCCGGGTATCAGGCCGAGCTTGATCTCCGGCAGACCAAGCTTGGCGCCGACGACTGCCACGCGATGACTGCACGACATTGCCAACTCCAAGCCACCGCCCAACGCCGGCCCGCGGATCACCGCCACCGTCGGAATCGACAATGCAGCCAGCTTCGCGAAGACGCCCTGCCCAAGCGCCGCGCCATCAAGATGCTGTGATGCGGTCCTGCCTTGCAGTTCGGCGATGTCAGCGCCCGCGCAGAACGCCCGCTCGCCAGACCCGATCACCAGCACGGCGCGGGCCTCAGACCGGGCGATGGTGTCAATGTGCAGTGACAATGCCCTCAGCATGTCAGAGTTCAGCGCATTGAGTGCCCCCGGTCTATCCAGGGTGAGCACCGCCACGCCGTCGGCATAATGCAGGCCGACCGTCATGACTTGCTCTCCCCGCTGTCGCCCGCAACCTTACCCTGGTAGACGTCACGGAAGCGCGGCTTGCGCTTCTCCAGGAAGGCATGGACGCCCTCTTGCGACTCAGCGGTGCCGTAGTACAGCGCCAGTGCCTGCATACCCAGCCCGCCGATACCGCGGATCGAATCCGTGTCGGCATTGAAAGAGCGCTTGGCAATGGCCAGCGCGGTCGGGCTCATCGCGAGAATCTCCTGGCACCACTTGTCGACTTCGGCATCGAGCTGGTCGGCCGGCACCACGGCGTTAATGAGACCCATGGCCAGCGCCTCCGCAGCGGAATAGCGTCGGCACAGGAACCAGATCTCGCGGGCACGCTTCTCACCGACGACACGAGCGAGCAAGGCGGTGCCGAAACCCGGATCGACCGAGCCGACCTTCGGACCCACCTGGCCGAATTGCGCGGTCTCAGATGCGATGGCAAGATCGCAACAGGTCACGAGCACATTGCCGCCGCCGATGGCATAGCCATTGACACGTGCGATCACGGGCTTCGGGCATTCACGGATGATGCCTTGCAGTTCCTCCACCGGCAGGCCGATCACGCCGCGGCCATCGTAACCACCGTCGTGCGCCGATTGGTCGCCGCCGGTGCAAAAGGCCTTGTCGCCAGTGCCTGTCAGCACGACCACACCAACCGACTTGTCCCAAGATGCCGCGTTCAGCGCGTGGATAAGTTCGTCACAGGTACGGCCACGAAAGGCGTTGTACTTCTGCGGACGGTTGATGGTGATGCGGGCCACACCGTCGCGCACTTCATAAAGGATGTCAGAATATTCGCTCATGGTTCTCAACCGTGCATAGTCAGGCCGCCAGAGACACTGATGACCTGGCCGGTAATGAAGTTGGCGTCGTCGCTGGCCAGGAAGGCCACCATGCCGGGAATGTCTTCGGGCTGGCCCAAGCGCTTGAGTGGAATCGCGCGCTTCAGGCCTTCATAGATCTTCTGGCCGAACTCACCCTCACCCAGGAAGGACTGCAGCAGCGCGGTATCGGTGGGGCCGGGGCACACCACGTTGACATTGATGTTATTGCGCGCGCATTCGCGGGCGATAGTCTTGCTGAAAGCGATGACACCGCCCTTGCACGCCGAGTACACCGATTCGCCCGACGAGCCGACCCGGCCCGCATCCGAGGAAATATTGACAATCTTGCCTTGCTTGCGCTTGACCATCCAGGGCAGCACGGCGTGGTGCAGGTTCAATGGCCCCAGCAAGTTGATGCCGATCACTTTCTGCCAAAATTCCGGGGTGGTCTCCAGGAACTGCATGGCGACGTCCCAGCCCGCGTTGTTGATCAGCGCATCGATGCCGCCGTGCTTCTCAGCAACCTTGCCGATCGCATCGGTCACGGCCGCGTGATCGGTAATGTCGAGCTGGAGCTGCGTGAATTGCCCGCTGTGATCCTTCAGCTCTGCGCTCAGATTCTCCAGCGCGGCTGCATTGACATCCACCGCGACCACATGCGAACCCTCTTCGCAGAAACGCTTGCACAATGCCTTCCCGATGCCGCCGGCGGCGCCAGTGATCACAACCACCTTTTCGTTTAAACCTCGCATGATGCTACCTCCTGTTTTCAGTCCTACTAAATTCGTTTCGACAAAATTTCCACAGCCATCTTGCGCAGGGCAAACTTCTGGAGCTTGCCCGTTGCCGTACGCGGCAGCGGTTCGAATATCACGTGTCGGGGCGTCTTGAATCCCGGCAGCCGATGGCGGCAGTACTGGATGATGTCTTCCGCGTCGAGCGTACCGGCGTATTCGGGCTTGAGCTCAAGCATCGCGCATGGCACCTCGCCCCACTTCTGGTCGGGCACGGCCACGACTGCCGCGTTCTGCACTGCCGGATGGGTATAGAGAATCTCCTCCACCTCGAGGGAGGAAATGTTCTCGCCGCCAGAAATAATGATGTCCTTGGCCCGGTCCTTGATTTCGATATAGCCATCGGCGTGAACAACGGCGAGGTCACCAGTGTGATACCACCCGCCGGCAAACGCTTCTTCGGTGGCTTGGGCATTTTTGAGGTATCCCTTCATGGCCAGGTTGCCGCGGAACATGACTTCGCCAATGGACTTGCCGTCGCGGGGAATCGGGCTGAAGGCGGCGTCGACAACCATCATCTCTTCCATCACCACGCTGCGCACACCTTGACGCGAAAGATGTGAGAAGTACCCATCCTCGCCCTGGTCCAGCCATTCCCGTTGCGGCTGGCAGAGCGTGTTGACGCCATGCATTTCCGTCATGCCATACACATGCATCAGCGAAAAGCCTAGCGCCGAGATCTTGCGCAGCACCGCCGTCGGCGGCGAAGCACCAGCACAGACGATGCGGATGGGCCGTGATGGCTTCGACCAGCCGTCCGGCTTGCCATCGACCAGGAAATCGAGAACGGTCGGCGCGCAGCATAGATGCGTCACGTTATGCTCTGCGATGGCGTCGTAGATGTCCTTTGCCACCACCTTGCGCAGGCAGATATGAGTGCCGCCCATGGCCGCCATGGCCCAGGCAAAGCACCATCCGTTGCAATGGAACAGCGGTAGCGTCCACAGGTAGACCGGGTCAGCGCCAACCAGTCCGGCATTTATCGATTGGCCCAGGGCGTTCAGATAGGCTCCGCGATGGTGATAAACCACGCCCTTTGGGCTGCCGGTTGTGCCGGAGGTGTAGTTCAGCGCGATGGCATCCCATTCGTCTTCGGGATAACACAACTCGACGTCAGCGGCCGATGCCAGGAATGCCTCATAATCGACAGCGCCGACTGTGTCCTCCGAGCCGGAGGCCGGGTCGAGGATGTCAATCACCTGGATCGGCATACCGGTCTGCGCCACCGCCTCGCGCACGGTCGCGGCGAATTGGGTATCGGCCAGCAGGATGCGCGTTTCCGAATGCTGCAAGATGAATGCAATGGCGGGCGCATCCAGGCGGATATTGATGCTGTTCAGCACGGCACCCGAAAGCGGCACGCCAAAGTGGGCCTCCAGCATCTCGGGAACATTCGGGGCAAGGATGGAAACCGTGTCGCCCCGCGCCACGCCGGCGGTGATTAGCGCCCGGGCCAGTTGATAGCACCGGTCCGCGTACTGGCGCCACGAATAGCGCCGATCGTGATAAATGACCGCATCCCGGTCGGGGAACACGTCCGCCGCGCGTCGCAGGAAATGCAGCGGTGTGAGGGGCACGAAGTTGGCCTGGCATTTCCCCAGACCTTGATCGTATTTCGTCAGCATTGGTGTCTCCGGCTGCTGCATTTGCTCAAACTGCGACGGCCAGTCGGGTGGCCTGATCGATGGCGCGCAGAGCATCCAGCTCGCTGGCAACATCGGCACCCCCGATCAGCCTTGGCTCCGCGCCGCGGGCCTTGAGCTGGTCGTAGAGATCGCGATTAGAGTTCTGGCCCGCGCACAGCACTACGTGGTCCACCGGCAGCACATGCGCCTTGCCATCCACCGTGTAGTGCAACCCTTCGTCGTCGATGGCGTCGTATGTGGCCCCAGCGGTCATCGCGATATTGGCCTTGCGCAGCTTCGCCTTCAGGATCCACCCGGTGGACTTACCAAGGCGTTTGCCGAGCGGTTCTGCCTTGCGCTGGAACATATGAACGCTGCGCCGTGGCGCCCCATGGTCGGCCGCAGCCGCAAGCCCGCCGGAGCTTACGTTTGTTGCATCCACGCCCCAGGCGCGGAAGAAGGCATGCGCGTCGAGAGATTCCTCGGCATCACCGAGCAGGAACTCGGCGACATCAAAGCCAATGCCACCTGCACCGATAATGGCGACGCGTTCACCGACCTCGACCTTGCCGGACAAGACATCGATATACGAAACAGCCTTGGGATGATCCACACCGGCAAACTCCGGCACACGCGGCAGCACACCTGTCGCCAGCACGATCTCGTCGAACGCGCCCGCGATCAGTTGGTCAGCAGTGGCCGGCTTACCCATTTGCAGCGTGACGCCAAGCTTCTCAAGGCGCACCCGGAAATAGCGCAACATTTCGTGGAATTCGGCCTTGCCCGGTACCGACTTGGCCAAGTTCAGTTGCCCGCCCAGTTGCTGCTCGGCTTCAAGCAGCGTAACGTCGTGGCCGCGCTCCGTAGCGTTGATAGCAAACGCCATCCCGGCGGGTCCGCCGCCGACCACTGCGATGCGTTTGCGCTTCGGCGCGAAGCCGATTGGGAATTCGATTTCCCTACCGGCGCGCGGGTTAACCAGACAGGTCGCCGTGCGCTCGGTAAAGATGCGGTCCAAACACGCTTGGTTACACGCGATGCAAGTATTGATCTCGTCCGTAACGCCCAGGCGCGCTTTCTTGGCGAAGTCCGGATCCGCCAGCAGCGGCCGAGCCATCGAGACCAAGTCCGCCACGCCGGACGAAATCAATTCCTCGGCCACTTGCGGCGTGTTGATGCGGTTCGATGCCATCACCGGAATGGCTACCGATTGCTTGACATTGCGAATGGCTTCGCGCCATGCCGCGCGCGGCACCGTGGCCCCGATCGTCGGTACGGCGGATTCATGCCAGCCGACACCGGTATTGATCAGATCCGCGCCTGCGGCTTCGATCTGCTTGGCGAATGACGCGATCTCCGCGCCGTTCATGCCACCTTCGACCAAGTCGATCGAAGAAATCCGATAAATCAGCATTGGGTTGCGACCCAGTCGCTCCCGCACCGCACGCACCACCTCGAGAGGGAAACGAATACGCCCCTCGAAGCTGCCGCCGAATTCATCGCTGCGCTGGTTGGTCAGCGCGGCGGTGAACTCATTAATCAGGTAACCCTCCGAACCCATGATTTCCACGCCATCGTATCCAGCCTCGATGGCAAGGGCCGCCGTATTGACAAAGTCGGCGATGGTGCGCCAAACCTCCTCGGTGGTAAGCGCGTGCGGGGAGAACGTATTGATCCGAGCCTTGCCCGGCGACGGCGCCACGCAATTCGGCACCTTCGCATAGCGACCGGCGTGGAGAATCTGCAGCACAATCTTGCCGCCGGCGGCATGGACCGCTTGCGTGACGACCTGATGTTCCTCGAGCTGGTCCGCGCTGTTGAACAGCGGCCCGCCCTCCTCCATGACACCTTCCGGATTCGGGGAGAAGCCACCACTTAGGATCAGCCCGATCTCACCTGCGGCACGTGAGGCGTAGAACGCTGCCAGACGCTCATTGGGGCGGTCCAGTGTTTCCAGCCGCGTATGCATCGCACCCATAACCATGCGGTTCGGAAGTACGGTTGTGCCGACGTTCAGCGGCGTCAGGATCTTGTCGAGCGTCTCCATGGGGTGTCTCGTTATTTAGTGAGTCGGTGGAAACATACTAGGCAGGCTTCTCAATTACGTCAAGATCATGATGTATATTTTGGCGCAGACCCGGGGAAACCCCTATGAAAGCGAGGCGCTTGTGGATCTCTAGCCATGAGGAATTATCAGCTACCTGCTAGAAGCCGCAGCGCATGTCAGCAGATGGAAGTATCCGCGTCGCGAGAAAAAGCGCCTTATAGAGCGCATTAAAAGATTGAAAACCAAAGGAGAGAGGCCAAAACCTGCTCAGTGGCCTCGTCCTTTACAGACGTGCCGGCGAAGTACCTCCTTAACAGGCCGAAAGTATATGTATCAGCATCCTGCTTTATCTGAAGGCCGTCGTGAGGTTCGTTCGGCATCAAACGCAACCACATCACCTAATTGCACAAGGTCAATTACATGTCATACTTAAGCGTAGCGCGCCGCCCGATCGCGAAGCTTTATGGGGAGGCAACGTTGCAGGCACTGGCATGACTCGGCAGGTTGCGTCCAGCACGGGAACATTGTCGTAAACCGGTAGGTCCCGGCGCCTTAGAATAGACGGCGTTGCAGTTTTTGTTTTGCGCAGGACCAGCGCAGCCTTCAGCCTCTCATGACGAACTTCGACCCCTCTTACGACCAATCCGTCTCGTCAATCCATAACCGTCTGTTTTTTCGCTTGTTCCAGGCCGGTAATACGCTGGACCGACAGACCATCAAGACGCTTGGCATCACGACGGTACAATGGTCCGTACTGGGCGCACTATCACGTCCACAGGTGGCTGACGGCATGTCTTTTTCCGACTTGGCGGAATACCTGGTCGTCAGCCGGCAGAGCCTGGATGGCGTACTGAAAAGGCTGGAACGAGAGGACCACGTTATCCGCGTGGCAGACACCGTCGACCGGCGGGCCAAGAAGGTGGTGCTGAGGCCCAAGGGCCGGGAATTCTGGAACAGCCTGCAGCCTAAGATCTATGAGTTTTACCGTCAGGCATTGACCAGCTTTCGCTTCGATGACAAGGTGTCACTGGTTCACTTCCTGAACCAGCTCAATGCCGGAATGACTCATGTCAATCTGGACGAGGAGCACGTCGAGGAGAATTCAGACGAGCGGGCGCCCTCCTGGCATGCCTGATCTCCTCACGACCGCCCCGGAATCGGCCAGGCGTTTCCGTCATGCATCACATCAGTTTCATTTGCTTTGCGGCTTCGCGCAACTCCGGCCTGAATTTTGGATGGGCCAGGCCAATTAACGCCTCCGCTCGCTGCCTTGCCGATTTCCCGCGCAACTGCGCCACGCCAAACTCCGTGACGACGTAATTAACATCGTTCTTGCTCGTGCTCACATGGGTACCCGGAGAGAGCACCGGAACGATACGCGAAATGGCGTCATCCTTCGCTGTCGATGGCAGCACGATGAAGGCCTTGCCCCCCGACGAGCGATTGGCTGCTCTGACAAAATCGGACTGTCCACCCGTCCCAGACACCGGACTGAACCCAAGCGTCTCGGACCCGCACTGGCCGATCAGGTCGATCTGCAAGGTCGCATTTATGGCCATTAGATTGTTGTTCTGCCCGGCCAGGTAAGGATCGTTAGTAAAGTCCGCTGGATGCAGCTCCACCGAGGGATTTCGGTCCATGAATTTATAAAGCGTGCTCGAACCCAGCGCAAACGTCGCGATTGTCTTGCCCTTCAGATAGTTCTTGCGCCGGTTGGTCACCACGCCGGCCTCGATCAGACGCAGGATGCCATCTCCCAGCATCTCGGTATGGACGCCCAGGTCGCGCTTGCTCATCAATTGCATGACCACCGCATCGGGAATGCTGCCGTAGCCGATTTGCAGCGTCGCCCCATCAGGGATCATCTCCGCCACATAGCCGCCAATCGCTTCCTGCACCGCACCGATCGCCGGCAAGCCGACCTGCGCGAGGGGCTCGGTGCCTTCAACAATCGCGGCAACCTCCGAGAGATGGACCTGGCAGTTGCCATTGGTAAACGGCACATTCGGATTGACCTCCAGTATCACGGCGCGGGCCTCGCGAATCGCAGCCATTGTGTAATCCGCGGCCAGCCCGAGCGAGAAGTAACCATGTTCGTCCATGGGAGACGCGAGGCTGAACACCACGTCAGCCGGATTCAGCCCTTGCGTGAAAAAGGATGGCAGCTCAGAGAAATGCATGGGGATGTAGTCATGCAGACCGTCCTGCCCACCCTGGCGCGACGCAGGGCCGAAGAAATAGGAAAGGTGGCGTACGTGCGCAGAGGTGACAGGATCCTCATACCCGTATTTCCTCAGCGGCAGGATCTGGGCAACCGTCACATCCGCATACCGCCGGCGCTGCTCCGAAAGCGCGGTCAGCAGTCGCGGCGGCTCAGCAGGTCCCGTAGGTACAACGATAGTATCGCCGTCACGGACCAGACCGATGGCATCCATGGGTGCCATGCATTTCTGGCTGAGCAGGTGATCGAATTTCATGGCGTCTCCGATATCGTTATCCAGGCAAACCGTCGAGGGCTTGCTCTTGTTCAGTGCCCGCGCCGCGCGGGCGAATGCCGCCCGGCCGTGCGGAGGCCATCCGCACGGCCGGGGAAAGTCGCGTCGAAAAAGTGTGCTAAGTGAGCCGGCTCAGCGGCCAGTGAACTTGGCCGGGCGCTTCTCGGCAAAAGCGTTCACGCCTTCCTGATAATCCTCGCTCCAACCCATTTCGCGAATGAAGGTGGCCTCCATCGAGAGCTGTTGCTCTAGGGTGTGGCCGCGGGCAGCGTGCATTAGCTGGCGCGTGCGCACCAGCGCCTTAGTGGGCATGGTGGCCACCTGGTCGACAAGGCGCCCCACCTCCTCCCCGAACTGAGCGTCGTCGAACACTTGCCAGATCAGGCCCCATTCGGCGGCCTTCTCCGCTGGCAGCTTATCGGCCAGATAAGCGAGACCGATGGCGCGCGACATCCCGACTTTGTGCACTAGGAACCAGGTGCTGCCGGTATCCGGCGTGAGTCCGATTCGAGAAAACGCTTGCAGGAAATAGGCCGACTTCGCCGCCACGACGAGGTCACAGGCCAAAGCCAGCGACGCACCGCCGCCAGCCGCGAGCCCATTCACGGCGGCAATGGTGGGTACCTGCAGGTTCTGCAAGCGCATCACCGTCGGCTTGAAATGCCGCTCCACCAGCGCACCGATATCCGGCAGCTTGCCCTCCACAATCTGCATCGCGGGATCGGCAAGGTCCTGCCCGGCACAGAAGGCTCGGCCAGCTCCGGTCAGGACCAGAACCCGCACTTCCGGGCTCCCCTCCACGACGGCTAGCGCCTGACCAAGCTCGATCATGGTTGCCTCGTTGAGGCTGTTCAGCTTGTCTGGCCGGTTCAGCGTGATCGTTGCTACGCCCTCTTTGAGAGTCAACTCGATGTTGGTGAAATTCATGATAGGGTCCCTATGGGTTGCTTTGCCGATTTGCCGCTGGCCCGCTCAATCGTGTGCAATAAATGCTCGGGCAGAACGAGGCAATCGTAGGATCCCGATTGAAGTATGTCAAGATCATTACTTATTTGCGAGATGGTTAGCAATTCACCTCGCGATTTCCCGCGCTTTGTCGACTATTCTCGACATCATGCTGTCATGTGTGAGGCATGTGGGTGGCCAATACATGGCTCTTAAGAATTGCTCACACCCCTGGACTGTCGAGTTCGGGTCGAATCGATCTCCGCGGGCCCTAGTTTCCCCATCGAGGCAGGACCGAACCTTAATGGCAGCGGTGTCAGCCACCGCGGCATGACAAGGCATTGATCGCAGTCCGATACAGGCATGACTGAGCCATCGCGTCTGACCTGGTATCGCGACAGCGCCCTGCGCTACACGCACTTGTAGCCGCGCTGCTCCGGGCCTGCGAGCTCAATGGACTAGGCTGCGCGCGATTGTCATCATGGCGGCCGTCCGAGATCGCGAACCAGAAAAAACGCTGGCCGACTGAGGATCCTTCCTCAAGTCGACCAGCCCGGGAGGATGCTAGAGAGCTACGCAGTCCCGCATCTACCCTACCATGCTAGGAATCCGGTCCGCCGCACTATAACGCTGTGTGGCGAGCCGCGACTCCACCGAGACGCTATGTCGAGCGAGACTTTGCCGCTCGACCCCGGCGATCTTAGAAGACCTGTCGGAGACCGATCGTCACGCCAAACTGGTTTTGGCCTGGATTCGTGTTCCCAAACGTCTTCCCGTTGTCGTAGAACCCAAGGTTGGAGGTACCTTTGTTCTTGATATAGCCAAGCGATGCATACGCTCGCGTTCTCTTCGAGAACGCATAGTCAGCGTTCAGGGTAAAGAGCCATGGGTCATTCCCTGTGTTCTTAAAGTCCTGATAGTAGGCCGCAGCAGCAAGAGCAAGCGCAGGTGTCGCTTGCCAGTTCACCCCCGTCCAATACAGATTGCCTCCCTGATTTGAAGCACCGGCGATGGAACCTGGAATCACGCCCCCGTGATAGCCTCGAGCCCATCGATAACCACCGAATAGCTTCACACTGCCGACCACATAGCTCCCCGCGCCAGAGAACCGTCGCGCGGTGGCATCGGGGTTTAGAGTCGTCGTACCGGTATTAACCTCGTCGTATGCGACGCCGACGCTGAGCGGGCCAGAGTCGTAGGTCACATAGCTGCCAAAACCGCGCCCCAGCTTGGGAGCGCCCGGCACTTCGCTGCCATTTGCGACCGAGCTGTCAGCACCAGCGCTGTAAAACGCAGAAACCTTCAATCCACCGAAACCACCTACGTACTTGATCGAGTTGTCCGCTCTGGCCGTAAACGAGGTATCTTGAGTCACTACGCCATATCGCGGTGCCAGTGCCAGGGGATCATAGTTGCCAACATAGTCGTACAGCGAGGTGTTCTGCCGTCCGAGGAGCACGCTTCCCCATCCGGACTGAATGCCTACGAATGCCTGTCGCCCAAAAAGGCGGCCCCCTTGCAATGATTTTCCCGTGTCGATATCGAATCCACTCTCCAACACGAATAGTCCTTTCAGACCGCCTCCCAAAGAGGTGGCACCGTTTGTTCGGACAGGGATCCGGAGTTTTTAAGTGGAAGCGCTGGGGCAGTCAGGCTGCCGATTTGATCGCTGGCAGCGTGGCGAAGTATGCCTCATCCGGGGTCTGGTCCGCCAGACTGGAATGGGGCCGTCGTTGGTTGTACCAGGTTAGGTAGTTAGCGATAGAGCGGCGCGCATGGCTGACCGAGTCGTAGGCTTTCAGGTAGACCTCCTCGTATTTGACGCTGCGCCAAAGGCGTTCGACGAACACGTTATC
>NZ_KB903148.1:0-54674 GCF_000379565.1 Cupriavidus sp. UYPR2.512 | reverse complement strand
GATTGGTGGTTCGAGCCAGCTACGCTCCCTGTCTGGTGCCTGCGTCCACGGACTATTGGACGAACCCGACTTTAGGTTGTTGGCAGCCTGCTAACCAGGTTATCGGTGGGACGCCTACGGCTGCGCTGCGCGCACGCAGCATCTCAGGTCGGAGGGCCCGGGCACGGAGTGCATCGCTGCGCTCACACCGCGTGGTCGCGGATGATGCCGAACCCAACGCGGTTAGGAAGTGGTCGGTCGCTCTGCTTGGGGCCGGCGCGCAGCGCAGCCGTAGGCGTCCCCGCGATACGGTCGGCAGCAGGCGGCCTACGCCCTGCATGGGGATCGTTCAATAGTGGGTTAATGCAGGCACGATCCCTGACTCACATGGCGTTAGCAGGCTCGAACGGGCAACCACATCGAACGGCAAGCACCGCCGCCGATACGACCAACGCCGTGCAATTGATTGCCAGCCGCATAGGCGACGCGTTTCTTGCTTACTTCTTGTCGCTTGGACAAGAAGTAAGTCGCCGGCTACGCCGGCGAAACAGCCCGCGCCCGCCAAGCACGACACCCAACCGCAGTGCCAAAGCCCAAGAGCCAATCCCCACCCTTACTCCACAATCGCCGGATGCACCGGCGGCGGCCCGCCCAGCGCCTGCCGGTACGACGGCGGCTGCACCCCCTCCGCATCGACGATGCCATAGGCCAGCGCCGCCTCTGCGCCGATCAGCACCCGTCCGGACTTGTCCATCAGCGCGGGGTCGCGGTACAGCGCATCGATAATCCGCCCGGTGAACTCAGGGGGCTCCGCCACTGGCGCGAAGGCCGCGTACTTGTCCGGATGCTTCTCCCATACCCGCAGCGTGCGCGCCGTGCGCAGCGGCCCCATCCACAGCGACACCGCCGCAACCCCGTAGGGTCGCAGGTCGACCGCCATGTCGTGCGCGAACTTGTCGATGCCCGCCTTCTGCGCGCCGTAGGCCGGACCGTGCATGTAGCAGTTGGCGCCAAATGACGAGGTGAACACGATCAGCCCGCGGCCCTGCGCGGCCATAATGGGCGCGGCATGCCAGCTGGCCACGTAACCTGAGCGCAGGCCTACATCGAGAATCCCGGCCATCTCCAGCGGCTTCTGCCAGAACGGCCCCGGCATGATGAGCTCGTCATGCAGGAAGGTCGCATTGTTGACGAGGATGTCGATACGGCCGGCTTCCTCCCGGACGCGATCGAACAGCCGCGCCACCTGCGCGTCGTCGCGATGGTCGCATGCGAGCGCGATGCCGCGCCCGCCGAGCGCGTCGATCTCCCGCGCCGTGGCGTGGATGGTGCCGGGCAGCGGCGCATTGCCTTCCTGTTCCGTACGCCCGGTCACGTACACGGTCGCGCCTGCCGCGCCCAGCGCCAACGCAATGCCCTTGCCGGCCCCGCGCGAGCCGCCCGTGACGACCGCGACGATGGCCTGTTCCGCCTGCTTCATGTCTGTCTCCTGTGTCAGTGATGTGCGGGCATCGTAGTGGCCGCCCGCGCTCCGTCGAAGCTTGGGGCGGGCGTGGCCTCGGGACATCCTTCGTTCGGACTAAGCGGTGCCATGGCCGGCTACTCCACGCGGACGATGGCTGCCGGCGCGGCTGGGCCGAGGATACTCGCCATCCCAACGACCGGCTGGGTGCTGTATCGGCGCCGCCGGTCACAACCAAGGAGTAAGCCTGGCCATGTCCGAACTGGAGCACAAGCAAGCCATTCACGCGCTGACCTGCCGCTATGCGCAGGCGGTGGACCGGCGCGATTTCGCGCGCCTGGCGGAAGTGTTCAGCCCGGATGCACGGCTGACCGGGCCGGGTTTTCGCATGGACGGAGCGCAAGCCATCGTCGACGGCATGGCATCGCTCGGCCAGTACAGCGCGACGCAGCACCACGTACACCAGCAGATGGTGGTGCTCGATGGCGATACCGCGACCGGGGAAACCTATTGCGTGGCCAACCACCTGTATGAGCAGGACGGGGTGCCGCGCAAGCTGGACTGGGGCATCCGTTACCAGGATCGCTTCGAGCGGTCGCAGGGCCAGTGGCGTATTGCAGCGCGCGAACTGGTGGTGGACTGGACGCAGGACCTGCCGCTGCGGGGGGCATGTCCATGACTCGCGTACTTGAAGGCAAGACCGCACTCGTCACCGGCGGCGCAGGCGGTATCGGCGCGGCCAGCGCCCTGGCGCTGCTGCGTGATGGCGCAGCAGTCGTCCTGATGGGGCGGCGTCGCGAAGCGCTGGAAGCGGCACGGCGCAGCCTGTGCGATGCAGTGGCCGGCGCCACGGTGGAAATCCGCGTCGGCGACGCTTGCCATGAGAATGACGTCCAGGCCGCGCTGCAGCAGGCCTGGGAACTGGGGCGCCGCCTCGATATCGTCGTGGCGACCGTTGGCGGCGGCGGTTTCCGTCCGCTGCTGATGCACGATACCGCGTCGCTGATGGCGGAGCTGGAGCTGAACATCGCCAGCGCGTTCCTGGCGATCCGCCAGGCGTCGCCGTTGATGGCTCCGCATGGCGGCGCGATCGTCTGTATTTCGTCGAACGCGGCGCGCATGACCTGCCGCTGGCTGTCTGCGTACTGCGCTGCGAAAGCTGGGCTGGAAGCGTTCGTGCGCGCCGCGGCCGAGGAGCTGGCGGGATGCGGCATCCGCGTCAATGCGGTGCGCCCGGGGCTTACCCGCTCCGGCGCGACCGGACCCATGTTCGACAACCCGGGCATGCTTGAAAAGTTCGTCGCGCAGATGCCGCTGGGCCGCGCCGGCGAGCCGGACGACATCGCCAGCGCGGTGCGTTACCTGGCCGGGCCGGAATCTGGCTGGGTGACGGGGCAGAGCATCGCCGTCGATGGCGGCAGCGAACTGCGCGGCAACCCCATCCTGGATGAAACCATGGCGGCCGTGTATGGCGAAGCCGCGCTGCGCGCGGTGCTGGCCGGCAGGATTCCGGACGCCGCCTGAAGCGGATCACCCAAGGAGAGAAACGATGAATCAAGTCACGGGCAAGGTCGTGCTGGTTACCGGTGCGGCCAGCGGGGTAGGGCGCGCCGATGCGCTGCTGCTGGCGGCCGAAGGCGCGCGCGTGGTGCTCACCGATGTCAACGAAGAGGTCGGCCAGGCGGTGGCGCGCGAGATCGGCGCTGCGGCGCTGTTCGTGCGCCACGACATTGCCAGCGAGGAGGACTGGCGCAAGGCCATGGCCACCGCGCAGGACCGCTTCGGCCGGCTCGATGTGCTGGTCAACAATGCAGCCATCTGTCCGCCGGGATCGATCGAGGAAACCTCGCTGGATACCTGGCGGCAGGTGATGCGCGTCAATGCCGACGGCTACTTCCTCGGCTGCAAGTTCGGCGTGCAGGCGATGAAGGGCAACCCGGCCGGCGGCTCCATTGTAGTGATGTCGTCGGTGGCAGCGCTGGGCGGATTGCCGATGATGTGCGCGTACAGCGGCGCGAAAGGTGCCGTGACCGCGCTGGCGCGCAGCGTGGCCGTGCACTGCAAGCGCAACGGCTACCGCATCCGTTGCAATTCCATCCACCCCGACGGGATCTGGACGCCGATGACGCAGGCGCTGGTGCCGGACCTGGATCCGGTGGCGCTGGGCATCGGCACGGACCCGATGGCACGCATGTGCCAGCCGGAGGATGTCGCCAACCTGGTACTGTTCCTGGCTTCGGACGCGTCGCGCTTCATCAACGGCGCGGAACTGCGCATCGACAACGCGCAGCTGATCTCGGGGCTGTAAGACCCGCCGCGGCGGCCTGCTAGCGCGGGCCGCCGCGGCGCCGTTTCAGCTGTATTGCGACACGATCTCGCTCACTGTGCGCAGGATGTCACGGCGACGATAGCCGAGCAGGACGGTCTCGGCCGCATCCGGCTCGTAGTAGAGCGTGTTGCCCCGGCCGAAGCAGATGGCCGAGTCCGGCAGCAGCGGATGCTCCTGGTCGATCACCGGCGGCACCGGACGGCCCGCATTGCGGAAGAACGCGCCGAAGTAGTCCTGGAACGACAGGTTCTCGTCGCCTACGAGGTAGGCCTTGCCATTTTCGCCGCGCAGCAGGGCACCTTCGATCGCTTCCGACAGCGACGCGGCCGAGATGAAGTTGACGCCGCCCGGCGGCGCGAAATCCGGCATCGGCGCAAGGTTGCCGCGGGCATAGCCGGTATAGGCCTTGAACATCGGCACCGTCAGGCCCGGCACCGTGCCCACGACAAACGGCGCATTCACGCTGCTCACGCGGAAGGCGTCCGTGGCCAGCGCGCGCACGCCTTCATCGGCCAGCTTGCGCGAGCGGATGTAGGCGTTGCCTTCCACCAGCCGCGGCGCGGCTTGTGGATAGAAGCTGCCGACATGGACCGCCACCCGGACCCCGGCATCGCGCGCGGCGCGGAAGAAGCGCGGCACGCCCTGGACGTTGGCGTACTCCCAGTGCGCTGCTTCGTCGCCGCCCGGCGGGACGTGGCGCACATCGTTGCCGGCGGCGAACACGAGCGCGTCGAAGGCACCGAGCTGCGCCACGGCCAGGTCATTGGCGATGTAATCGCAGCGCAGGAAGTCCAGCTCGCCCAGCGGCGTGCCGGGGGCGGGGCGGTTGCGTCCTGCGATGGTGACATCGTGCCCGCGGCTGCGCAGGTGCAGGGCCGCGTGGCCCCCGATCATGCCGGTGCCGCCGACGATCAGTATTTTCATGCTTGTCTCCTTGGGTGAGTGATGTGGCCACGGCGCGCGGCCATCAGAGGTTCATGCCGTTGCCGGCGATGACCGGCATGTTGGTCCAGGTCCCTTTTGGGTCGCGGTACCAGCCGGCGGCGGCAAGTGCGCCGCCGTTGACGTGCAGTGCCGTGCCCGTGATCCAGGCTGCGCGCGGGCTGGCCAGGAACAGGATGCCGTCGGCAATGTCCCGTGGCGTGCCGAAGCGCCCCAGCGGGATCCAGTGCGGGATATGGTGCTGGTGTTCCGCGGCAACCATCTGCGCCACTGGCACCTGCGGTGTTTCGGTGGTCTCGGGGGCGATCAGGTTGACGCGGATGCCCGCCGGCGCGAGTTCCAGCGCCAGGCTCTGCGTGAAACCCGTGATGGCGGCCTTGAAGGCGGCGTACACGCTGCAGTACGGGATGCCGCGGAAGGCCTCGATCGACGACACGCTGACGATGCTGCCGGCGGCGCTGCGCCGCAGCAGCGGCAACATGGCGCGCGTGACGGTGAATACGTGGCCCAGGTTGGCGGCGTAAAGGCTGGCGATCTCGTCGTCGGCATACAGCTCGAACGGCTTGGCGATGCGCAGGAAATCGCCGGCGTTGTTGACCAGCACGTCCAGCGCGCCGAAGCGCGCCTCGATCTGCGCCGCCAGGGCGCGCACGGTGTCGGCATCTGCCGCGTCACCCTGCGCCACCAGCACCTCGGCGCCGGCCTTGCCCAGCAGCGTGTGGGCATGGTCAGCCCGCTGCGCGTCGATCTCGAGGATCGCCACGCGCGCCCCCTGTTCCAGGAAGGCTTGCGCGGTGGCCAGCCCGATGCCGGCGCCGCCGCCGGTGACCAGCACGGTCTTGTCGGTGAAATCCATCTGAGTCGATCTCCTTCGGTTGCACTGCGGGGATGCCGACATTGGAGCGGCGGCGGGCGGGACGGACATCGTCCGATTGCAGGTCAGGGAAAACACCAGGGCGGCGCAAACTAGGGCAAACACGAACGCCGCGTGGCGGACACCGGCGGGCAGCATCCCTATAATCTGCGCTGCCGCCAGGTGCCGCAGAGCGCCGGCGGGCACACACGTGGTGTGGAAACAGGAGACCGAGAATGTTGATGGCGACCGTTGTGGCGCAGGAAATGGCGTCGCCTTTGCTTGCGCAGTCTGGCCTGAGCGTTGCGCAAATCAGCGCGTTGCTGGCCGCGGTCTACGAAGGGCCGATGGAACCGGTGCCGTGGGGCCATGCGCTCGAGATGCTGCGCAAGCAACTCGACGCCAGCTACGTGAGCTTTATCCTGCGCTCGCCCGCCAGCGACCGCAGCGGACTGGCGGTGCATGCGTCGGAGCGCGGCACCTCGCTGGAGGCGGAGGCGTCATACAACAGCTACTACTACGCCATCGATCCCTTCATCAACCTGCCCACCGACCGGGCGGTGACGGTCGATGAAGCGCTGGGCGCGGGCAACTGGTGCCGCAGCGAGATCTACCGGCAATTCCTGCAGCCGCTCGGCATCCGGTATCTGCTGGGCGCGGACATCCGTACCGAGGACGGTGTCGAGTGCCGCCTGCGCGTTTGCCGCCAGGACCATGCGCGGGATTTCTCGGACGTGGAAAAAGCGGCTTGCGGGGTGATCCTGCCGCACCTGAAGCGCGCGGTCCGGCTGCATTCCCGGCTGGATGTGGTGGAATCGGAGCGCTCGCTCTATGCGGGCGCGATCGACCGCATGCTGGTGGGCATGGTGATCCTCGACGCCGCCGGCACGATCCTCAAGAAGAATTCCGAAGCCGACGAGATCCTGGCGGAGAACGACGGCATCCGCCTGAACGGGAACACCTTCGAAATCGCTTACGCCCAGGAAAGCCGCAAGTTCCAGTACCTGCTGCGCCGTGCCCAGATGGGACACCACGGCAGCGCGCCGGCGCTGGCCGAGGCCATGTCGATCACGCGCCCGTCGGGGCGCGGCAAGCTGGGCGTGCTGATCCGCACCATTCCGCTCAGCGAATGGTCGGAAGAAAACCGGCATCGTCCGGCCTGCGCGGTCTTTATCCGCGATCCCGAGCGCAAGTCGCGCGCCTCGCACGAGGTGGTGCGCAAGCTGTTCGACCTCACGCCAGCCGAAACCTCCCTGGCGCTGGTGCTTGCCGACGGCATGACGCTGGACGAAGCGGCGGAGGCATTGGGTACCAGCAAGAACACGGCACGCGCCCACCTGCGCTCGATTTTCTCCAAAACGGGGGTCACGCGGCAGGCCACGCTCGTGCGCATGCTGCTGAGCAGTGTCGTGACGCTCGGCTGAGCGCCTTTACGTCAGCCGGCCGGCGCGCACGCCGTTGCGATCGGTCCTCCTAGTCCGAATGGAGGATGAGCTCCGCCAGCCGCGCTCCCAGCATGCCCATGACAAGCGGGCGCGGCACGCGGACGGCACGTCAGACAGACGCAGTGATGCGTGCTGTCCACGCTCGGCCCTGTTCCACGCACGCATCAACCTGTCCGGCCCCGGCCGGCACCTGTAGCAGGGAGCGTGGAGCATGGAAAAAGTCATCTATA
This sequence comes from Cupriavidus sp. UYPR2.512, assembly GCF_000379565.1. Taxonomy (NCBI): domain Bacteria; kingdom Pseudomonadati; phylum Pseudomonadota; class Betaproteobacteria; order Burkholderiales; family Burkholderiaceae; genus Cupriavidus; species Cupriavidus sp. UYPR2.512. The sequence goes on along the minus strand of NZ_KB903148.1, from coordinate 47,434 downwards.
TCGTCTGGCGCGATCCGCGGACCGAGCCGGAGGAATTCTCACGCCGGCTGCGCACAACGCTTGCGGACAAGCTGCTGGGGCTGGGCGCGCGCGGACTGCAGGTCAACGTGGCGGATGATGCCGTATTGCCTGCCGCGGGCCTGCGCCAGGCGAACACCCGCCCGCAGATGGAGGGGCTGGTCTCGGTCTGGATGGACAGCGCCATCGACCGGCTGCGCCAGCCGTTCGACCAGGCAATCGAGGCCGCCGTCGGCCGCATGGCCGGCTACCTCGTTACGGAGTCCCAGCCCATCCGCAATACGCGTTTCCCGGCGGCGCCCGGTGAGCGCATGCCCGGCTTTGCGCAGCTGGCCTTCCTCACACGGCCGCCCCGGCTCACGCCGCAGGCGTGGCTGGACACCTGGCACAACCACCACACGCAAGTGGCGGTCGAGACCCAGGACAACTTCCTCTACGTGCAGAACGTGGTGGTGCGGCCGCTCACGTACGCCGCGCCGCCCTACGACGCCATCGTCGAAGAGTGCTTCCCGGACGAAGCGATGACCGACCCGCAGGCGTTCTTCGATGCCGTAGGCGATGAGGAAACATTCCAGCGCAACCTGCAGGCCATGATGGCCAGCTGCCAGCGCTTCATCGACTTCGACAAGATCGACGTGGTTCCCACCAGCCAGTACATCGTGCGCCCCGCCGCGGCCTGATTCTGGCACCGGACCGGCTAGTCCCACTGGACGATGTGCCGGCTTGCGGCGCACGGAAGAATAGGTCTCATCAGCCAGCAGTGGCAATGAACCTGAGGAGACCGGCATGTTGGACATTCGTGCGCTTGGCTACATCGTGGTCGAGTCCACCGACATCGGGCAGTGGCGACACTATGCCGAACAGGTGCTCGGCATGGCCTGTTCCGGCGCCCCCGGCGGTGCGCTGTACGTGAAGATGGATGAGCGCGACTACCGCTACCTGGTGGTGCCGGGCGCGCGCGACCGCTACCTGGCATCGGGCTGGGAACTGGCCGACGAGCCGGCCTACGGCCATGCGCTCGACGCGCTGCGCCAGGCCAACGTGGAGGTCGTGCACGCCAGCGCCGCGGAGCTGGCGCAGCGCCGCGTGCAGGCCATGGCCTGGTTCGCCGATCCGTCGGGCAACCGCCATGAGATCTCGTGGGGCATGCGCTCGGACTTCCTGCGCTTTGTCTCGCCGGCCGGCGTGCCGCGCTTCATCACGGACCCGATGGGGGCAGGGCACGCCGTGCTGCCCGCGCCGGCCTTCGACCAGACCTATGCCTTCCTGTGCGAGGTGATGGGTTTCGGGCTGTCGGACATCTTCCGCGTGCGCTTTACCAACGACCCGGCCGAACCGGAAAAGCGCATCCACTTCCTGCATTGCGGCAACGGCCGCCACCACAGCCTGGCGATCTTCGAGATGCCATCGGAAGCCGGCTGCATCCACGTGATGGCCGAGGTCCCGGACATGGCCGAGGTGGGCCGCGCGCTGGACCGCGTGCAGCAGCACGGCGTGAAGCTTTCGGCCACGCTGGGCCAGCACTGCAATGACCGCATGACTTCCTTCTACATGAAGACCCCCGGCGGCTTCGACCTCGAGTTCGGCCACGGCGGCCTGGTGGTGGACTGGAGCCGCCACGCGGCCTACGAGGCCACGCGCGTCAGCCTGTGGGGACACGACTTCAGCATCGGATACCGCTAAACACACCATGACCAAGACAATCGACAAGACCATGAGCGCGGCCGACGTGGTCGGCCAGCTCGCCGATGGCATGACCATCGGCATCGGCGGCTGGGGCCCGCGCCGCAAGCCGATGGCGCTGGTGCGCGAGATCCTGCGCTCGCCGCTGAAGGACCTGACCGTGGTCGCCTACGGCGGCCCCGAGGTGGGCATGCTGTGCGCGGCCGGGAAGGTGCGCCGGCTGGTGTTCGGCTTTGTCTCGCTCGACGTGATTCCGCTCGAGCCCTACTTCCGCCAGGCGCGCGAGCGCGGCGTGCTGGAGGTGACTGAGCTTGACGAAGGCATGCTGCAGCTGGGCCTGCGCGCGGCGGCAGCGCGCCTGCCGTTCCTGCCGACGCGCGCCGCGCTGGGCACTGACGTGCTGGACAAGAACCCCCAGCTGAAGACGGTGCGCTCGCCCTATGCCGATGGCGAAGTGCTGGTGGCGATGCCGGCGATCGAGCTTGATGCCGCGCTGCTGCACGTGAACGATAGTGATGTGCTCGGCAACACCCGCATCGACGGACCCGATCCGTTCTTCGATGAATGGTTCGCACGCGCCGCGCACCGCTGCTATGTGAGCTGCGAAACGCTGCACCCGCGCCTGGAGGACGAAGACCTGGCGCGCGCGCGCAACAACGCCTTCGAGCGCTCGCTGGTAAGCGGCGTGGTGCACGCACCCGGCGGCGCCCATCCCACTTCCTGCGCGCCGGCCTACGGCTGGGACCTGCCCGCGCTGAAGGCGTACTGCGCCAGCGCCGAGGCCGAGGACGGCTTCCGTGCCTACCGCGACGAGGTGGTGGGCGCGAGCGAGGCGGCCTACCTGGAGCGCATCGGCGGCCCTGGCCACGTGCGCGACCTGCCGCTGCCGGTACTTTGAACCCGCCAACCCAAGGAGCGACCGTGAGCGCCACTTATGAATTCACCCGCGCCGAGCTGATGATTGCCGCCGCCGCCCGCGAATGGCGCGACGATGGCGAGGTGCTGGCCACCGGCATCGGCACTGGCCCGCGCATCGCCGCCGGCCTGGCGCGGCTTGCGCACAACCCAGGCCTGCTGCTGACCGACGGCGAGGCCTACCTGGTGGAAACGCCGGTGCCGCTGGGCCCGCGCGAACCCGGCTACAAGGTGCGCGCCAGCGGCTGGATGGGCTACTCGCGCGTGTTCGACTGCCTGTGGGGCGGGCGCCGCCACGCGCTGGTGATGCCGACGCAGATCGACCGCTTCGGCCAGGCCAATATCTCCTGCCTGGGCGGCACGCATGCGCAGCCCAAGACCCAGCTGCTGGGCGCGCGCGGCTTTCCCGGCAACAGCATCCACCACGCCAATTCCTTCTTCGTGCCGGCCCACAGCACGCGCGCGTTGGTCGCGGGTGAAGTCGACATGGTTTGCAGCGCCGGCTACAACCCGGCCCGCCAGCTGGAGGGCATGCGCAGCTTCGTTGACCTGCGCGTGATTGTCACCGACCTGTGCGTGATGGATTTCGGCGCCCCCGGCCACGCCATCCGCGTGCGCTCGCTGCACCCGGGCGTGAGTTTCGGCCAGGTCCAGGCTGCCACCGGCTTTGCACTGGCGAACACGCCCGGCGAGGCCCTGCCGGAGACGGCGCCGCCCACACCGGAAGAGCTGCGGCTGATCGCCCAGCTTGATCCGCACAACCTGCGCGCGGCAATCGTGCGCGGCAATCCTTCCGGACGCGTGTGAGGCCGACATGACAACGCCAGCTATCGAAGCCATCAGCCTTGGCCCCAATGCCGAGGTGCTCTACCAGGTCGCAGACGGCATTGCCTCCGTGACCATGAACCGGCCGCAGTTCCACAACGCGCAGAACTCAAAGATGACCTACGCGCTGGACGAGGCCTACCGGCGCGCCGCCGCCGACGACGCCGTCAAGGTGATCGTGCTGCGCGGCGCCGGCAAGCATTTCTCGGCCGGCCACGACATCGGCACACCCGGGCGCGATATCAACGAGTCCTTCGAGCGTGTGTCGCTCTGGTATGACCACGTCAACAAGCCGGGCGGCGAGTTCCTCTATGCCCGCGAGCAGGAGGTCTACCTCGGCATGTGCCGGCGCTGGCGCGAGCTGCCCAAGCCGACCATCGCCATGGTGCATGGCGCCTGCATTGCCGGCGGGCTGATGCTGGCGTGGGTATGCGACCTGATCGTGGCGTCGGACGACGCCTTCTTTGCCGATCCGGTGGTGCGCATGGGCATTCCCGGCGTCGAGTACTTCGCGCATGCCTACGAGCTGCATCCGCGCATCGCCAAGGAGTTCCTCTTCCTGGGCGAGCGCATGGGCGCCGAACGCGCCGAGCGCATGGGCATGGTCAACCGCGTGGTGCCGCGCGACGCGCTGGAAGACACCGTCTACGGCATGGCCGCAAAGGTTGCGCAGATGCCGCGGCTGGGCCTGACGCTGACCAAGCAGGCCGTCAACCATGTGGAAGACCTGCAGGGCAAGCGCACCGCGATGGATGCCGTCTTTGCCTGGCACCACTTCGCCCATGCGCACAACGAACTGGTCAGCGGCGACAAGCTCGGCGGCTATGACGCGCGCGCCATGGCCGCTTCGCAACGCACCGGCGGCGAGGACAAGGCATGAGCACCGCGAGCCTGCACACCGTGCTGTGCGACCTGCTGGGCTGCCGCTACCCCATCGTGCAGACGGCGATGGGCTGGGTGGCGGATGCGAAGCTGGTCGCGGCCAGCGGCAATGCCGGGGCCTTCGGCTTCCTGGCCGGCGCCACGATTGCGCCCGGCGAGGTCGAGCGCGAAATCCTCCGCGTGAAGGCGCTCAGCGACCGGCCCTTCGGCATCAATTTCCACATGTTCCAGCCCAACGCGGAGGAAGTGATCGAGATGGCGATCCGCCACCGGCTGCGCGCCGTCAGCTACGGGCGCGGCCCGGACGCGAAGATGATCGGCAAGCTGAAGGCGGCTGGCGTGGTCTGCATGCCGACCGTCGGCGCGGCCAAGCATGCGGCCAGGGCCGTGGAACTGGGCGCGGACGTGGTCACCGTGCAGGGCGGCGAGGGCGGCGGCCATACCGGCGGCACCCCGACGACGCTGCTGCTGCCGCAGGTGCTGGACAGCGTGAGCGTGCCGGTGGTGGCCGCCGGCGGCTTTTTCGACGGCCGCGGACTGGCTGCGGCACTGGCCTACGGCGCGGCTGGCGTGGCCATGGGCACGCGCTTCCTGATGTCGGCCGAAGCGCCGGTGCCGGCGCAAACGCTGGAGCGCTACGTCAAGGTGCGCGACCCGGCGCAGATCCGCGTGTCGCTGGCCATTGACGGCCTGCCGCAGCGAATGATCGACAACGACCTGCTGCTGGCACTGGAGAAGGCCGGTCCGCTGCGGCGCACCTGGCTGGCGCTGGCGGCCGCGCGCAAGTGGCAGGCGCGTACCGGCATGCGCAGCGCGCAGATGCTGGCCACCGCCTGGCGCGCGATGCGCGAGCAGGACTACAGCGCCGCCCAGACCCTGATGGCCGCCAACGCGCCGGTGCTGATCCAGCGCGCGATGGTGGAGGGATGCCCCGATGAAGGGGTGCTGCCGAGCGGGCAGGCAGCGGCGGCGATTGGCGCCATCGAGTCGTGCGAGCAGATCGTGACGGGAATGGCTGCGCAGGCGCAGGCGCGCCTTGCGGCGCTGGCTGGCGCCGGACTGGCTGCAGCGGCCTGACCCACAGACAGAGGAAACCATGCAAATGAACCACAAGACCGGGCCGTTCCGCATCGACACCGCCAACGGCATCGCCGAACTGGTGATCGACCATCCGCCCGTCAATGCGCTCGACAGCGCCGGCTGGCATGCGCTGGCCGCCGCGATCGACCAACTGGGCACCGATCCCGCCGTGCACGTGATCGTGCTGCGCGGCGAGGGCCGCGGCTTCTGCGCCGGCGTCGACATCAAGGAGCTGGCCGCGCACCCGCAGCGCATCGTCGATGTCAACGCCGGCAACTACGCCACCTTCCGCGCCGTGCACCGCAATCCCAAGCCGGTCATCGTGGCCGTGCACGGCTTCGTGCTGGGCGGCGGCATCGGCATCTGCGGCGCGGCCGACATCATCGTGGCCGCCGATTGCGCGCGCTTCGGCGTGCCGGAGATCGACCGCGGCGCCATGGGCGGCGGCGCGCACCTGCAGCGCATGTTCGGCGTGCAGAAGGTCAGGGCGATGTACTTCACCGGCGAGATGATCGATGCCGCCGAGGCGTACCGGCTGGGCGCGGTCGAGCGCGTGGTGCCGCGCAGCGCGTTGCGCGACGCCGCCATGACGCTGGCCCTCCAGATCGCTGCCAAGAGCCCGGCCATGCTCCAGCTGGCCAAGGAAGCGCTCAATGGCGTGGAAGACGGCAACCTTGAGGACAAGTACCGCTGGGAACAGGGCTTCACGCTGCAGGCCTATATGAGCGCCGATTCCGGCGAGGCGCGCGCCGCCTTTGTCGAAGGCCGCGAAGCCCGCTTTGCACCGGGGGAGCGCGATGCAGCTTGAGTACACCGGCGCCCAGCGCGCCTTGCGCGCCGAGGTGCGTGACTGGATGGCCGCGCACGTGCCGCGCACGCCGCTGGCGAGCTTCGATACCGAAGCGGGCTTCGCCCAGCACCGCGCCTGGGAAGCCACGCTCAACCAGGGCCGCTGGAGCATGGTCACGTGGCCGGCCGAACTGGGCGGGCGCGGCTGCGACCTGATCGAGTGGCTGATCTTCGAGGAAGAATACTGGCGTGCCGGCGCGCCGATGCGCGTCAACCAGAACGGCATCTTCCTGCTCGGGCCCACGCTGATGGAATTCGGCACCGAGGCGCAGAAGGCGCGTTTCCTGCCGCGCATGGCCTCGGGCGAGCATGTCTGGGCGCAGGGCTGGTCCGAGCCGAACGCCGGCTCGGACATGGCCGCGATCCGCTGCAGCGCGATCCGGCAGGGCGATGAATACGTGATCAACGGCCAGAAGATCTGGTCGACACGCGCGGTGTGGGCGGACTGGCTGTTCGGCCTGTTCCGCACCGACCCGGCCTCGACGCGGCACCATGGCCTGACCTTCATCCTGATGCCGCTGGACACGCCCGGCATCACCGTGCGCCCGATCCGGCAGCTCAACGGCCAGACCGGCTTTGCCGAGATCTTCTTCGACGACGTGCGCGTGCCGGTGGAAAACCGCCTGGCCGCCGAAGGCGCAGGCTGGCAGGTGGCCATGGCCACCGCCGGCTTCGAGCGCGGCCTGATGCTGCGCTCGCCGGCGCGCTTCCAGGAAACCGCCCGCGCGCTGGTCAGGCTGTACCAGGCCAACCGCGAGACGGCGGACCGCGACCCGTCGCTGCGCGAGGCGGTGCTGCGCGCCTGGATGGACGCCGAGGCCTACACGCTGTCCACCTACGCCACCGCGAGCCGGCTGGTGCGGGGCGGCCACATTGGCGCGGAGTCGAGCACGAACAAGGTGTTCTGGTCCGAGCTGGATATCCATATGCATGATACCGCGCTGGCCATCCTGGGACAGGCGGCAGAGGTCGCGCCGGACGGCCAGCCGCCGGGTTCGCTCGGTCACTGGCTGGACGGCTTCCTGTTCTCGCAGGCCGGGCCGATCTATGCCGGGACCAACGAGATCCAGCGCAATATCGTCGCCGAGCGCCTGCTCGGCATGCCGCGCGCATGACGGCACCCGGGGAAAACACCATGGATTTCGCATTGACCGAAGAGCAGGAGCAGTTTGCCGAGGCGATCCGGCGCTTCCTGATGACCGAGATGACGCCCGAACTGACGCGCGAGCTGTGGGCCACTGAGTCCGGCCGCTCCGACGCGCTGTGGCGCCAGCTTGCCGGCCAGGGCCTGACCGCGGTGATGGTGCCGCAGGAGCACGGCGGGCTGGGGCTGGGCGAGGTCGAATGGGCGCCGCTGGCGCAGGCCTGCGGCTACTTTGCGCTGCCCGAGCCTTTGCTCGACACCGCGCTGGTGGCGGCCGGGCTGTTGCGTGACGCGCTCGCGGCAGCGCCGGACGCCTCGGCGCGCGAACGCTGCGCCGCGCTGCTGGAGCGCATCGCCGCCGGCGATGCCCGCGTGGCGGTCGCACATCCGCAAGAGCGGCTCGTCGCCGACGCCCATGTCGCCGACGCCATCCTGTGCGCGCACGAAGGTGCCGTGCACCTGCTGCGGCCGGACCAGGCCGTGCTGACGGCGCGCGCCGGGCTCGATCCTTCGCGCCGCTTGTTCGATCTGGCGTGGACGCCGGCCGCGGATACCGAGCTGATCCCGTGCGGCAGTGGCCTGTGGAACAGCGCGCTGAACCGCGGCGCGCTCGGCGTGGCCGCGCAGCAGCTGGGCCTGACGCAGCGCATGCTGGACCTGGCGATCGACTACAGCGCGCAGCGCAAGCAGTTCGGCAAGGCCATCGGCGCCTACCAGGCGGTCAAGCACCTGCTGGCCGACGTGGCGATCCAGCTTGAATTCGCCAGGCCGGTGCTGCTGCGGGCCGCCGCCGCGCTGGCGCATGGCCTGCCCGATGCGGGCCTGCATGTCTCGCACGCCCGGGTGGCCGCCGCGCGCTGCGCGTGGAGCGCGGCGCGACAGGCCATCCAGGTGCATGGCGCAATGGGCTACACCTGGGAGCTGGACCTGCAGATCTTCACCAAGCGGGCCTGGGCCCTGGCGGGAAGCTGGGGCGACCGTGCCTTCCACAAGGCGCGCATGGGCGCGCACATCCTTGACGGCGCGCATGACATCGGCGCCGGCGCCACCTTCGCCTGAATCCAAAGAGACCAATGATCATGAAAGACGCCTATATCGTTGATGCCCTGCGCACGCCCACCGGGCGCCGCAAGGGCGGACTGTCGCACATGCACGGCGCCGACCTGGGCGGCTTCGTGCTGGCCGAACTGGTGCGCCGCAACGGCATTCCTGCCGAAGACTATGACGACGTAGTGTTCGGCTGCGTCGACACCATCGGCCCGCTGGCCGGCAATATTGCCCGCAGCGCGTGGCTGGCTGCCGGCCTGCCGCTGACGGTGCCGGGCGTGACCGTGGACCGCCAGTGCGGCTCGTCTCAGCAGGCCGTGCACTTTGCCGCGCAGGCGGTGATGAGCGGCACGCAGGATGTGGTGATTGCCGGCGGCGTGCAGACCATGACCCAGATCCCGATCTCGTCGGCCATGCTGGCCGGGCAGGCGCTGGGGTTTGCCGACCCGTTCTCGGGCAGCAAGGGCTGGCAGGCACGCTTTGGCGATGCGCCGGTGTCGCAGTTCCACGCCGCGCAGCGCATTGCCGATCACTGGAAGCTGTCGCGCGAGGCCATGGAAGCCTACGCGCTGGCAAGCCATCAGCGCGCCGCTGCGGCCATCGAAGGCGGCCGCTTTGCGCGCGAGATCGTGCCATGCGAAGGCGTGAAGCATGACGAGACCCCGCGCCCCGATACCACGCTGGCCAAGATGGCCGCGCTGGAGCCGCTGATGCCGGGCGCAGCGCTGACTGCCGCGGTGTCCAGCCAGACCGCCGATGCCGCCGCCGCGCTGCTGATCGTTTCCGAAGAGGCGCTCAAGCGCTACCAGCTCACGCCGCGAGCGCGCATCGCGCATATGAGTGTGCTGGGAGACGACCCGCTGTGGATGCTGACCGCGCCGATCCCGGCCACCAGGCGCGCACTTGAGCGCAGCGGCCTGCGCCTGGCCGATATCGACGTGGTCGAGATCAATGAAGCGTTCGCCTCGGTGGCGATGGCATGGCTGGCCGAGACCGGCTACGCCCCGGAACGCACCAACCCCAACGGCGGCGCCATCGCACTGGGCCACCCGCTGGGCGCCACCGGCGCGCGCCTGATGACCACGCTGCTGCACGAGCTGGAACGCACCGGCGGGCGCTACGGCCTGCAGACCATGTGCGAAGGCGGTGGCCTGGCCAACGTCACCATCATCGAACGGCTGTAAGGAGATCGTCATGGGAATCTGCGACGCACGCACCGTCATCATCACCGGTGCCGGCGGCGGGCTGGGCCGCGCCTATGCGCTGGCCTTCGCCGCCGAGGGCGCCAACGTGGTCGTCAACGACATCCGGCGCGAGGCGGCCGAGGCCGTCTGCGCGGAGATCCGCGCGGCCGGCGCGAATGCAAACGCGGCGCTGGCCAGCGCTGACGACATCACGCAGCTGGCCACCGCGCAGCGCATCGTCGATGCGGCGGTCGAGGTTTTCGGCGACGTGCATGTGCTGGTCAACAACGCCGGCATCTGCCGCGACCGCATGTTTGTCAGCCTGACCGAAGCCGACTGGGACGACGTCATGCGCGTGCACCTGCGCGGCCACTTCTGCCTGGCCAACCTGCTGGCGCGGCGCTGGCGCGATGCCGCCAAGGCTGGCCGCCCCGTCGACGCGCGCATTATCAACACCAGCTCCGGCGCGGGCCTGCAGGGTTCGGTCGGGCAGTCCAACTACGCCGCCGCCAAGGCTGGCATTGCCGCGCTCACGCTGGTGCAGGCCGCCGAGCTGGGCCGCTACGGCATCACCGCCAATGCGCTGGCGCCGGCGGCGCGCACCGGCATGACCGAAGACGTGTTCGCCGACATGATGCGGGCGCCGGCCGACGGCTTCGATTACTACGACCCGGCCAACGTTGCGCCGCTGGTGGTGTGGCTGGGCAGCGCCGCGTCCGCGCAGGTCAACGGCCGCATGTTCGAGGCGGCCGGCGGCATGGTCTCGGTGGCCGACGGCTGGCGCACCGGACCCAGGACCGACAAGGGATCGCGCTGGCAGCCGGCCGAACTGGGCCCAGCCGTGGCGGAACTGCTGGCGCAGGCGCAGACGCCCCAGCCGGTCTACGGCAGCTGAGCGCGACGGCCATGGACTTCTCCCTTAGCGTCGAACAGCAGATGGTCCGCGACAGCGCGCGCGACTACCTCGCCGCGCACAGCGATTCGGCGGCGGTGCGGCGCGTGACCGAGGCAGGCCCGGCGCACGACGAGGCCCTGTGGCACGCGCTCGCTGGCGAACTCGGCTGGTGCGGCATCGCACTGCCCGAAGCCGTGGGCGGCGCCGGCCTGGGTGCGTCCGGGCTGGTGCTGCTGCAGGAACAACTGGGCCAGCGCCTGGCCTGCGTGCCGTTCTGGTCCGCCGTGTGCGTGGCCGCGCCTTGGCTGCAGGCCAGCCTGGGCCCGCGTGGCAGCGCGCAATGGCTGGAACGGCTGGCCTGTGGCGAGCTTCGTGCCGCCGCGGTGCTGTCGGACGATGGCGGCTGGCAATACGACGGCGTCGCGATCGCCGCGCAGGCAAGCACGGATGGCTTCGTGCTGCGTGGCAGCGCCGCCCAGGTCGCCGATGCTGTCGGCGCTGACTGGCTGCTGGTGCCGGCCCGGCTCGAAGACGGCGTGCCTGCGCTGTTTCTGCTGGAATCGGCGGCACTGGCACAGGATGCGCGATTCATGTTAGCGCCGCTCGATACGCTAGACCGCACGCGGCCGCTGGCCGCGCTGCGGCTGGACGGGCTGCCCGTGCCCGCCGGCGCCTGCCTGGCGCGCGCAGACGCGGCGGCGTTCGGCCTGGCCCATGCCTGGTGGCACGGCAAGCTGATGCTGGCGGCGGAGCAGCTTGGCGCGGCGCAGCAATGCCTGGACCTGACCGTGGCCTATGCATCGGAACGGATCCAGTTCGGGCGCGCCATTGCCTCGTTCCAGTCGGTCAAGCACCGCTGCGCGCAGATGATGGTGCTGGTCGAGGCGGCGCGCTCGGCGGTGTATGGCGCGGCGCAGGCATGGGATGCGAGCGATGTGGCCGATGGCACCGGCATCCGCCTCGACATCGCCGCCGCCGCCGTGGCCGCCGACGACGCCTTGCGCTTCTGCGCGCAGGAGGCCATCCAGCTGCATGGCGGTGTCGGCTTCACCTGGGAATACGACCCCCAGCTCTATTTCAAGCGCGCGCAGGCCGCCAGCCACTGGCTGGGCGGTGCCGGCGCGGCCCTGGCGTATCTCGCAGCAAATGGCCCGCACGCCTGGAGGACAGCATGACAGCGAATCACGAGGCGGCATTCCGCGCCGAAGTCGCGCAGTGGATGGCCGCCAACCTGGCCGGCGAGTTCGCCTGCCTGAAGCACCGCGGCGGCCCCGGCGACGAAGCGGCCTATCCCGAACTGCGCAAGGCTTGGGAGCGCCGGCTGGCCGAGGGCGGCTGGACCGGCCTGGGCTGGCCGCGCGCGCATGGCGGGCGCGAGCTGCCGGTCATGCAACAGGTGATCTTCCATGAGGAATACGCGCGGGCAGGGGGACCGGGCCGCATGGGCCATATCGGCGAGGGGCTGATCGGCCCGACCCTGACCGCCTTCGGCACCGAGGACCAGAAGGCGCGCCTGCTGCCCGGCATCCTTGATGGCACCACGTTCTGGTGCCAGGGGTATTCGGAGCCCGGCGCAGGCTCGGACCTGGCCAATGTGCGCACGCGGGCGGAGCGCGACGCGGCCAGTGGCGACTGGCTGGTGAGCGGCCAGAAGGTGTGGACTTCGCTCGCGCACGACTCGGACTGGATCTTCGTGCTGGCGCGCTGCGAGCCCGGCTCGCGCGGCAGCAAGGGCTTGATCTTCCTGATGCTGCCGCTGGACCAGCCCGGCATCGAGATCCGGCCGATCCGCCAGATGGGCGGCGGCGCTGAATTCAATGAGGTGTTCTTCGACGGCGCGCGTGCCGCCGCCGCCGACGTGCTGGGCGCGCCCGGCGATGGCTGGCGCATCGCCATGGCGCTGCTGGGCTTCGAGCGCGGCATCTCCACGCTGGGCCAGCAGATGCAGTTCACGCATGAGCTGGAATGGGTGGCGCAGGCCGCGCGCGACAACGGCAGCAGCCGCGACGCGCTGGTGCGCCAGCGCATCGCACGCGCCTGGGCCGGACTGCGCGTGATGCGCGCCAATGCGCTGCGCATGCTGGCGGGCGCGGCGCAGGCGGGCCAGGACGGTGGCACCGCGCTGCAGCGCGAGGCGCTGATCTACAAGTACTACTGGTCCAACTGGCACCGCGACCTGGGCCAGCTGGCGCTGGACGTGCTGGGCCCGCTGGCCAACGTGCTGGACGCCGGTGACACGCGCCGCACGCGGCTGCAGCAGATGGCGCTGTTCTCGCGCGCCGACACCATCTACGCCGGCACCAACGAAATCCAGCTCAACATCATCGCCGAACGCGGCCTTGGCATGCCGCGCGAAGCACGAGGACAGCCATGACCCTGAACACCGAAATCCCCAACGCCCCGGCCTATGTGCCCGGCCATCAGCTGCTCGCCGGCAAGAGCGTGCTCATCACCGCCGCGGCGGGCGCCGGCATCGGCTTTGCCGCCGCGCGCCGCTGCGCCGAGGAGGGCTGCCGCGCGCTGATGATCTCCGACGTCCATGAGAAGCGCCTGGCCGACGCGGTCGAGCGCCTGCGCGCGGAAACCGGCCTGCAGGCGATCCATGGCCAGCTTTGCGATGTGTCGGATGAAGCGCAGGTGCGCGCACTTGTGGCCGCCGCCGAAGAAGCGTTGGGCGGCACCGACGTACTGATCAACAACGCCGGCCTGGGCGGCTCGCGCCGCCTAGTTGATATGGACGATGCCGAGTGGTCGCGCGTGATCGATATTTCCCTCACCGGCACCTTCCGCATGACGCGCGCAATGTTGCCGCACATGCAGGCGCGCCGGCGCGGCGCCATCGTCAACAACGCCTCGGTGTTGGGCTGGCGTGCGCAGAAGGAGCAGTCGCACTACGCCGCGGCCAAGGCCGGGGTGATGGCGCTGACGCGCTGCAGCGCGATGGAGGCCGCCGAATTTGGCGTGCGCATCAATGCGGTGGCGCCCAGCATCGCGCTGCACGACTTCCTGAAGAAGTCGGCACCGGCCGACCTGCTGCGCCAGCTCAGCGAGCGCGAAGCGTTCGGGCGCGCGGCAGAGGTGTGGGAGGTGGCCAATGTGATGGTGTTCCTGGCCAGCGACTATGCGTCATACATGACCGGCGAGGTGTTGCCGGTGAGTAGTCAGCGGGCTTGAACGGAAGCAAAGCCGGGCAGCACAGCCGGCATCGGGATCAACAGTAGGAACCAGACATGCCACGCATCTTTCGCTCCGCCGAAGACATCCACGCCGCCGTCGGCCAGCGCCTCGGCGAAAGCGCCTGGACCCGTATCACCCAGGACCAGGTCAACCGGTTCGCCGATGCCACCGGCGACCACCAGTGGCTCCACGTCGACCCGGAACGCGCCGCGCAAGGCCCCTACGGCGGCTGCATTGCCCACGGCTACCTGACGCTGGCCCTGGTCAACCAGTTTCTGCCGGAACTCGTCACCGTCGAAGGCATGAAGTGGGGCGTCAACTACGGCTGCGACAAGGTCCGTTTCCCGGCGGCCGTGCGCGTCGGGGCGCGTGTGCGCGGCGTGGGCGAGCTGGTGCGGGCCGAGACGCTGCCGGGCGGCGTGCAGTCGGTGGTGCGCATGACGGTGGAGATCGAAGGCGAGGCCAAGCCCGCCTGCGTGGCCGAGACGATCAGCCGCTACTACTTCTGACCACAGGGAATCGAGCATGAATGAAGCAGTCATTGTCGCCGTTGCGCGCACCCCCATCGGCAAGGCCTTCCGCGGCGCCTTCAACGATACCGAAGCCCCGGTGCTGGGCGGCCACGTGGTGCGCGCGGTGGTCGAGCGCGCGGGCGTGGACCCGTCCGAGATCGACGACGTGCTGATCGGCGCGGCCGCGCAGCAGGGCACCCAGGGCTACAACTTCGGCCGCCTGTGCGCCGTGGCCGCGGGGCTGCCTGACAGCGTGCCGGGCATGACCATGGACCGCATGTGCGGCTCGGGCCTGATGACGATCGCGGCGGGTGCCCGTGCGATCCAGTGCGGCGAGGCCGACATCATCGTCGCCGGCGGCGCGGAATCGATCTCGCTGACGCAGAACAAGTACAAGAACAGCTTCCGCGCGCAGTCCGAAGCGGTGCTGGCGCGGCAGCCGGCGGCCTACATGGCGATGATTGAGACCGCCGAGGTGGTGGCGCGCCGCTACGGCATCAGCCGCGCCGAGCAGGACGCCTACGCCTGGCGCAGCCAGCAGCGCACCGCCGAGGCGCAGCGGTGCGGCGCCTTCGACGACGAGATCGTGCCGCTGGAAACGCGCCGTGCGCTGTTCGACAAGGCCGGCGTACTGACCGGCCATGAGAGCGTGACGCTGGCGCAGGACGAATGCAACCGGCCTGATACCACGGCGGCCAGCCTGGCGGCGCTCAAGCCGGTCTGGAGCGGCGGGCAGGCGGTGGCCGAGGGGGAGCACATCACCGCGGGCAATGCCTCGCAACTGTCCGATGGCGCCGCCGCGGTGCTGCTGATGAGCGCCGACGAAGCGCGCCGCCGCGGCCTGCGCCCGCTGGGCCGCTATCGCGGCATGGCGGTGGCGGGCTGTGCGCCGGATGAGATGGGCATCGGCCCGGTGTTCGCGGTGCCGAAGCTGCTGGCGCGCCACGGCATGACGGTGGCGGACGTGGGACTGTGGGAGCTGAACGAGGCCTTCGCCTCGCAGGTGCTGTACTGCCAGCAGCAGCTCGGCATCCCCGATGCGCGGCTGAACGTGAACGGCGGCGCGATCTCGGTCGGGCATCCGTTCGGCATGTCGGGCGCGCGCATGACCGCGCATGCGCTGATCGAGGGCCAGCGCCGCGGCGTGCGGCAAGCGGTGGTGACGATGTGTATTGGTGGCGGCATGGGTGCGGCGGCGCTGTTCGACGTTCTGTAACTAGAAGTGCTGGTTTGCGCCCCTCTCGCGCAAGCGGGAAAGAGGCGCAAATCGTTCGCTGCGCAAAGCAGCCCCGGCAAGTACGGCCCGCCACGAGGCCGCCTGCCACCACTCCAAACGGAGGAGACCTATGAAACGACTGATCGGCATCGCCATGTCGGTGGCCGTGCTGGCCACCGCGGTATGGGCTTTCGCGCCGCGTCCGCTGCCGCCGTTCCCGGCCACCGCGCTGCGTCCCGACGGCCTGCAGATCAACGGCATCGCCCGCGCCGGCGAACGCCTGGTCGCTGTGGGCGAGCGCGGCAAGATCCTGTTCAGCGATGACCTGGGGCGCAACTGGCGCCCGGCAACGGTGGACAAGCCGCAAGGCGCTACGCTGACGCAGGTGGCCTTCGCCGACAGCCGCCAGGGCATCGCGGTCGGCCACAGCGGCCTGATCCTGCGCACTGAAGACGGCGGCGCGCACTGGCAGCAAGTTGCCTTCGACGCGCAATCGTCCGACCCGCTGCTTGGTGCCCTTGCCCAGGCCAACGGGCCGTGGTTTGCCGTGGGCAGCTTTGGCCGTTTCCTGGTCTCGCGCGACCTGGGCAGGCATTGGGAAGCGGCCGCCGACAAGGCCATGCAGGACCGCCACCTCAACGCCATTGCCGCCGACGGACAGGGACACCTGATGCTGGTCGGCGAAGCCGGCCTGGTGCTGCGCTCGAGCGACGGCGGCAGCCACTGGGAGCCGCTCAAGACCCCTTATGAAGGCTCGCTGTACGGCGTGCTGCCGCTGCGCGACGGTGCCTGGCTGGCCTTCGGCATGCGCGGCAACGCGCTGCGCAGCGAGGATTTCGGTACGACCTGGCAGGCCGCGGAAACCGGCCCCAGGACTTCGTTCTTCGGTGGCGCCGAGCTGGCCGATGGCCGCATCGTGCTGGCCGGGCAAGGCGGCATGCTGGTGATGTCCGCCGATGGCGGGCGCCATTTCGCGGCGCTGCCGGCCGGCAGCCCGCAGACCCTGGCCGCGCTGGCCCAGACCGGCAAGGACACGCTGGCACTCGGCGGCAATGGCGGCCTGGCCGGCGCCACGATCGCCGCCAATCACTGAACCCGCCCGACCGGACGCGAGAACCATCATGACCCGCCCCCACTCCCCCGGCCGCCTGGGCCGCTTCGTCGATGCCTGCGCCAGCGGGCTGATGCGCCGGCGCCGCCTGCTGCTGTTGCTATGCCTGGCCGTGACCATGGCGCTGGGCTTCTCTGCCACGCGCCTGCGGCTCGATCCCGGCTTCAACAAGATGATCCCGCTGCAGCACCCGTACATGCAGGTGTTCACCAAGTACGCGAGCACCTTCTCCGGTGCCAATACCGTGCTGGTGAGCCTGCGCTGGAAGGGCGACGGCGATATCTACAACGCGGCCTTCATGGACAAGCTGCGCCACGCCACCGATGAAGTGTTCTTCATCCCCGGCGTGGACCGCTCGCGCGTGTTTTCGCTGTTCACGCCGAACGTGCGCTACACCGAGGTGACGGAGGCCGGTTTTCGCGGCGACGTCGTGGTGCCGGGGCGCTTTTCCGGCGCGCCGGACGAGCTCGACAAGGTGCGGCGCAATGTGGCGCGTTCCGGCCAGATCGGCCGGCTGGTCAGCAATGACCTGAAGTCCGCGCTGATCCGCGCGGAGCTGCGTGAGACCGACCCGGCTACCGGCAAGACCATCGACTACGGGACCGTGGCGCGCCAGCTCGAGAAGATCCGCGCGCGGTTCAGCGGCACCGATGTCGAAGTCAACGTTGTCGGCTTTGCCAAGCTGGTGGGCGATGTGGAAGAGGGTATCGCCGGCGTGATGGGCTTCTTCGCGCTGGCCTTCGCCGTGACCGCGCTGCTGCTGTGGCTGTACACGCGCTCGCTGCGCATCACGCTGCTGTCGCTGGTGGTGGCGCTGCTGCCCGTGGCCTGGCTGCTGGGCCTGCTGCCGCTGCTGGGCTACGGCATCGACCCCATGTCGATCCTGGTGCCGTTCCTGATCTTCTCGATCGGGGTTTCGCACGCGGTGCAGATGACCAATGCCTGGAAGCAAGAGGTTGTGCAGGGGCATGGTGCGCTGGACAGCGCCAGCGCTGCCTTCCGCAAGCTGTTCATCCCCGGCACGGTCGCGCTGCTGACCAATGCGCTCGGGTTCATGGTCATCATGCGCATCGAGATCGACATCGTGCGCGAGCTTGGCATCACGGCCTGCCTGGGCGTGCTGCTGATGATCGTGACCAACAAGGTGTTCCTGCCGATCCTGTTGTCGTACACGCGGCTGGAGCCGTCGGCGCTGGCATCGGCGCAGGCCCGGCGCGCGCAGGGAACCGGCGGGCTGTGGCAGAAGTTCGGCGCGCTGGCGCGCCCGGGACCGGCGCTGGGGGTGTTCGTGGCCGCGCTCGCGCTGCTGGCGGCCGGTGCCATCGATTCGCGCGGCCTGAAGATCGGCGATGTCGGCAGCGGCGCCCCGGAACTGCGCGCGGATTCGCGCTATAACCGCGACAGCGCCAGTGTGGTGAGCCAGTACAACATTGGCTCGGATGCGCTGACGGTGGTGGTGGAACCCACCGGCTTCGACGACGGTTGCCTGCACTACCCGGTGATGAGTGCGGTGGATCGCTTCGAGATGCATATGCGCGGCGTGTCCGGCGTGCAGTCGGTGGTCAGCGTATCGTCGCTGGCCAAGGTGGTGATCGGCGCCTACAACGAGGGCAACCCGCGCTGGGAGGCGCTGCCGCGCAGCAGCGAGGGCCTGAGCCAGGGCGCCAAGGCCTTCGACCCGGACAACGGCATGAATACCTCGAACTGCCAGGCCATCCAGGTGCTGATCTACACGGCCAACCATGAGGGCGCCACCATCGCCCACATCATCCGCGAGATCCGCCGCTTCTCCGCCGCCGACAAGACGCCCAACGTGGCGTTCCGCCTGGCCGGGGGCAATATCGGCGTGATGGCAGCCACCAATGAGGCCGTGGAGGAGGCCGAAGTGACGATGCTGCTGTCGATCTTCGGCGCGATCACGCTGCTGTGCCTGCTGACGTTCCGCTCGTGGCGCGCGGTGCTGTGCATCATCGTGCCGCTGACGCTGGTGTCGGTGCTGTGCAATGCGCTGATGGCGCGGCTTGGCATCGGGCTGAAGGTGTCGACGCTGCCGGTCATCACGCTGGGCGTGGGCGTTGGCGTGGACTACGGCATCTACCTGTATGAGCGCATCCAGCACCAGATCCGCGAGGAAGGACAGGCGTTGCCGCAGGCCTTTGCCGAGGCCATGCGCCAGCGCGGGTCGGCGGCGTTGTTCACGGCGCTGACGATGTGCATCGGCGTGGGCACCTGGGCTTTTGCCGCGCTCAAGTTCCAGGCCGACATGGGGATCCTGCTCGCCTTCATGTTCCTGGTGAACCTGTTCGGCGCGGTATCGCTGCTGCCGGCGCTGGCGGCGTGGCTGGGGGTGGAGGATGAGGAGCGGGCGCGCGCGGCGGCGCGCACTGCCGCGGCGGCAAGCGGCCAGACGATACCGCCGGCGCATGCGCTGAAATCAGACGCGACCTGAGGCAAGCAGGCATATCGGTGAGACAACGGAGAGACATGATGCGCGATACCCAGGCATCCGCAGCGGCCTTCACGCCGCTGCGCATCGGCCCGCTCACGCTGCGCAACCGCTTCATCAAGGCGGGCGCGAACGAAGGCATGACGCCACATGGCCTGCCTACGCAGGCGCTGGTCAGGCATCACCGCGATCTTGCCGCGGGCGGCGTGGGCATGACCACGGTGGCCTACGCGGCGGTGGCCGACGACGGCCTGACCTTTGCCCACCAGCTCAGCATGCGCGGGGAACAGGTGCCGCACCTGCGTGTGCTGACCGACGCCGTGCATCGCGAAGGCGCGGCGGCTTGCCTGCAGATCACCCACGCGGGCTCGTTCACCACCATGCGTCACGGCGGCAGCCGCGCGCCGGGCAGCGCATCATCCGGGCTCAATGCCTTCGGCATGATGCACGGCGTGTATTTCCAGCGCGCCATGCGCGAGGCCGACATGGCGCGGGTTGCCGGACAGTTCGCCGCGGCGGCGCGGCTCGCGCGCGAGGCCGGCTTCGATGCGGTCGAAATCCACATGGGGCACGGCTACCTGCTTAACCAGTTCCTGTCGCCGCTGAGCAACCGGCGGCGCGATCCGTTTGGCGGCAGCGTGGAGAACCGGACCCGCTTCCCGGCGGCGGTGCTGCGGCAGGTGAAGGATGCCGTCGGTGCCGAGCTGGCGGTGTGCTGCAAGCTCAGCGTCAGCGACGGTGTGCCGGGCGGCAACCAGCCCGCGGACTCCGCGGTGACCGCGCGCATCCTTGAGGCGGAAGGGGCCGACCTGCTGACGCTCAGTGGCGGCCGCAACGTGGAAAGCCCCTGGGCGTTGTTCGGCAGCCCGATGCCGACGGCGCAGATGAAGGCCGCCGCGCCGACCGCGCTGGCGCGCTTCGGCATCACCATGCTGGAGAAGCGCACGCCCCCTGAACTCGCGTTCCGCGAGCTGTACTTCCTCGAAGCCTCGCGCGTGGTGCGGCGCGCGGTGCGTATGCCGCTGGCATACGTCGGCGGCGTCAAGTCGATCGGCAACGTGGCGCAGCTCATGGAAGAGGGCTTCGACGCCATCGCGTTGGCGCGCGCGCTGATCCATGATCCCGCGCTCGTGGCCAACTGGCACGGCGGTGCGGTGCAGCGCTCGGCCTGCGACAGCTGCAATGGCTGCGTGGCCCGGATCTACGACCCCGCCGGCGTCAGCTGCGTGCATGGCCCCGGCAACGATCCGGCCCTGACGCGTCTGGTCGCACTGCAGTAGTCCGATGGGACGATGAGCCGCCGCCCGGACGCTCTTATCTTGAAGTTCCCACGGGATATCAAGGAGACACCATGAGCACGAACGGCATCAGCGGCTACAAGATCGAATCACGCCCGCCCGCGAACCGCTACGCACGCGGCTGGCACTGCCTGGGCCTGGCCGACGACTACCGCGACGGCAAGCCGCACACGCTGGACATCTTCGGCCGCCGCCTGGCCGCGTTCGCCGACTCGACCGGCGCCATCCGCGTGATCGACGGCCACTGCCCGCACATGGGCGCGGACCTCAGCACCGGCACCGTGCAGGGTGACAACCTGGTGTGCCCGTTCCACGGCTGGCAGTGGGGCGGCGACGGCGGCTGCAAGTCCATCCCCTACTGCAAGCGCGTGCCGCCCAAGGCGCGTGTCGGCGCGTGGGAGACCTGCGAGCAGAACCGGCTACTGTTCATCTGGCACGATCCCGAGGGCCGCCCGGCGCCGCCGGAGGTTGCCATCCCGCGCATCGACGCCTGCTATGCGCCGGAGTGGTCGGACTGGGCCATCGACGAGATGCTGATCCGCACCAACTGCCGCGAACTGGTCGACAACATCTCCGACATGGCGCATTTCGGCGTGGTGCATGGCGCGCCGGTGGACTACTTCGCCAACCTGTTCGAAGACCACAAGGCCACGCAGCTGATGATCGGGCGCAGCGCGCGGTTGTCCGGCGATGCGCGCCTGACGGCGCTGTCCACGTATTTCGGGCCGGCGTACCACATCACCGAGATGACCGGCCAGATGGGCGACCAGCAGATCCACTCGATCCTGCTCAACTGCCATGTGCCGATCGACCAGAACAGCTTCGTGCTGCGCTATGGCGTGCTGGTGAAAAAGATCCCGGGACTGTCCGATGAACAGAACCGCGCCGTGGCGCAAGCCTATGTGGAGCAAGCCCGCGGTGCCTTCTACGAGGACGTGGTGATCTGGGACAGCAAGATCCGCATCGACAACCCGCTGCTGTGCGAAGGCGACGGGCCGATCTACCAGATGCGCGACTGGTACCAGCAGTTCTACACCGACGTGGAGCAGGTGCGTCCGTCCAGCGTGGCGCGGCGCGTGGTCGAGATGAACCTGGCCAGCATCGAGCCGCCGGTGCTGCGGCACGTGTTCGAGGGCTGACCATGAGGACCGTTGTGGTGACCGGCGCCGCGTCCGGCATGGGCGCGGCGGTGCGACAGCGCATGCTGGCCGATGGCTGCCAGGTGATTGGCGTGGATCTGCGCGACGCGGACATCCTTGCAGATCTGTCCACCGCGCAGGGGCGCGCGGGCGCCATCGACGCGGTGCTGTCGCGCTCGGGCGACCGCATCGACCAACTGGTGTGCTGCGCCGGGCTGGGCCCGCATGTCGACCCTGCCACGCTGGTGGCGTCGGTCAACTACTTCGGCGTGGTGGCCTTGCTCGACGGCCTGTTCGAAGCGCTGTGCCAGGGCTCGGACCCTGGCGCGGTGGTGGTGTCATCGAACTCGGCCACGCTGCAGTCGTGGGAGGGCAGCTCGCTGCGCGATGCCTACCTCGCCGGTGACGAGGCCGGCGTGCTGGCCATGGTGGCGGGCGCCGCGCAGGCCGAAGCCACGCGCGACCAGGCCGGCTATATCGCCTATGCCAGTTCCAAGCATGCGGTGACCGCGGCCGCGCGGCAACGCGCTGCGGCGTGGGGCCAGGCGGGGGTGCGCCTGAACGTGGTCGCGCCGGGCGCGGTGGAAACGCCGCTGCTGCAGGCAGGCCTGAAAGATCCGCGCTACGGCGACGCCATCCGCGACTTCGTATCGCCGCTGGGCCGCCGCGCCCGGCCGGAAGAGGTGGCTGCCCTGATTGCCTTCCTGTGCGGGCCGGAGGCGGCTTACCTCCATGGCAACGTGGTGTTCATCGACGGCGGGCTGGATGCCGCGCAGCGGCCGTTGATGTTTTGAAACGCCGGCGCCTGGCGCCCGCTGGGCCGGACACGTGGCGGTGTGCCGCCGCGGGCATCGTCGCGTCTCGCTACGGCCTAAGGGGCCGTCAGGCGCCGCTAAATGGTCAGAACTGCCTGAAGATCGCTTTGACGTCGGGCACTTCGGCCCGCATTGCTTGTTCGACCACCCGCCGCTCGATGTTGTCGAGGTGCGCGGCTGCTGGATGTCACCGGGGTCATCCCGTTCTCCGATACGATCTTTCTTTGGCAATCCATGGCGATGACCGGCGTGCTGATCGTCGTGTCCCTGGCGGTAGCGTACTTCTCGGCCCCTGCCGAGGCGCATGCCCGCACGGCGGCCGATATGGGGGCAGGTCTATAACGCCGCTGAAGCGCTGCCGAACCTGATCAATCCTTTTTGGATGCTGCCGTTGCTCGGTGTGCTCGGCATCCGGGCCAAGGACGTGGTCGGATTCACCTTCACCCAGCTGCTGGTGCATGCGCCCCTGGTGCTGTTCATGCTATGGGCCTTCGCTGCGACCCTTTCCTACCATCCTCCGGTGATGCCCTGAGGTCGCTCGGAATTGGCGCGTGTCGTGGTTGCGAGGGGAGGCGTCAATCCCGCGGATCGGCGATTAGCTATTCCATCGCCAAGGTCTAGGGCGGGCCGCTTGGGCAAAGGCAGCTTACGGCCAATTTTAGTCAGTCAGCCTCGGATCATGGATGGCCGAAACGGTCGAGATCCCATCATCCGAAACCGGCTCAGTGGAGGTCCGGAGAGATCCAGAGCGGTCATTCATGCCGTGCTTTCAAGCGCCGACGTTTGCAAGCGACGGGTGACAACTATCGAGAGTTGCGATCTCGAAAGACAGTGGGCGCCATTCCGTACCAGCGCTTGAATGCCTGTGAGAAGCTCGACAGATCGCTGAACCCCAACCTCCCTGCGATCTCGGTCAGTGCCAGGCTCCGGTCGAGCAGCAGTTCCCTTGCGACGGCTCCACGGGCATCCGCCAGCAAAGCCGTGTATGTCGTACCTTCTTCCTGCAGGCGACGCTTCAATGTACGCGGGCTGGTATTCATCATGCGCGCCATGTCTTCCAGGGTTGAGCGCAGGCCGCCGGGTGCCGCATTCAGATACTGGCGAATGGTGGCGGCGGCCCCGGCCCGGACCCGTCGCGACTCCATCAAGCGCTCGCACATCTGCTCGCACATCGACACCGTGACGGGGTCGGCCTGCGGCAGCCGCCGGCTGAGAAGGGATCGCTCAAATGCCAGGCTGTTCAGGCGCGCCGCCCCCTCCGGGCTTCTTCCGAAAACGCTCCTGACAACAGCGGACGACGTCTGCCCGACCGGCGCGCGATGCGTCTTGAGCGTGAAGCGGGCCAGGGAAAACGTCTCACCGCAGACCTCCTTCAGCAACACGGCCGTTGCGGCCATGTCCCGTTCCACAAGGAAACGCTTGAGCTCCGGGGCAAGGTCAGGCTCCGCGAAGCTGAGGACGCCAAACTCGCCCTCCTCGTAGTACGAAATCACGGTAAATGCGTAGGTCAGCGGCAGGAACCGCAATGCCAGCGACAGCGCATCCCCTGCCGTGCCGCTGGCGATCAGGCCATAACCCCAGAGGCCATAGGTCGAGAAGTGATATCGCGCGCCCACTTCGAAGCCAAGCCCGCCTGACGGTTGCTTCAACGCGCGCAGCAGGTTGGCCGCGACGCGCAATTCCTGTTCGGCCGTGATCTCGACATTGGGGTCGCCAAGCTGCCGGGAGGACAGTCCGCTTCTTGCGAGCAGGCCGGGAGCGGACAGCCCGCGCTCGACGCCGAAATCGACCAGCAGCCGGGCGCTGGCAGGACTCCGGCTGAAGTCCCAAACGTTCATACTGGGAAACCCTAGGGAAGCCGATTTGGCCCAAATACTAAAGCAATTGTCCCACCCCAGCATTGGTGCTTTCCCCTGTCAGTCGCAATATTCAGGGCATTCAAGTTGCCGCATGAGCGACTGGACGTCCGACAGGAGGGAGACCACATGCTGTTCAATCCGGCGACTGACCTTGCCGCCCGGTTTGCCGTGCAATGCCGGGACTTTGCGCTCGATCCATATCCCTCGCGGGAAATTCGCCTGTCGCGGCTGGATCGCCTGCTCGCGCTGACCGAGACGCACGAGGCGGCGATCGTGCGCGCGATCAGCGCGGATTTCTCCGGCAGGTCCGCCCATGAGACGCGGCTGGCCGAGATCTTCATGGTGCGCACCGGCATCCGGCATGCGCGTGGACACCTGAAGGAGTGGATGCGCAACCGCAGCGTCAGGACGGATCTGCACTTCCGCCCCGGCCGCAACCGCCTGCTTCCCCAGCCGCTGGGCGTCGTGGGCATCATTTCGCCATGGAACTACCCCTTCCAGCTTGCCCTTGGGCCGGCGCTGGCGGCCATCGCGGCAGGCAACCGGGTGCTGATCAAGCCATCGGAGCTGACGCCGCACCTCTCTGCGCTACTGGAAGACATGGTGAAGGCCAGCTTCGATCCGGGCGAGCTGAGCGTGGTGAACGGCGATGCCGAGGTGGGCAAGGCTTTTACCGGACTGCCGTTCGATCATCTCTTCTTCACCGGCTCGACGGCTGTGGGTCGCATGGTGGCAACCGCTGCCGCCGCGAACCTGACACCTGTCACGCTGGAACTCGGCGGGAAGTCGCCGGCGATCTTCGATCCGTCTTGCGATCTGGAAGTGGCGGTCCGGCGTCTGGCGTTCGGCAAGCTCATGAACGCGGGGCAAACCTGCATTGCACCGGACTACCTGCTGGTTCCCACCGGCACGGCCGGGAAGGTCGCCACGCTGCTCTCGGCTGCCATTGCACGGATGTACCCCACGCTGGAAACCAATCCTGACTACACCGCCATCGTCTCCGACCGGCACCGCCAGCGGCTGGTCGATCTGGTCCGGGAGGCAAGGGATGCGGGTGCGCGCGTCATCGAGGTAAATCCGACGCGCGAGCGGTTCACTGGGTCAACCCGCAAGTTTGCGCCAGTCATTGTGCTGAATGCCAGGGACGACATGCGCGTGATGCGCGAGGAAATCTTTGGGCCCGTGCTCCCGATTGTCGAATACGGCAACCTCGACGAGGCCATCACCCGGATCAATCGAATGGATCGGCCTCTCGCGCTGTACTGGTTTGGACGCGATCCGGTGCACAGGGAGCGCGTGCTGCAGGAAACAATCTCTGGCGGGGTCACCGTGAATGACTGCCTCTGGCATATCGCGCAGGAACACCAACCGTTTGGCGGCGTAGGGCCGAGCGGTATCGGTGCTTATCACGGTGAATGGGGATTCCGGACCTTCAGCAAGCTCAAGCCCGTCTTCCATCAGACCCGATTGAACGGGACGTTTCTGTTCCACCCACCTTACGGAAAAGCCTTCGACATGCTGCTCGGCGCCCTCAAGCGCATCACCTGAAGCCAGTATTTCCATATTCAATCATGAACAAGACCTTTGACTATATCGTCGTGGGCGGTGGCTCTAGCGGCTGCGTTGTCGCGGGCCGGCTGTCGGAGGACACTTCCGTGTCCGTTTGCGTGCTGGAGGCCGGCGGAAATGGCCGAGACGCGGTGGTGACCATCCCGACGGGCGCGGTCGCCATGCTGCCCACCACGCTCAATAACTGGGCGTTCGAGACGATGCCGCAGCCGGGACTGAACGGGCGCAAAGGCTACCAGCCGCGCGGCCGCACGCTAGGAGGCTCGTCGGCCATCAATGCCATGGTCTATATCCGCGGGCATCGGCGCGACTATGACACCTGGGCAGGCTTGGGCAACCTCGGGTGGTCCTACGACGAGGTGTTGCCATACTTCCGTCTCAGCGAGCACAACGAGCACATCGACAACGAATGGCATGGCCGGGACGGTCCCTTGTGGGTCAGCGACCTGCGCACCGGCAACCCTTTCCATGCCCGGTATCTGGAAGCCGCCCGTCAGGCCGGATTTCCCTTGACTGATGACTTCAACGGCGCAGAACAGGAAGGCGTGGGGATCTACCAGGTCAACCAGAAGCACGGTGAGCGCTGCAGCGCCGCGCGTGCCTATCTCTTGCCGCATATCGGTCGGCGGGACAACCTGAGCGTGGAAACCCATGCACAGGTGCGGCGCATTCTCTTCGATGGCACCCGGGCAGTCGGCGTCGAAGTGCTGATCGGGGGAAGTCTTCATACGTTTCTTGCTCGGCGAGAGGTTGTCCTCGCCGCCGGCGCGTTGCAGACGCCTCAGATCCTGATGCTGTCCGGCGTGGGCCCGGCCGCAGAACTCGCGCGCTTTGGCATCCAGCCAGTCACGCATCTGCCAGGGGTCGGCAAGAACCTGCAGGACCATCCGGACTTCATCTTTGGCTATCGCACCCGCAGTCTTGACACCATGGGGCTCTCGATCCGCGGCGGCCTTCGCATGTTGCGCGAGATCAGGCGCTTCCGTCGGGAACGGCGCGGCGCGCTGACCTCGAATTTCGCCGAGGGTGGTGCCTTCCTGAAAACGCGCGCCGAGTTGCTCGCGCCCGACATCCAGCTTCATTTCGTGGTCGCGCTCGTCGATGACCACGGCAGGAAGATGCACCTCGGGCACGGTCTGTCCTGCCATGTCTGCCTGTTGCGGCCACGCAGCCGCGGCACTGTCACGCTCCAAAGCAGCCGCCCTGTGGATGCGCCGCTGATTGACCCGGCGTTCTTCCAGGATACTCAGGATCTGGACGATATGGTCGCCGGCTTCAAGATGACGCGCCGGCTGATGCAGGCGCCGGCACTGGCTGACTGGATCACGCAGGACTTGTTCACTGCAAACGTAAGCAGCGATGACGAGATCCGCGAGATCCTGAGGCAGCGTACCGATACGGTCTACCACCCTGTCGGCACTTGCAAGATGGGGGTCGATGAGGATGCCGTGGTCGATCCGCAGTTGCGTGTGCGCGGACTCCACGGCCTACGGATCGTCGACGCTTCGATCATGCCCACGCTGATTGGCGGGAACACCAATGCGCCAACGATCATGATTGCAGAAAAAGCCGTTGACCTGATCCGTGGGCGTTCGCGTGTCCAACCCGGTATCCGGGCCGGCGACATACCCAGCGAGCCGTCCTTTCCCGTCTGAAGGAGTCCCAGCATGCATTCATCTGATCCCACCCGACACCCGGAAGCCAGGAAGCCACTTGCTGCCATCATCATTGGTGCAGGCTTCGCCGGCATCGGCATGGCCGTAGCCTTCCAGCGTACGGGGGTGAAGGATTTCGTTCTGCTTGAACGCTCGCACGACGTCGGCGGCGTCTGGCGCGACAACGGCTATCCGGGCGCCGCGTGCGACGTGCCGTCGCACTTGTACTCCTTCTCGTTCGAACCGAACCCGAACTGGTCGAGGACATTTGCACCGCAGGCCGAGATCCATGCCTATCTCCAACACTGCGCGCGAAAGTACGCCCTGGAATCACACATCCGATACTGCTCCGAGGTCGCCAGCGCACGCTATGACGAAGGCAGGTCCCTGTGGTTGGTCACGCTGACAGACGGCTCAACCCTATGTGCATCCCTGCTGATCAGCGGCACCGGTCAACTGAGCCGGCCCGCAATGCCCCGACTCCCGGGTCTTGATAGCTTCAAGGGGCACGCATTCCATTCGGCCCGCTGGGATCACAGCTATCCGCTTAATGGAAAGCGGGTTGCCGTGATCGGAACAGGCGCATCCGCCATCCAGTTCGTGCCTGCCATTGCGGACACGGTGGGAAAACTCACCGTGTTCCAGCGATCGCCGGCCTACATCACCCCTCGCCCCGACCGGCCCTACGGCTCATTTAGCAAGGCCTTGTTCAGGCGGCTGCCATGGGTAATGAAGCTGCATCGCGCCGCTATCTACGTCCAGTACGAAGCGCGCGCGCTGGCTTTCACACGCTTCAGTGGTCTGATGCGCCTCGCAGTTGGCAAGCCCTTTCAGCGGCTGCTCGACCGGCAGGTGCCCGATGCCTCCTTGCGCACCAAATTGACACCCGACTACCCGATCGGCTGCAAGCGCATCCTGCTGTCCAGCGAATACCTCGCCGCGATCAGCAGGCCGAACGTCGAACTGGTGACCGACGGCATTCGCAGGGTCACGGAGAACGGCATCGAGACGGTGGATGGCGTCCACCACCCCGTCGACGCAATTGTCTATGGGACGGGCTTCGCCGCGACAGAGTTCCTGTCCCCGATGCGCATCACCGGTCGGGCAGGAACCGACCTGAACGACGCCTGGCGCCGCGGCGCGCAGGCGTATCTCGGGCTCACGGTGCCTGGCTTCCCAAATTTCTTCATGCTCTACGGGCCGAACACCAACCTGGGCCACAATTCGATCGTCTACATGCTCGAAAGCCAAATCGCGCACGTTATCCGCTGCTGCAAGGCGATGCGGGCGGCCGACGCATCGGCAATCGAGGTGGACGAACGCCGCTACGGGCGCTTCAATGTGGGCATCCAGCAGCGGCTCGCCAGTTCGGTCTGGAGTGGCTGCAAGAGCTGGTACGTGGACGCCAGCGGGCACAACAGCACCAACTGGCCCGGCTTCACGCTGTCGTACCGATGGCTGACCCGGTTCTCGAGTCTGCAGGCCTTCCGTTTCACGCGACCGCTGCCTGAAGCGCACTCTGGATCGGCGGGAACCGTCGTGGCAGCGCCGCAAAGCACGGTAGAGTCCGTGAGCGCCAGCCTGTTGCGCGGGCTTCTCCGTACGAGCTTCCGGCCGCTCATCGGACCGCCTTTCGGGGCGGCGTTCCAGCGAGGCGTCGTGAGCCTGCTGTCTGCGCTGATGCCCGGCGTGGGTGATGTGATCCGGTATCGAAGTGCGGCCGGCAAGGTACCGGTCGAGATCATCGCGCCGAAGCGTGGCGAGATTGGCGGCGTGGTCCTGTACCTCCATGGAGGCGCCTTCTGTCTCGGCGGACCCGGTACACACCGAAGCATCACGACGCGCCTTGCCGTGGAATCCGGCCTGCCGGTCTGGCTGCCCGACTATCGGCTCGCGCCGGAGCATCCGTATCCCGCTGCGCTGGAGGACGCAATCGCCTGCTACCAGGCATTGCGTGCCGAGGGCTATGCGCCGGACCGGATCATGATCGCCGGCGACTCGGCAGGTGGCGCCCTTGCCCTCTCTTTGGCGCTCGCCCTCAAGCAGCGCGGCGCTCCGGCGCCTGCTGGCCTCCTGTTGATCTCGCCGGTGACGGATGACTCGCTCAGCGGGGCCTCATTGACAACCCGTTGCCGCACCGATCCGATGATCCGAAAGGGCTGGTTGGAGCAGGGGCTGCGTTGGTATCGCGCGGCCAGTCACCCCGCGGCTCTGCATCCCCTCAAGGCGGATCTGCGCGGCCTTCCGCCCATGCTGATTCAGGCAGGCGACCAGGAGGTGCTCCTTTCGGATTCGACCCGCCTGGTCGAACACGCCACCGCGTGTGGCGTGCCATGCCGGCTCGAAGTGCATGGGGCACGCTGGCATGTGTTCCACCTCCAGGCGTTTTACCTCCGCTCCGCGCAGGATGCCCTGCGCACGCTCGCCAGCTTTGCACGGGAGCGGGTGGTGCAAGGGACCAGTTCGGCGGCCAACACCCGCACGTTGCGAGTTGCCTCGCTCAGGCATCAACCTGCTGCTTCCCCCGTCGCCGTCTCCGACACTTCCACCCTGGTGACATCGCCATGATCACTCGTCAAGATTTCGTTTCCCGACCATTGATAATAGAAGCTTCGTAACCGTCACTTGACTCGTAACCGTCATATCGGGCGCTCCCTGCCTTGTCGGTCGCTTGGCCAGCGTATCTATGCTAGACGATGCCACCAAGGGGGTCGGCCGATTCCCTGCCGTTCGCTCAGGACTCAGCAACGGCGCTTGCCGGCCATCTACAGTCCCTAGCTCACTGCTCCACCCCGACATTCGGACGTCGGCTCCGCGCAGATATTGGACCTGCGCATATGGATCATGGCGGGCACCTCGCCGGCCATGGCCGGCGGCTGGTCAGCCGATCATGGCAGGAGACACTTCAACCAGCCCGAGCCTGCGTCGCAAGAAATGCTGCCCGGACATCCGAAGACAGGCGCATTAGCAGCGGCGCCAGCCGAGCGGCGGCTTCCGCGAACGGTACCTTCGTCGACAGGCTGACATTGAGGACGTGAATGGGATGCGATTCAAGCTGTAGCGGGGTGGAGACCGCCACGACTTCGGGTTGCCAGGAGGCGGCGCACCATCCGTGCCGCTGGACATGTGCAATGGCCTGCCGGATTTCCGCTTCAACTGTTCGCCAGTGGGCGAAGCGTGTCGAGAAGTCCGCCATCAAGGCAGCGCGATCTGACTCGGGTGCTACGGCCAGCCAGGCGCGCCCCAGAGAAGTGAGCGCCATCGGCACACGCTGGCCCGCCACTACGCTGCGCAAGGATGCCCTGCGGCTGTAGCGGATCGATTCGAGGTAGACCATCTCGTCGCGGTCGGCCATCGCCAGGCCGACGTTCAGGTGCTCACCTTCCGCAAGCTTACGCATGAACGGGGCCGCGACCTGCAGGACAGCGGCCCCCCCGCGCATCGCATGCGCGAGGCTAAGCACGGGAACGCCGAGGCGGTAGGCGCGCAATCCTGCGTCGTACTGCAGAAAGCCAGTCTCCACAAGGCTCTGCGTGAGACGGCTTACCGTCGAGCGGGGCAGCCCGGTCCGTTCGGCAAGTTCGCTGTTGCCCAGGATCTCCGAACCCGGCCGGAATGCCCGCAGGATCTCGATGCCGCGCTCGAGGGAGCGATTGGCCAGCAGGTTGGCCGGACGGCCGCGCGCCCGGCGACTTGCGTCTTGCGGATCCACCGTGTCGCCTCCCGCGGGATTGATGTCATTGGCCGATCACCGCCACGCCGTCCGCCGCACGCACACCCTGGCCGGCAGGCAGCACGAAGATGGGGTTGATCTCCGCCTCCGCCAGCCGGGTGCCCATTGCCGCAGCCATGGCCGAGAACGCCACAATAGCATCCGCGAGCGCTGCCACATCGGCTTTCGGACGTCCGCGGAACCCGTCGAGCAGCGGCCAGGTCTTGAGGTCGTGAATCATGGCCAGCGCCTCGCCGCGCGTCAGTCCGCGTGTGGGCGGGAGCAGGCGCATGGTCGTGTCCTGGAACAGCTCCGCCGTGACGCCGCCCATGCCGAGGAGGATCGCGGTGCCCAGCGCATCGCGGTGCATGCCGAGGATCAGTTCAACGCCGCCACTGACCATTTCCTGGACGAGGAAGCGTTCAGTGGCATGGCCCGTATGACGCTGCACGTCCTCGCGCATCCTTTCCAGCCGCCTGCCGATCTCTGCTGGCGCGACGCCTACCGCCACGCCGCCCACGTCGCTCTTGTGCGTAATGGTGGACGAGAGGAGCTTCAGGACAACCTGTCCGCCCATTTCCCGGGCGGCCGCTTCTGCCTGGACAGCGTCGGCCACCTCTTGCTCGCGGACGCCCGGCACGCCGAAATACGCGAAGAGCTGCTTCGCTGCCGCCTCGTCCATCGGACCCGATGGCAGCTCCAAGGCGTCCATGAATTTGGCTTCTGGCGTGGGAGCATCGTCGTCCCGCGCCAGAGGCTTGGCCGACAGCATGGCGCCGAACGCCACCGCGCAGCTTTCGGGCGCGCTGAACGCGGGCACGCCGCGCCGGTTCAACACGGCCGCGGCCTCCGGTGCATGGGGACTGACATAGGCCAGCACGGGCTTGTCGCTCTCCGGCAGGCAGTCGGTAATGGCATCAGCCATCAGGTGTGGCAAGGCGAGTCCGGACGAGCCTACGATGACGGCTACTGCATCGTAGGCGGGACTGGCCAGCAGTGTGCGGATTGCGCTGCGCAGCAGGTCTGGCTGCAGGCCGGCGAGCGTCACGTCGATGGGATTGCGGTCCAGCGCCGCGTGGTCGCCTTTCTGCAAGGCGCGCAACTGTTGCGCGGTGGAAGCGTCTGGCGGTGGCGTTTCGAAGCCGGAGACACCGAGGCTGTCGGACACCAGCGTGCCGGCTCCGCCGGTAGAAGTGAGCACGGCAATCCGCCTGCCGTTCAACCTGCGGCCGGTCGCCAGCGCGGCGGGGATGTCGATCAGGTCCGAGAAGGTTTGTGCGCGGATGACGCCGACCTGCGCGAACAAGGCGTCGTACATACGGTCGGCGCCCGCCATGGCGCCCGTATGCGAGACGGCGGCCCGGGCGCCGGCTTCGGAGCGGCCGATCTTGAATGCGACGACCGGCTTTCCGGCCCTCGCCGCTTTCAGTGCCGCGGCACGGAATTTGTCGGGATGCCGCACGCTTTCCACGTACAGCGCGATGACGTGGGTGGCGGGATCATCGGCCAGGTAGTCGATGAAATCCGCCAGATCGAGATCTGCCTCGTTGCTGGTGGAGACCAGCTTGGACAAGCCTACGCCCCGTGCCGCGGCGCGCGACAGCACCGCGCCCAGGATGCCGCCGCTTTGCGACACCACGCCGATGCCGCCGGCCGGAAACTGCTCCATCTCCAGCGCGCCGCTCGCCGACAGCGGGATGCTGTCGGTTACGTTGACCAGCCCGATCGTGTTCGGCCCGAGCAGACGCATGCTGCCGGCGGCCTCGACCAGTTCGGCCTGCCGGCGCGCGCCTTCCGCGCCAGTCTCCGTATAGCCGCTTGCCAGCACGATAGCCGCCCCGGTGCCCCGGGCCGCCAGTTCGCGTACCGCGTGATGCGCACGCTCGGCGCCGAGCAGGACGATGCCAACGTCGGGGACTTCGGGAAGTGAGCCGATATCGGGATAGCAACGGATGCCGGCAATTGCCTCTACCCTGGGATTGACTGGATAAATCGTGCCGGCATAGCCATGGCGCATCAGGTACGAGACAGGCCGGCCGGAGGTCTTTGCCGGGTCGGCCGACGCGCCGATCACCGCGACGCTGCGCGGCGTGAACAGGCGCGAGATCGCGTCGGCATCCGGGCGCGAGGGCGTCGGCGAAAACTGGTGTGATGTCGTCATGATGTCTTAGCCCTTTGCCGCAGCGGTCTGAGTGGCGGTCCTGGCAAGGAAGGCGAGCACGGCTTCGCGGTGCTCGGCGCTGGTGTAGCAGATGCCTTGCGCCTGGCTGCCCTGCGCGAACACCTGTTCCGCGGTGAGCTCGAAGGTCTGATTCAGGATCGTCTTGCCGAGCGCCAGCGCCGTGGCCGAGCCTTGCGACAACTCGGCCGCCCAGGCGACCGCTTCGGACACCAGCGCTTGCGGCGACGTGCTCAGCCGGTCCGCGATGCCCAGGGCCAGCGCTTCTTCGGCCTCCACCTTGCGGCCGCTGAAGATCAGCCCCTTGGCGATGGACAGCCCGGTGCGGCGCGGCAGGAAGTACATGCCGCCGCCATCCGGAATCAGTCCGCGATGGATGTAGGACCAGGCAAAGCTGGCCGATGCGGAGGCAATCACGAAGTCACAGGCCATGGCCATGTCGGCGCCGAGTCCGTTGGCGCTGCCATTGACCGCGGCGATGACCGGCTTGGGCATGTCGTGCAGCAGCGCCACCGAATGGTGCACGCGCTGCTGGCGCGTCCAGCCGTTGAAGCCGACTTCGCCGGCCGGCGCGTCCATGCGCCGCTGCATGCCTGCGACGTCCCCGCCGGCGCAGAAGCCCTTGCCGTTGCCGGTCAGCACCAGCGCGCGGATTTCGCGGCTGGCGGCGATGGACTCGAGCGCACGGATGAGTTCGGTGCGCATGTCGTCGCTGATAGCGTTGCGCTTTTCGGGACGGTTCAGCGTCAGGACTGCGACGCCTTCCCGGGCTTCGAGATGGATCAGTTGGTATTCGCTCATGATGGTTGCCTGGATGATGTTCGGGAAGCTGTCAGTTGAGGGTGATGTGGGCGTCCTTGACGACCTTGCTCCAGCGCGCCCGTTCTCCGAGCACGTAGCGGCCCAGATCTTCCGGCGTCCCGGGCGAGACGATCAGACCCTCTGACGCTACGCGTTTGCGGAATGCGTCAGCCGTCACCGCCTTTCTTGCCGCGGCGTTCAAGCGGGCGATCACGGGCGCGGGCGTGCCGGCTGGCACGAAGAGCCCGTACCAGCTCTCCGCGACGTATTCCGGCACGCCGGCCTCGGCGATGGTCGGCACCTTCGCCAGGTCGACGCTGGTGGAGCGTTGAGACGTGGTTACCCCCAGCGCGCGCAGCTTGCCCGATTCGAGCAGGTTGCCCACAGCCGAAGCCGTCGCAAACATCATGTCGACCTGCCCGCCTAGCAGGTCTGTGATGGCGGGACCGGCGCCTTTATAGGGGATGTGGTTGAGGTCGACCCTGGCCAGGCTTTTGAACAGCTCGCCCGCCAGATGCGCGGACGTGCCCGGACCTTGCGATGCGAACGAGAGTTGCCCCGGCTTTGCACGGGCGGCATTGATGATGTCCTGCACCGACTTGTACGGGCTGTCGGCCCGCACCACGAGCACATTGGGCGAGCGGCCAATCAGCATGACCGGCGCGAATGCCTTGTCGGTCTGGTAGGGTAGCTTCGGCTGCAGGCTCGGATTGACGGCATGGGCGAACGTCGCCATCACCAGCGTGTAGCCGTCTGGCGGTGCCTTGGCGACGTTATCTGTGCCGATGATGGTTCCGCCGCCGGGTCGGTTGTCGATGACCACAGGTTGCCCGAGGTCCTGGCCCATCGCGACGCCCATGGCGCGCGAAATCAGGTCGGTGCCGCCGCCCGGGGAGAACGGCACGACGATGCGAATGGGCTTGTCGGGATAGGCGGCCTGCGCCGGCGGTGCTGCGATGGCCGCCAGCAGTGCGAGGGGCGCAAAGAGCGCCATCAGCCTGCGGGCGGCACGTAGTGGGAAGCTTGCCAAGGTAGTCTCCTGTCGTCTGCATCGCCGGCGGTAATGTGCCGGCTGCAGAAACAGGTTAAGCGTGGAACGTCAAAAGGTCAGCGGTCCAATTCCATTCTATGGAATTGGACGCTGGTGGTAATGCGTGCCGGCGATTTTTTGCCGGGAAATGAGAGGAATGGTCCAGCGCACTGGAGTCCGTGCGCGCGCTGCTCAATGCCTGCTCTGCCACCCTGATCCTGCGGCCGCCCACGCTGGACCGCCCCGGCTCGATGTTCAACATGCCGCCGCGCGACAGCTATGGGCGCAGGGGCATCACGTACAACAGCCACTACCATTCGCTCGACCCGTTCGTCGACATCCCGCCGAGGGCGGCTGGCAGCACTTCTTCTTGCCGGTGCGGCCGGCTTTGCCCATGCGGCTGGGATACCGCGGCCATGCAGGGGCCGCTGGCCTTCGCGGTCTCGCATTATCCGGACGGCGATACCGCAACACGCCTTTATGACGAGCTCGAATACCAGCGTGCCGTGCAGGCCTACATCTGGGCCCAGCCGCTGGTCGGTCTCGGTGCCATGGCCGAAGGCGCACGCTGCATCGGCATCCGGCCGATGGGGCTGTTTGTGTTCGACGAGCTGGAACAGGTCAACCAGCGTCTGCAGGCGGGCAACGACGACGTCGTCTATTCGTTCAGCTATGCCAACCTGCGCGACAGCGGCCCGCTGGTGGTGGAAATCCCCGCGGGCAATCAGTACGGCGTGATCCCGGATGCGTGGCAGCGGCCGGTGGAGGATGTCGGCCGGATCGGTCCGGATGCGGGCCATGGCGGCAGGTACTTGCTGGTGCCACCGGCTTCGTGCAGGCGGAGCAGCGGCGCCCGTCGCTGTCATCGCTCAAGGACCTGAAGCCGACGGCTCGGTCGATGTGTACTTCGGGCCCAGCGCACCGGCGGGCCTGGCGTCGAACTGGATCCAGACCGTGCCAGGGCGAGGCTTCTTCCTGCTGTGGCGCCTGTACGCAGCGACCGAGGCGCCGTATGCGGGCAAATGGCGCATCGGCGATGTTACCCGGGCAGAACCGTAGCGGCGTCCGGCTGCGCCTAGGGTCGCGGGCCCGGCATAGTCCGGGCAGACGATGCCCGCGGCACATCGGCATGGGAACAATGCAGGCCGGCAAGCTCATGCCGCCGCACCGGCCAACGCATACCTCAGGACGCTTATGCAGCTTTCCCGCAAATTCCTCGCCACATGCCTGGCGCTTGGCACCACGCCCGCATTTGCGCAACCCGGGCCGATGGTTGCGCCCGCGGCTCCCACAGCAGCCAAGCCGGCCTACCAGGTCAAGGCCCCGGCGGGCGCGCCTAATGTGGTGATCGTGCTGCTCGACGACGTCGGCTTCGG
Organism: Cupriavidus sp. UYPR2.512; assembly: GCF_000379565.1. NCBI lineage: Bacteria > Pseudomonadati > Pseudomonadota > Betaproteobacteria > Burkholderiales > Burkholderiaceae > Cupriavidus > Cupriavidus sp. UYPR2.512. The sequence continues at coordinate 11,017 of NZ_KB903148.1, read as the reverse complement.
CGCGGCCTCCACCTTCGGCGGGCCGGTCCAGACGCCGGTGCTGGAATCGCTGGCGCACGAGGGCCTGCGCTACAACAACTTCCATACCACGGCGATCTGCTCGCCCACTCGCTCGGCCTTGCTGACTGGCCGCAATGCGCATGCCACCGGCATCGGCGCGGTGGCGAACGTGCCCGACGAACGCCCGGGCTACAGCGGATTCCATACGAAGGACACTGCCACCATTGCCGAGGTGCTGCGCCAGAACGGCTACAGCACGGCGGCATTCGGCAAGTGGCACCAGACGCCGGATTGGGAGCTGTCGCCAAGCGGCCCCTTCGACCGCTGGCCGACCGGGGAGGGGTTTGAGCGCTTCTATGGTTTCCATGGCGGCGAAACGGACCAGTTCGATCCTTCGCTCTACGAAGGCACCGCGCCGGTCATGCGGCCGCCAGGGCGCGACTACCACCTCACCGCGGACCTGGCCGACAAGGCCATCGACTGGCTGCGCGTGCAACACGCGGTCACGCCGGACAAGCCGGTGTTCCTCTACTTCGCGCCCGGTGCCGCGCATGCGCCGCTGCAGGCGCCGAAAGCCTGGATCGAAAAATACCGCGGCAAGTTCGACCAGGGCTGGGACAAGCTGCGTGAGGAAATCTTCGCGCGCCAGAAGGCATTGGGCGTGATCCCGGCCAATACGCAGTTGACCGCGCGCATGCCGGACCTGCCGGCGTGGGATACGCTGTCGCCGGACCAGAAGCGTGTCGCGTCGCGGCTGATGGAGGTCTACGCGGGCTTCCTGGCGCACACCGATGCGCAGGTCGGCCAACTGGTGGAAGCGCTGAAGGCGAGCGGCCAGTTCGACAATACGATGTTCGTCTACATCGTTGGCGACAACGGTGCCAGTGCCGAAGGCGGCCTGTCCGGCAGCGCCAGCTACTTTGCCCCGGTGCAGGGGCTGCCCGAAACCGACGCCATCCGGCTGGCGCAGCTTGACGCGCTCGGCGGGCCCGGCACCTATGCGCACTATCCGGCCGGCTGGGCCTGGGCGCTGGATACGCCGTTCAAGTGGACCAAGGCCGTAGCGTCCCATCTCGGCGGCACGCGCAACCCGATGGTGGTGACCTGGCCGAAGCGCATCGCCGAGCGTGGCGCGCTGCGCAGCCAGTTCGGCCATGTCAACGACATCGCGCCGACCATCCTGGAGGCGGCCCATATCCAGGCGCCGTCCGTGGTCAACGGTATTCCGCAGAAGCCCATGGACGGCGTGAGCCTGCTCTACAGCTTTGCCGATGGCAAGGCCCCGGCACGCCATGCCACCCAGTACTTCGAGGTATTCGGGCATCGCGCCATCTACCAGGATGGCTGGATGGCATCGGCCATCCACAGCCGGCGGCCGTGGACCGTGATCGACTATGGCCAGAAGCCGTTCGACGGCGACCAGTGGGAGCTCTATGACCTGACCACGGATTTCTCGCAAGCCAATGACCTGGCGCAGCGCGAGCCGGCGCGGCTGGAGAGAATGAAGCAGCTGTTCCTGCGCGAGGCGGAGCGCAACCAGGTGCTGCCGCTGCGCAATATGTCGCCGGCCGATGCCAGGAAGCTGCCGTCATTGTCCGCGGGGCGCAGCAGCGTGACATACGGACAAGGCGTGGTGGGCGTGCCGGAGTCAGCCTTGCCGAAGACCTACAACCGGTCCTGGAGCGTGTCGGCCACGGTCGACGCGGGCGAGCGCGCGCGTGGCGTGATCGCGGCGCTCGGCGGCCACAGCGCGGGGTGGTCGCTCTACCTGGATGGCGAGGGTCACCCGGTGTTCATGTACCGCCTGTTCGACCTGAAGACGGTGACGTTGCGAGGGCCGGCGCCGCTGTCAGCCGGACGCCACGAGCTTCGCTTCGATTTCAACTATGACGGCGGCGGCTACGGCAAGGGCGCAGACGTGGCGCTGCTCGTGGATGGCATGCCGGCAGGCAGCGACCGCTTGCCGGCGAGCCCGCCCGGCTTCTACACCATTGACGAGACCTTCGATGTCGGCATCGATCATGGCTCGGCGGCGGGAACGTATCCCGCGGACGCGCCGCTCGGCTATGCCTTCGGCGGCGGTCGCATCGACAAGGTTTCGATGGATCTGCGCTAGCAGCGATGGTCGCTTGTGCCCCCGTCCGGTGAACGGCGGGGGCGATGCGACTACCGTGCGCCGCCTGCGCGCAAAACGACAGCACGCATGATGTCGCTGGCCGGCCGGCCACCCCGGATCAGGTCGGACAGGGCGCGCAGATACGGCGCCACGTGGCTGAAGAACCCGTAATAGCCTTCACACAGATAGTTGAGCCCGGCCTCGCCGTCCCGCGTCGCGGTGAAGCGGTGCTTCGGGCAGCCGCCCCAGCAGCCCTTGAGCATCTTGCAAGTGCGGCATTGTGCCGGCAGCGAGCGGAGCTTGTCCTGGCCGAATGCATGCTGCGCCGCCGACTCTACCATGTCCGCCAGCGACGCCGCCGAGAGATTGCCCAGCCGGTGCGCCGGGTAGACGTAGTGGTCGCAGGCATAGACGTCGCCGTTATGCTCCACCACCACGGCGCGGCCACAGGTCGGCTGGTGATGGCAGGCAGCGCCAGGCTCGCCCATGTAGTTGGCGAGCGCCCATTCGAAGTTCATGACGTGGACGGTGCCGACATCGCGCCGCACCCAGGCGTCAAAAATCGCATTGAGAAAGTTGCCGTAATCGGCAGGCAGAACCGACCATTCAGTCAGGCTTGCAGCCGCGCCCGGCAATGCCGGCGCCAGCACCTTGCCGCCCGGGGCATGCAGGGTGAGGCCAATGGCGCTGTCGGCCGCGGCGGGCAGGCGTTCCACCACGGGGATGAACTGGATGTGGCGCACGCCATGGGTCCGCATGAATTCATAGACCAGCAGCGGCTCGCGTGCGCTGCGCCGGTTGACACAGGCCAGCACGTTGAAGCGGACGCCATGCGCCTGGAGTTTCCCGAGCGCACGCAGCACCAGCGCATGGCTCGGCTGGCCGCCCGCAGTGACACGATAGGCGTCGTGGATATCCGCCGGGCCGTCCAGCGACAGGCCGATCAGGAAGTCGTGCCTGGCGAAGAAAGCGCACCATGCATCGTCCAGTAGCAGGCCGTTGGTCTGGAAGCTGTTGGTGATGGTTCGGCCGGCACCGAAACGCTGCTGTAGTTCGACCGCGCGGCGATAGAAGTCCAGGCCGAGCAAGGTGGGCTCGCCGCCCTGCCAGGTGAAGGCGACCTCCGACCCGGGTAGGTGCGACGCAATGTAGTCGCGCACATACGCAGCCAGCACATCGTCCTGCATCCGGCGCTTGCGTTCGCCGGGGTACAGGGATGCTTTTTCGAGGTAGAAGCAATACGCGCAGTCCAGGTTGCAGTCCGATCCACTGGGCTTTGCCATCGCGTGAAAAGGCCGGGGCGCGGGGGTAACGGATGAAGTGGTGTCCATGGCGCTTGGTCACGCCGGCGCCAGCGGTCACGATGACGCGGACCGGCGGTGTGGGGCATCAGCAAAAAAGCCCTTGCCGTGCGGCAAGGGCGGGTGCGGGAAGAACGGCCGGGCGAAGGGTGCTCCCGGCCCGGCAGTGCGCTGCGATCAGGTGCCGGATCCGCGCGCGGCGTCAGGCGAGAAGAGTGCCTCGCTGAATTCCGGGTTGTTGTTCAGCTTTGCCATCGGGCCCTCGTTGGTCAGGCGGTCGGCCAGGTAGGCGCCTGAGATCAGGTCGTGGTAGAACACGGTGGCGGCAGAGAAGCGGTGCGCATCGTAGGCATACACCAGGGCCTGCAGGTTGGTGCGCCACAACTGGCCGCGGCCATCGTAGTTGTCGGCGGCTACCGACTGCCAGGTGTCCTCGTCGAGATACAGCACACGCTTCGCATACTGGTGGCGGAAGCCCGGCTTCAGCGTCGCCTCCAGGATCCATACCCGATGCAGCTCGTAGCGCATGACGTCCGGGTTGGCGTGGCCATTCGTCAGCAGGTCCTTGTACTTGACCGAGGCGCTCATCAGCTTGTAGCTGTGGTACGGGACGTAGATCTCCTTCTTGCCGACGATCTTCCAGTTGTAGCGCTCGCCCGAGCCATTGAACAGGCGGTCGTCATCCACTGTGCGGAAGCCGCCGGGGCCCTGGGGCTGGTCAAAGCCGAACTCCGGCGCCTGGCGTACCCGGCGCGTGCCCGGGTTGTAGATCCAGGTGCGGTTGGTGTCCGAACCTTCCTGGTCCCAGACGGTATACCCCACGATCACCTGGCCGCGGTCACGCAAGGGCAGGTCGGTGGCAGTGCGGAAGAAGGTGCGCTCGTTGAGGGGGTTCTTGGGATCGAACTTGCCATTGTTGCGCGGCGAAAAGATGTTGTAAGAGACGCGGCCCCATGCGATCGAACCGTTCGGATAGACCACCGCCTGGTCGTACTGCGCCTTCTCGGTGCCAATGGCCGCGGAGAAGCGCTGGTTCCACAGCAGTTCCATGGCCGTCTTCGGGATCGGGTAGGGCACCTGGGGCCCCGCATCCTTCAGGCCATTGGCGTCACTCGTCATGCTGACGGTAGTGGCGTAGGTGCGGATGTCCTTGTAAGCGGCGTCCTCGTAGCGGAAGTCGCGATGGCTTGGGTACACCGGCATCTTGAAGGTGTCGGGGTACTTCTTGAGCAGCGCCTTCTCGCCCTCGCTCAGCCGCTCGGCATACTGCGCCATGTTCTGCGCGGTGATGACGAACAGCGGTTTCTCGTCGGCATACGGGTCGGGATAGCGCTCGCCGCGCTGGTATTTGACATGGGGCGGCGCGCCCAGCCATTTGCCGCTCCACGCCGGGACCTCGCCGTCCTTGCTGGCGGCGCGCTCGGCGCCCATCGGCGTGAGGTTGCCGTCAAGCTGCTTGAGTTCTTCCGGGGTGGCCTTCGCCCACGATGTCGCTGCCAGTGCCATGCTGGTGATCAGCAGGCCACCGCGCAGCAGTCGATGTGTCCTGGATGTCATTGAAGTCTCGCTCCTTCCTAGGGAAATGGCCGGCGACGCCTGGGCCTGTGGTGACAGCGTAGTGATGGCGCGCCGGCGAGGAATCGTTGGAACGGACTAGTGGATTTCCCTAGCGTGCGGGATGCGCTCGGCATGCTGCCAGGGAGATTGCGGACACGACCGCGGGAAGGAAAGGGGGGATGAAGAGTGGGGGGTAAAACGAAGCGTGGCCGGGCAAGGCCCGGCCACGCACGGTGATGCGGCAGGCTGGGGTCAGGCTTCCATCACTTCGCCAAAGCGCTGCAGGTGGTAGTCGCTGTCGCCCAGCAACTGGTCCAGCATGGTCAGGCGCTTGAAGTAGTCGCCCACGGACAGCTCATCGGTCATGCCCATGCCGCCATGCAGCTGCACCGCCTGCTGGCCGACGAAGCGCCCGGCGCGGGCCAGCGTCACCTTGGCCGCGGACAGCATGCGCCGGCGCGCGGCGGAATCGGCCTCGTCCAGCGCCTGGACCGCGACGTAGGCCATCGACAGCGCCAGCTCCTTCTGCACCAGCATGTCGGCCATGCGGTGCTGCAGCGCCTGGAAGCTGGCCAGCGGCTTGCCGAACTGCTGGCGCGTGCCCAGGTACTCGGCGGTGATCTCGATCAGCTTTTCCATGGCGCCGGCGCCCTCGGCGCACAGCGCGGCAACGCCGTGCTCCAGGCCCACGCCCAGCGCGGCCAGGCCGTCGGCGGGCTGGCCCACCAGCGCGCTGGCGGGCACGGTCACGTCCTGCAGAGACAGGTCGACGGCGCGCAGGCCGTCGATGGTGGGATAGGCGGTGACGCCCAGGCCCTTGCTGTCGCGCGGCACCAGGAACAACGCAATCTCATTGCCGCCGGCCACGCGCGCGGTCAGCAGGTAGGCGTCGGCGGCGGCGCCGTGCCAGACCACGCTCTTGATGCCGTTGAGCACGTAGCCGTCGCCGCTGCGCTCGGCGCTGGCGCGGGCCGATTCCGGGCGGTAGCGAGTGGTCGGCTCCAGGTAGGCCAGCGTGACGATGCGCTCGCCCGAGGCAATCGCGGGCAGCCATTCTTCCTTCTGCGCGGTGCTGCCGTGGGCGGCCAGGATGGCCGCGGCCATCACGCCGCTGGGCGTGACCGGCTCCAGCACCAGGCCGCGGCCCAATTCGCGCTGCACCACCAGCTGGCTGGCGGGGCTTTCGCCGAAGCCGCCGAAGTCGGCCGGCACGGTCAGGCCCAGCACGCCCATCTCGGCCAGCTTGTTCCACACGCCGCGATCCAGGCTTTCGCCCGCGCGCGCGCTCTTGCGGCGGGCCTCGAAGGTGTATTCGGTATCGATGAAGCGGCGCAGGCTGTCCGCCAGCATCTGTTGCTCTTCGCTGTAGGTGAAGTCCATGTCAGCTATCCCTTCAGAAACCCAGGATCATCTTGGAGATGATGTTCTTCTGCACTTCGGTCGCGCCGCCGTAGATCGAGGTCTTGCGCATGTCGTAGTAGGTGGAGGCGGCAGGGGCGGCCCAGTCTGGACCCGCCACCGGCTGCGTCGCGCCCGGCTCAAGCCAGTCCGGCGAATACGGCCAGGCGTTGGGGCCGGCCACCTCCATCATCAGCATGCCCAGATCCTGCTGCACCTCGGAGCCGCGGATCTTGACGATCGAGGCCTCGGGGCCGGGGGTGCCGGCGGCCTGCGTGGCAACGCGCAGCAGCAGCATTTCCAGCGCCATGATGTCCATCTCGACGCGGGCGATCTTGTCGCGCATGCGCACGTCTTCGATCAGCGGGCGGCCGGCGCCGTCGGTGGCCTGGCTGGCGTAGTGCTTGAGCAGGCGCAGTTCGCGGTGGCAGTGGCCGATGCCGGCAATGCCGGTGCGCTCATGGCCGAGCAGGTACTTGGCATAGGTCCAGGCGCGGTTCTCTTCGCCGACCAGGTTCCCGACCGGTACTTCCACGTCCTCGAACCAGGTCTCGTTGACGTCATGGCCGCCATCGAGCGTCTTGATCGGGCGCACTGTTACGCCGGGCGACTTCATGTCGATCAGCAGCATCGAGATGCCTTCCTGGGCCTTGGCCTCCGGGTCGGTGCGCACCAGGCAGAAGATCCAGTCGGCAAAGTGGGCCATGGTGGTCCAGGTCTTCTGGCCGTTGACGATGTACTTGTCGCCCTTGCGCACCGCGCGCGTCTTCAGCGAGGCCAGGTCGGAACCCGAGCCCGGCTCGGAGTAGCCCTGGCACCAGAAGTCGTCGACATTGGGGATGCGCGGCAGGAAGCGCTGCTGCATCTCGGGGCCGGCGTACTTCATCAGCACCGGCCCGATCATAGTCAGCCCGAACGGCAGCATGCGCGGCGCGCCGGCGCGGAAGGTCTCGATCTCGAAGATCAGGCGCTGCAGCGCGGTCCAGCCGGTGCCGCCCCATTGCGTGGGCCAGGTCGGCGCGCCCCAGCCGCGGGCCTGCAGGATGCGGTGCCAGTGGACGTAGTCGTCCTTTTCCACGCGCTGGTGGTTGAGTACCTTGTTGCGGATATCTTCCGGAAGGCTGGCCTGCGCGAATGCGCGGACCTCCTCGCGGAAGGCCTGTTCCTCGGCGGTGAAACGCAAATCCATCTGAATGTCCCCTGTGGTACGCGGGCCGCGCGGCGCTTCTTGCTCAGCTTGGTTGTGCAATGCGTCAAAGCGGCGGCCCTCACTGTGCCGACCGATTGTAGGGGCCGGACGCGATTCCTTGCTTCATCAATGATAAAGCCGTCCTTCGTGGAGGCGGAACCACCTGCGCCGGGTGGTGGTGGGCGGACGGCGGCTGGCCAGTGGCGTTGACGAACACGGCCTTAGTGAATTCCAAATGGCTCCGGCACGGGGCTTGCCGCAAACTGATGCAGCCAGTTTCATGTGGCCGGGTGCATTCCGCCACATATCCGACTCAGCCTGTATCGAGAAACCACCAGCACCATGTCGTCCTTCCGCCCCGAATATATCCACGAGATTCCCCGCTACTGGGCCGCGCAGACGCCCGACGCGCCGTGCCTGCACGAGAACGGCGCCGTCATTACCTACGGCGAGCTGTGGCGGCGCATCGAGGCCGCCCGCGACTGGCTGGCGGCGCAGGGCGTAGGCGAGGGCGACCGCGTGATGGTGGTCGGCGAGAACTGCAACGAGATGGTGGTCACGCTGTTCGCCAGCAGCCTGCTGCACGCCTGGCCGATCCAGGTCAACGCGCGCCTGTCCGCGCGCGAGATCGACAATATCCGCGATCATGCGCAGCCGGCGCTGGTGCTGTTCACCGGCCATGTCTCCGACGTAGCCGCGGCGCACGGCGAGCGGCTGGGCGCACAGGCCACCGGCTGCCCGGTGTTCGACGCTGGCATGCGGGTGGTGCGCGCGGCCACCCCGCCGCAGCGCGAGCCGGCCGGGCTGGCCCGCAGCGTCGCCACGCTGATCTATACCTCCGGCACCACCGGCGCGCCAAAGGGCGTGATGGTGCCGCACGCGGGCCTGACGCAGTTTGCGCGCATCTCCGCCACCTCGCGCGACATGGGCCCGGCCGACGTGGCCTACGGCGCCTTGCCGATGTCGCATATCTTCGGCATTGCCACCGTGCTGATGGCCACGCTGTATGCCGGCGCCAGCCTGTTCCTGCGCCCGCGCTTCGACGCCAATGAAGTGTTCGAGTCGCTGGCATCACCCGGTGTCACCATCCTGCAGGGCGTGCCGACCATGTTCACGCGCATCATGGCGGTGGCGCCCGCCGTCGGCGCGAAGCCCGGCGCCTATCCGCGCCTGCGCTACCTCTATACCGGCGGCGCGCCGCTGGACCCCACGCTCAAGCGCGAGGTCGAAACCCTGTTCGGCCAGGCGCTGCACCATGGCTACGGCATCACCGAATACGCCGGCTCGCTCTTCATCACGCGCATGGAAGCCCCGCGCGCCGACTGCTCGGCCGGCTATATCGTCGAAGGCGTGGAAATCGAGATCACCGATGCCGAAGGCAAGCCGCTTCCCGCCGGCGAGCGCGGCCAGATCCGCGTGCGCGGCCCGGGCGTGATGCTGGGCTACTACCGCAATCCCGAGCAGACCGCCGAGGCGCTGCTGCCCGGCGGCTGGCTCAACACCGGCGACCTGGGCTACCTGGATGCCGACGGCGCGCTGTTTATCTCCGGCCGCTCCAAGGACCTGATCATCCGCTCGGGCTTCAACGTCTACCCGATCGAGGTCGAGTCGGTGATCAATGCCTTTCCCGGCGTGCGCCAGTCGGCCGTGGTCGGACGCACCACCGGCGACGGCAACGAGGAAGTGGTGGCTTTCATTGAATTGCAGGACGGCGCGGAACTCGACCGCAAGGCGTTGGACACCTACCTGCGCGAGAGCCTGGCCCCGTACAAGCGCCCCGCCGAGGTCCGCACCGTCGACGTGATTCCGACCACGGCGAGCGGCAAGCTGCTCAAGCAGCCGCTGCGCGCCTTGCTCGACTAAACGCCCGGCGGGCCTGGTGGCCCCCGGCACTACAGCCATACCTGGAGGAGACAACAATGAAGACATGGACGACACTGGCAGCCCTGACCACCACGCTGCTGCTGCAGGGCGCGGCGTGGGCCGCCGACGCCTACCCGTCGCGGCCGGTCAAGCTGCTGGTGGGCTATGCACCCGGCGGCCCGGTCGATACCGCGGCACGCATCTACGCCGAGCAGTTGGGCCGCGTGCTCAAGCAGCCGGTGGTGGTGGACAACCGTGCGGGCGCCAGCGGCGCGATTGCCGCCGACATGACCGCCAAGGCGGCGCCGGACGGCTACACGCTGTATTTCGTCGCCAGCCCGACCATGACCATGACCCCGCTGATCCAGCACTCGGTCAACTTCAACCCGGTCAAGGACTTCACCTATATCGGCCTGATCACCGACTACACCAACGTGCTGCTGGTGAACAAGGAGTTCCCGGCGAAGAACGTGGGGGAACTGGTCGACTACGCGCGCAAGCATCCTGAGGGCGTGTCGTTCGGCTCCGCCGGCGTGGGCGCATCCAACCACCTGTCCGCGGAACTGCTGGCGCAGATGAACAACGTGAAGATGCTGCACGTGCCGTACAAGGGCAACGCGCCGGCCATGGCCGACGTGATGAGCGGCAAGGTGACGTTCATGTTCGACATCACCGGCACGGCCATCGGGCATATCAACGGCGGCAAGGTGCGCGCGCTGGCGGTCACGTCGAAGACCCGCAACCCGGCGCTGCCAAGCGTGCCGACCATGATCGAGTCGGGGCAGAAGGACTATGACCTGACCGGCTGGTATGCGCTGGTGGGGCCGCAGAAGCTGCCGGCCGATGTGGTTGACAAGCTGGTCAAGGCGCAGAAGACGGTTGGGGAGGATGCTGCCTTCCGGCAACGGATGACGGCGGGGGGGTATGACGTCAATATCAGCACGCCGAAGGCGCTGGGGGATCGGATCCAGCGTGAGCTGGCGCTGTGGGGCGGGGTGGTGAAGAAGGCGAATATTCAGGCGGATTAAGCTGGTTCTGGCTGGTATGTCGTGCTTGGCTGGCGTGGTCTGTTTCGCCGGCGTAGCCGGCGACTTACTCTTTTGTCCGAGCGACAAAAGAGTAAGCAGAAAAACGCGTCGCCTATGCGGCTGGCAATAAATTGCACGGCGTTGGTCGTATCGGCGGCGGTGCTTGCCGTTTTGGCGTGGTTGCCCGTTCGAGCCTGCTAACGCCATGTGAGTCAGGGACAGTGCCTCCGTTAACCCACTATTGAACGATCCCCATGCAGGGTGTAGGCCGCCTGCTGCCAGCCGTAGCGCGGGGACGCCTACGGCTGCTGCGCCGGCCCTACGCAGAGCGACCGACCACCTTCTAACATCGTTGGGCTCGGCGTCATCCGCGACCACGCGATGCGAGCGCAGCGATGCACTTCATGCCCGTGCCTTCGACCTGAGATGCTGAGTGCGCGCAGCGCAGCCGTAGGCGTCCCACCGATGGCGGTCTTAGCAGGCTGCCAACAACCTAAAGTCGGGTTCGTCCAATAGTCCGTCGACGCAGGCACCAGACAGGGAGCGTAGCTGGCTCGAACCACCA
>NZ_KB903147.1:0-1025 GCF_000379565.1 Cupriavidus sp. UYPR2.512 | reverse complement strand
CCCGTCTCGCTGCAGATGGCCGGCTTACATTTGACCCGACGACGTCAGCAAAGCTGATTGACGACGTTGCTCGACCTGAGCCATCACGGCGCTAATCGCTAATGTATCGCCCTGCAGAAACGGCCCTTGATGGGCCGTTTGCTTTTGGAGTTGCTGAATCAGCAACCGTTGCCGATTCGACAACCCATCACCAAAGGTGGGCTTTTGGTGTGCGCCTGTCACGCGGATGTCCTTCAAGGATGCTCGTAGCATTGTGCCGAGCAGTAAGGGCTTGATTTCGCTTAGGATTGCGAAGGTTATCCACAGGGAGTGCTCTAGATTCCAATAAAAACTGGTGCCGCACCGCACTTGCTGCGGAACCTCGACTTTACGGCAACGACGACGCTGAAGCGGATTGAACCACATCGCCTGTCGGCGCTCATCCTGGAAGATGTTGCCCGGTATCCAGGTACGAGGATTAGGCTAACATCGAGTTCATAACTTTACGCATAACACTTACTCCCTGAAGATCAATTTACACCTTATACTTTTTCTCACCATTTAATTAATATTCCAGCAACAACCAAATTGCAAGCGAAAACCATGCCAACAACCCACCCCCAATAGAAACCAGAAAGCTGGGGAGGTCATTAAAGGGCATTGTCAGGTTGTTGGGTCGGTCACGTAAGATGATGCGATGAAGAAATCGAAGTCGCTCTATCGCGGTCACCGCTTCCCAGCCGGCGTCATCAGTTGCGCCGTGCGCTGGTACTTTCGCTTCCAGTTGAGCTTGCGCGACATCGAGGAACTGCTTTTCGAGCGCGGCGTTGCCGTGACATATGAGACGATCCGATGCTGGTGCGACAAGTTTGGCAAGGGCTTTGCTGTATCCGTCAGCAGAACCCGTGTTGACCTGGTAGTACTGCTGCGGCAGGTCATTGGCGTTGTGGGGGCGGCGGATGCTATGGCATCACGGCGGACGATCTGATGTCAGAACTGATAGCCTCGGTCCTGCCAGTACTGCCAATCGGCAATGGCCTGCTGCG
>NZ_KB903146.1:0-995 GCF_000379565.1 Cupriavidus sp. UYPR2.512 | reverse complement strand
CCTGAAGGTGCGCGCGCCAGTTCTCGACCCTACCGTGGCGGGACTCCAGCGGGCTAGGGACATTGTCGGATATGACTCCGTGTCGGCGCTGATGACCACGTCCCCAGCAAGCCTAAATCGGGTCAGGGACATCATCGACGAGTACGTCAAGCATGGCCTCAACGGCATCTTCTTGCGACACTTGTCTCCCTATGGCTTTGCCATGAAGACGAAGAGCTTCCAGGCATACAACGCCGAACGCTGGCTGCAGTTTTACAAGGAAGGGCTGGACTACATCTTGGAACTCAACAAGACCGGCCTGCCGTTTACCGAGTACTACTCCAGTCTCATTCTGACCAAGATGTTGACATCAAATGATCCTGGCTTCGTTGACTTGATGAATCCGGCAGGCGCAGGTATCGCCGCGGTGGTGTTCAATTACGACGGCGATGTGTACGCGTCGGACGAAAGCCGCATGCTCCGGGAAATGGGCGATACGACGTTCCGACTTGGGAACGTGCACGAGAACACCTACGAGCAGATCTTCACAAATGACGCTCTTCTCAGCGCGCTTGAAGACTCATTTACGGGTTCTGCACCTATGTGCAGCGATTGCGCCTTTGAGCCGTGGTGCGGAGCCGAGCCGGTCTTCCATCATGCGATGTATGGCGATGTCCTAGGTCGAAAGCCCGAATCTGAATTTTGCAGACGCATGATGGGCGTGACAAAACACTTGTTGGATATCATGCGTCGAGATGCTGAAGCAAAAGAAATCTTTATGCCGTGGGTGAACCGATGCTAACTCTCACAGGGCGCGTCATCTGGCAGGAAAAACGTACCACTCAGCGCCAGATATTGAGTCTGAGCACAAATCGTACCCTTCCCCAACCGCTACGCGGCGGCAAGGCTTTCCTAGTGTATCGTTCTGTTCTTGATGGAACTTATATGAATTCGGCGTCTCCAATGCCCACACTGCGACACAGCGTGGAGAGAGTGAGTGCGAGTTGCCCCCGAGA
>NZ_KB903145.1:0-1048 GCF_000379565.1 Cupriavidus sp. UYPR2.512 | reverse complement strand
TGGCGATTGAAATGACAAGACGAAGGTTCGCTTCGGTCATCTCTCGCTTGGCCTGCCGCATTTTCGCCTCGGCGGCCGTCATCTGGCGGTTGATCTGCTTGAGCTGCTGCAGCGGCAGCGAGACCCTNGCCTCGATGTCGATGAGTTTCTGCTGACAGGCCTGAATGGCTGGCAGATGTCGCTCTAGCGCCGGGCCAAACGCCCGCGAAGTCGCCGCCGTGTGGCTGGTCCATTCAAGGTCGGTCTCGCGGCCTGGGAAGGACTCAACAAAGGCCTTGCGTGGCATGCCACATCGTTCGACGGCAATATCGAGAATGCTGCGCTCGATCGCACGAACCTCGGTAACCTGTTCGTGCACGCTGGCACATAGACGGTCGATCGTTTTGGCCGTAAAGCGGATCGGCACCAGCTCGCGCTGGATCTCCGAGCGCATTTGCGCGACGGCTGCGGNACGCGCCTTTCCAGTAACGGGTGCATCCGGCAACTGCGCGAAAAGCGCACGCACGCGCGCGAAAATCGCAAGACTGTCGATCGTGAGTTGTTCCAGGCGGGTTGCGTTCGCTGCGGCGTCCGTTTCCGCGTCATCATCGTCCGGGTCATCGTCAGAGGCGTCTGCTCCCACCGGGGCTTCATCGGACTCTGGCGTCATCTCGCTTTCGTCCACGTCGTCGCTNATGCCATCGACCAGTTCGTCGATACGCAGTTCGCCGGCAACGATGCGGTCCACATCGGCAAGTATCGTGGATACGACCGACGGACACGCGGCGATCGCCTGAATCATGTCCTGCAGCCCGCCTTCGATGCGTTTTGCGATCTCGATTTCGCCCGCGCGGGTTAGCAATTCACTGGCGCCCATTTCGCGCATGTACAGCCGGACCGGATCAGTCGTGCGGCCAAATTCGGAGTCGACGGTCGACAGTGCAGCTTCCGTTTCTTCGTCCTCCTGATCGTCGGATGCCGCGGCAGGNGCGGCGTCGCTTAGCAGGAGCGTCTCAGCGTCCGGCGCCTGCTCGTACACGGCCACCCCCATGTCGCTGAACGTGCTGAC
>NZ_KB903144.1:0-1067 GCF_000379565.1 Cupriavidus sp. UYPR2.512 | reverse complement strand
TTTCACAGGCCTTTCAGCCCGACTCTTCACTGTCAGAAGTTCCCGACGCCGCTAACCAATTGAATTTGTTCGAAATTTAACCGGACACTAGTGACATCAACTGCAAGTTGACCTCAACGATGTGCCGCAACGGCTCCCAGTACACCCAGGAGGCTTCTATGACCGCACAGGGAGCCGTTTGCAGCATGAACCGACGGCCTGCTGAGCGACTGGATAGTGTTGCCAACGCTAGTCATTTCGTGGTCCCCGAGCGCCAGACCATGATGGATTCCCATGAACGTTGAGTCCGGCCCGGGCGGGGTAGAGCACTTGCGGGAGGCTCTTGCCGTGGTCAATGGCATGGGCAGCAACTCTGTCTAGGTGGCGCATTCCCAGCTGTCACCATCCGGGCTCGCAGTTCGGGAGGCAAGGCTTCGGCTCCAACTATTGAGCTTCCCAAGCCCATGCCTGCGCCCGGCGTTCGCGAAGAAACGGTTCTGCCCTATAACGGGAACGGCAGCGCCGAGATGACCGACCATCCATTGNTGCGAGCTCGCAGCGATTGTCCTCGCTGCTGGGTGAGCCCGCTATTGAGCCTGGTCCGGGAATCGTCGGCGACAGTGGTGAGCGGCGTGAGCCGCATCCCGTTTGAGAGATCGAGTCGAAATCGACGCTTCCCATGGCGCTGCCGTTCACTGACGATCTTGGAGCAGGCCATGGCAATGCGCAAGCGAGAAGTCGAGGTATTTCCCAACGCAGCGGGGATCGATGTGGGCGCATCGAGCCACTGGGTCGCCGTGCCGCTGCATCTGGCGGAGCAAGCCGCCTGCGAACCGGTGCGCGAGTTCGGCGCGATGACTAACGATCTCAACGCACTGGCTGACTGGCTGCTGGCGTGCGGAAGCGTTGCTAGACGAGTTGGGACAACGCGAGGTCGACCTGGGCAAAGCCCCCCGAGCCGGCAGCAAGCTGCGTGTCGAATTCGACATCCGNCAGACCATGGCCAACTGGGTCGGTGTGGACCTCACGCGCATCAATGGGTTGGGCGCGACCGCGGTCCTGAAGGTTCTCAGCGAGATCGGTCCAGA
>NZ_KB903143.1:0-1021 GCF_000379565.1 Cupriavidus sp. UYPR2.512 | reverse complement strand
TGAAGTCATGGGGACGCCGAAATTAAAGTGGGCCACATTATCCCGCACTTTCATTTCTGCCCTGCCTGTGTAACGCCGGGATGAACCACGCCGGCAATGGGCTCTCCATGCCGGTAGCGATCACCGTAGTTCACGATGAAGGGCCGGTTGTTTTCGAGGTAGACAATGAACTCCTCGAGCTTGCCAAGGAGTTTGGCCTCCTCGGGGCTGGCCTCGAGGCCCAGATCCCAGCCCAAGCTTTCCAGTCGGCGCAACGCCGGATAGGGGCAGCCGTGCCACAGGTGCCACTTGGCGCCATGCAGCGCCTTGATCAATGCCGCGTTGCTGGGGCCGTCGCATGTGTGCCGGCCGGCTCTTGATCATCTGTTCTAGGTTCTTGTACCCGCATGGCAATGTGGAACCAGTCGAGGACATAAGTTATCCACAGTCAGTGTGGATAACCTGGCCCTTGGCCGCGTGCGTTGTTCGCTGGCGCGTCCTTCCAGCGGCGTGCTTAAATTTCAGGCAGTGTTGGTCCCGGACTAGCGTCTGCTCCGCGCGGGGGAGTCAGGCTGGCATTCTGTCAACAGGCCGTGCTTGGCAAGCCCAAGTATCTATCGGCCATTTCGGTTGTTCAAAGGATGGCTTTGGCAGCTAGGGGAGGAGACGCTGGAGACAGCGCTAGTCCACGGCGCGCCCTCGGATGACACTTCCGCGGTGGCGTTATGCGCACTATTGCAACAAGCAGGCTGAAATGCTAGGTGGAGCGGTGGCGTAGGCGCAGCGTTCCGCCCACATCTCGTTTCTTGTGCCCATGCCGGTTCTCGGAGGCGTTGTACTTGATCTCGACATGCCGGGCACCCACAGGCTTTGACGTGGGACGACATCCTTGTCGCTTTTAGTGGTCGAGGCGATAAAGCTGTGCGAGAAGTATTATCGCGGGGATTTGATCATCACTACCCGATGCCATATCGGCCAGAATACGCCGCGATTTGGGCCTTGGCGTGTGGGATTGCCGTGTGACGGCAAATCGGTGAATCGC
>NZ_KB903142.1:0-55478 GCF_000379565.1 Cupriavidus sp. UYPR2.512 | reverse complement strand
GCCAGCCGCTCAGGCGACGCGTTTTTTGGTTACTTTTTGTCGCTCGGACAAAAAGTGACTCGCCGGCTACGCCGGCGAAACAGCCCACGCCCGCCAAGCCCGACAACCAACCGCATAGCAACAAAGCGAATCACCCACCCCCAAACCATACGCCTCCCGTTAGGGCTTGCCTGTATTTCCACATTAAGCAATCCGTTTACTATTGCGTAAATCCCAAAGCACATAGCACCCTGTCGGCCCCCATATGACGCAGGCAGGTATTTCCAAAAGACGGGGAGACAATGGACTTATCAATCGCCGCCATCCTGGCCCAGGACGGCATCACCTCGGGCGCGATCTACGCGCTGCTGGCACTGGCCCTGGTGCTGGTGTTCTCGGTGACCCGGGTCATCTTCATCCCGCAAGGGGAGTTTGTTGCCTACGGTGCGCTGACGCTGGCGGCGATGCAGGCCGGGCACGCGCCGCAGACCAGCTGGCTGCTGCTGGCGATGGGGGCGCTGACCTTCCTCTATGAAACCGTCACGGTGCTGCGCAGCGCCGAGTTGCGCCGCACACTGGGCCAGCGGCTGGCGGTGCTGGCCGGCAAGTACCTGGTATTCCCGCTCGCGGTGCACTGGCTGGCGCAGCAGTACGGCGCGCAGCCGCTGCCGATGCTGGCGCAGATCGCGCTGACGCTGCTGATCATCATCCCGCTGGGGCCGATGCTGTACCGGCTGGCCTACCAGCCGCTCGCCGAAGCCAGCACGCTGGTGCTGCTGATCGTCTCGGTCGGCGTGCACTTTGCGCTGGTGGGGCTGGGCCTGGTGATGTTCGGCGCGGAGGGCTCGCGCACCAATGCGTTCTCGGATGCGCGCTTCGACGTGGGGGCGCTCAGCATCTCGGGCCAGAGCCTGTGGATCGTGGGCGCGTCGGCGCTGCTGATCGCCGCGCTGTACTTCTATTTCGAGCGCACGCTGCAGGGCAAGGCGCTGCGCGCGACCGCGGTGAACCGGCTGGGCGCGCGCCTGGTCGGTATCGGCACCACGCAGGCGGGGCGCCTGTCGTTCACGCTGGCCGCAGCGATGGGTGCGCTGTGCGGCATCCTGATCGCGCCGCTGACGACCGTGTACTACGAGTCGGGCTTCCTGGTGGGCCTGAAGGGCTTTGTCGGCGCCATCGTCGGCGGGCTGGTGAGCTACCCCGTGGCGGCGCTGGGTGCGCTGCTGGTGGGGCTGCTCGAATCCTATTCGTCCTTCTGGGCCAGCGCGTTCAAGGAGGTCATCGTCTTCACACTGATCATTCCGGTGCTGCTGTGGCGCTCGCTGACGAGCAAGCATGTCGAGGAGGAGGAATAAGCCATGACCATGCTGACCGACAAGCAGGCGGCGGTGACCAGTGCCGAGGCAGGCAGCCGTGCGCGGCTGAACCGCAACCGGGTATTGGTGCTGGCTTTCATTGTGGTGCTGGTGTTGCTGCCGGCGCTGCCGACGCCGGAATTCTGGATCACGCTGGGCAACTACATCGGCCTGTACAGCATCGTGGCGATCGGGCTGGTGCTGCTGACCGGGGTGGGCGGCATGACCTCGTTCGGGCAGGCCGCGTTCGTGGGGCTGGGCGCGTACAGCACCGCGTACCTGACCACGCAGTTCGGGCTGTCGCCCTGGTTCGGGCTGCTGGTGGGGCTGGTGATCACGATGGCATCGGCCTATGTGATCGGGCTGATCACGATGCGAATGTCCGGCCACTACCTGCCGCTGGCGACCATTGCCTGGGGCCTGTCGCTGTTCTTCCTGTTCGGCAACCTGGAGTTCCTGGGCAAGTATGACGGCCTGAACGGGATCCCGGTGCTGTCGTTGTTCGGCATCGAGCTGCAGTCCGGCCGCTCGATGTTCTACCTGATCTGGGCGGTGGTGCTGCTGGCGGTGCTGGCGATGCAGAACCTGCTGAACTCGCGCCCTGGCCGCGCCATCCGCGCGCTCAAGGGCGGCGGCGTGATGGCCGAGGCCATGGGTGTGAACACCGCGTGGATGAAGGTGGTGATCTTCGTGGTGGCGGCGGTCCTGGCGTGCGTGTCGGGCTTCCTGTACGCGCACCTGCAGCGCGCGGTGAATCCGACGCCGTTTGGCCTGAACTACGGCATCGAGTACCTGTTCATGGCCGTGGTCGGCGGCGTGGGCCATGTGTGGGGCGCGGTGCTGGGCGCGGGCATCCTGACCATCCTGAAGGATGTGCTGCAGGGCGTGCTGCCCAGGCTGCTCGGTGCCAACGGCAACTTCGAGATCATCGTCTTCGGCGTGCTGCTGGTATTGCTGCTGCAATATGCGCGCGATGGCATCTGGCCGTTCCTGCGGCGTCTGGTTCCTTCGGGCCCGCCGGTACTGGCACCGGCGCAGGCCGAGGCCCTGGCCGTGCGCCAGAAGCCGGAGGCCGGCGACCTGATCCTGGATGTGCGCGCGGCACGCAAGGAGTTCGGCGGGCTGGTGGCGGTCAACGACGTCAGCTTCCACGTGCGCGCGGGCGAGATCATCGGGCTGATCGGTCCCAACGGCGCGGGCAAGTCCACGACCTTCAACCTCGTGACGGGCGTGCTGCCGGTCACGCGTGGCGAGGTGCGCTACCGCGGCGAGGTGATCTCGGGCCTGCCGTCGCGCGAGATCGTCAAGCGCGGCATCGGCCGCACCTTCCAGCACGTGCACCTGCTGCCGACCATGACGGTGCTGGAGAACGTGGCCATCGGCGCGCACCTGCGCGGCGATTTCCGCGCCCAGGGCGGCGTCTCGGCCGCGATCCTGCGCATGAACAAGGCCGAGGAAGAGAAGCTGCTGTTCGAAGCGAAGCGCCAGCTTGAGCGCGTGGGCCTGGCCGATTGCATGTACATGGAAGCCGGCAGCCTCGCGCTGGGCCAGCAGCGGATTCTTGAAATCGCGCGTGCACTTTGCTGCGACCCGGCGCTGCTCTTGCTCGACGAGCCGGCAGCGGGCCTGCGCTACAAGGAGAAGCAGGCGCTGGCCGAGCTGCTGCGCAAGCTAAAGGGCGAGGGCATGAGCGTGCTGCTGGTCGAGCACGACATGGACTTCGTGATGAACCTGACCGACCGGCTGGTGGTGATGGAATTCGGCACGCGCATTGCAGAGGGTGTGCCCGAGGAAGTGCAGAAGAACCCCGCGGTGCTGGAAGCCTATCTGGGTGGCGTGGAGTAAGGACCGGACATGAGCCTGATTCTCGAAGTGAAGGACCTCCACGTCCGCTACGGCAAGGTGGAAGCGGTGCACGGCGCCAACCTGAAGGTGGAGGCCGGCAAGATCGTCACGGTAATCGGCCCCAACGGCGCCGGCAAGTCGACCATGCTCAATGCGATCATGGGTGCGCTGCCGGTGACGGGGTCGTCGAGCGGCTCGGTGAGCTACCTTGGCCACGACATGGCCGGCATCCCGGTGGAGGGGCGCGTTGCGCGCGGCATGTGCCTGGTGCCGGAAAAGCGCGAGCTGTTTGCGTCGATGACGGTAGAGGACAACCTGCAGCTGGGCGCATTCCGCCGCAAGCGCGCCGGCGAGAAGAACTACCTGGACCAGATGGACGTGGTCTACGACCTGTTCCCGCGCCTGCGCGAGCGCGCCCGCCAGGACGCCGGCACGCTCTCCGGGGGCGAGCGCCAGATGCTGGCGGTGGGCCGCGCGCTGATGGCCAAGCCGCAGTTGCTGATGCTGGACGAGCCCAGCCTTGGCCTGGCACCGCTGATCGTGAAGGAGATCTTCCACATCATCAGCAACCTGCGCCAGACCGGCGTGGCCACGCTGCTGATCGAGCAGAACGCACGCGCCGCGCTGCAGGTGGCGGACTACGGCTATGTGATCGAGACCGGGGATATGGCAATGGAAGGTCCGGCCGACGAGCTGGCGGCGAATCCGAAGGTGATCGAAACCTATCTTGGACTGGCAAAAAAGGCGGCTTGATCCGCTCGGTTTTCGCCAGAGGAATGAGGGCCTGCGGATGCAGGCCCTTTTCTATTGGTGGTGTGAATAACTTTGGGGATAACCCAATTCAGAGGCGCTTTGGACTGATATCGCTACCGGTGCGCTGATGTAGGTACGCAAATATCCATGGGAGTGATTGGTGGCTATCAAGCCTAACGGATAACATCCATTCCAATAATAATCTGCGCGATATTATGTATCAGGTGAATTTGCATCTGCAAAATTCAGGTTGTGTAAGTTATGCCGTGAATAAAGTGTTGATAGCGCTGCCCATATCCTTCGCTGCGGTCTCCAGCAGCCAATCCCGGAAGCAGTTCAGCGCCGGATGGTCGCGCCGTTCCTTCGGCGCACACAGGAAATAGCCCCGTTGCAGCGTAATTGGCAGGTCAAACGGCGCCGTTACGCGTCCGGCGGCAATTTCGTCGCGCACCAGGCAGCGCTGCAGCACGGCGACGCCAATGTCGGCGCGCACCGCCTGGATCAGGATCGAGACCTGGTCGAACGCTGTGGATAACCTTGGCGCAGCGTTGGGTACGCCGGCCGCCTGCAGCCAGTTTTGCCAGTTCGCCGGCGCGGTGGTGTGGTAGAGCAGGGGCTCGTCCAGCAGCTCCGCGGGAGACTGCCAGCGGCCGGCCTCGCGCCGTGCCCGGGCGCGGTCCGGATGGCAGACCGGCACCATTTCTCGTCCCACCACATAGTCGGCCTGCAGGGCGGGCCACTTGCCGGCTTCACCTGCCAGGATGGCGGCGTCGGGGGAGGGGCCGGAGAGATCCTCGTCGCGCTGGTACGGGACGAAGTCCAGCCGTATTTCCGGATGGCGGCGATGGAAGTCCGGCAGGCGCGGCACCAGCCAGACGCTGGCCAGCGTGGGCACGACGGACAGTGTCAGGTGGTGCCGGCGGTCGCCGGCGCGCAGGGCGGCGCTGGCGTGCTCGATCGCGGCCAGCGGCTCGGCCACGGCGTCAAGCAATTGCCGGCCGGCATCGGTCAGCAGCAGCCGGTGGGCATTGCGCTGTAGCAGCGGCTGCCCGAAATGCGCTTCCAGCCGCGCGATGGCGCGGCTGATGGCACCCTGTGTCACGCACAGTTCGTCCGCTGCACGCGTAAAGCTGCCCAGCCGTGCCACGGTGGCAAAGGCGTGCAACTCGGACATCGATGGGGAATGCAGCCGCATGGCGGGGGAGGGGAGGAAGGGCGGGGCGGCTGCCGGAGCGGCCGCTGCAGGATGATCTTTGGTAATGCGAACGTGCAATATAGTCGTTTGTGCCCGCCCGGTAAACGGCTGACACTCGCCCGGTTCATGCACAAAACCAACAGGAGAAAACCCATGATCCGAGCCAGGATGTCCCGCCGCCAGTTGCTGCTGTCCGGTGCCGCCGCCGCTGCCACGCTGGCCTTTGCCGGCAGCGCTTTCGCGCAAGCCAACTACCCGACGCGCCCGATCCGCCTGATCGTGCCGTTCGCGGCGGGCGGCTCCACCGATCTGTCGGCGCGCCTGGTGTCAGAGTTTGCCGGCCGCGAGCTGGGTCAGTCGATCGTGGTCGAGAACA
Organism: Cupriavidus sp. UYPR2.512; assembly: GCF_000379565.1. Classification (NCBI taxonomy): domain Bacteria; kingdom Pseudomonadati; phylum Pseudomonadota; class Betaproteobacteria; order Burkholderiales; family Burkholderiaceae; genus Cupriavidus; species Cupriavidus sp. UYPR2.512. The sequence goes on along the minus strand of NZ_KB903142.1, from coordinate 49,975 downwards.
AGGGTGGCGCCGGCGGCTCGCTGGGCATGGAGCAGGTGGCCAGCGCCGCGCCCGATGGCTACACCATCGGCATGGCCACGGTCAGCACGCACGGGTCCAACCCCGCCGTATACCCCAAGCTCAAATACGACCCGATCAAGGACTTTGCCCCGGTCACCAACGTGGTGGCGATTCCCAGCGTGTTCGCGGTGCACCCCAGCGTGCCGGCCAAGACCATGCAGGAGTTCATCGCGCTGGCCAGGGCCAACCCGGGCAAGTACAGCTTTGCCTCGCCGGGGGCCGGGTCGCTGGGCCACGTCAACATCGAGAACTTCATGATGCTGGCCAAGATCGACCTGCTGCACGTGCCATACAAGGGCGCCGGGCTGGCGCTGAACGACGCCGTGGCAGGGCAGGTCAATGCCATCACCGACAACCTCTCGTCGACGCTGCCCCACGTGAAAGCGGGCAGGCTGCGCGCGCTGGCGGTGCTGGGCGGGGGGCGCTCGGCGCAGTTGCCCAACGTGCCGACCTATTCCGAACTGGGCTTCAAGGACATGGGCGATGGCGGCTGGTTCGGCATTGTCGCGCCTGCGAACACGCCGCCCGCCATCGTCGCCAGGCTGAACCAGGCGATCCACAAGGCCATGCAGAACCCCGAGTTCAAGCGCAAGGTGGAAGAATCCGGCGGCACGCTGGTGCCGACTACGCCGGAGCAGTTCAAGGCGCAGATCCAGCAGGCGATGGCGCGCTACGCCCGCGTGGCCAAGGCTGCCGATATCAAGCTGGACTGAGGCATGGCGGAAGCAATCAACCAAGGCGCTGCATTGCCGCCGGTGATCGTGCGGCTGCCGGAAGGGGAGGCGCTGCCGCTGGTATGCGACTCGCCGCACAGCGGTACCGCGTACCCGGCTGACTTCGGTGCGGCGATCCCGGCCGCGCGCCTGCGTGGCGGCGAGGATACCCACGTCGATGCCTTGTGGGAGGCCGTGCCCGCAGCAGGCGGTACGCTGCTGGCGGCCACCTTCCCACGGGTCTATATCGACCCGAACCGGATGCCCGACGACATCGATCCGGCCCAGCTCGACGGCACCTGGCCGACGGCGCTAGTCCCGGGGCCGAAGACGCAGCTGGGCTACGGCCTGATCTGGAGCCGGGTCGACGCCAGCACGCCGATCTATGACCGCCGCCTGTCCGTGGCGGAAGTGCAGGCCCGCATCGACCGCTACTACCGGCCGTACCATGCGGCGCTGGCCGAGGCTGTGGAGGGTGCCCACCAGCGCTTTGGCGCGCTCTGGCACCTGAACCTGCACTCCATGCCCAACAATGCCTACGAGCGGCTCAAGATCGCCAGCCCGCACCCGCTGGCGGACTTTGTGCTGGGCGACCGGGATGGCACCACCTGCGAGCCGGGGCTGGTCGACCTGGTCGAACGGGAACTGCGCGACATGGGTTACACGGTGGCGCGCAACGACCCGTACAAGGGCGTGCAGCTGATCGCGCAGATCGGCCGGCCGGCCGAGCGGCGCAATAGCCTGCAGATCGAGATCCGGCGGCCGCTGTATATGGACGAGGTGAGCCGCGAGCGCAATGCCGGGTTCGCCACCTTGCAGCGCGATCTTGGCAAGCTGACCGAGCAGGTTGCCGGCTATATCCGCGCGCAGCTCTGAGGCGCTTGTTCCACGTGAAACATCCAGCCGGGCCATGTGCCCGGCCTTTTTGTTTCACGTGGAACATAACGTCGCTTTCGAGCGACTTGCCAGGTATCGTCAACGCCATGTTTCACGTGAAACATGGTTACCGTCGGAAAGCGGCTAGTCGATTGCCGCTATAATTTCGCATTCCCGTATTTCCCGCCAGCCTCCCGGAGGAGGTGTCCCATGCTTTACCCAAAAGAATTCGATGTCATCGTCGTCGGCGGTGGCCATGCCGGCACTGAAGCTGCACTTGCCGCGGCCCGTATGGGCTGCCAGACGCTGCTGCTGACTCACAACATCGAGACGCTGGGCCAGATGAGCTGCAACCCGTCCATCGGGGGCATCGGCAAGGGGCACCTGGTCAAGGAAGTGGACGCCATGGGCGGTGCCATGGCCGCCGCGACGGACGAGTCCGGCATCCAGTTCCGCATCCTGAACTCCAGCAAGGGCCCGGCTGTACGCGCCACGCGCGCCCAGGCGGATCGCGTGCTGTACCGCAAGGCGATCCGCACAAGGCTGGAGAACCAGCCGAACCTGATGCTATTCCAGCAGGCGGTGGACGACCTGATGGTGGAGGGCGACCGCGTAGTCGGCGCGATGACGCAGGTGGGCATCGCCTTCCGCGCCCGCGCAGTGGTGCTGACCGCCGGTACCTTCCTGGACGGCAAGATCCACGTCGGGCTGGATAACTACACCGGCGGCCGTGCCGGCGACCCGGCAGCCGTGTCGCTGTCGGCGCGCCTGAAGGACCTGAAGCTGCCGCAAGGCCGCCTGAAGACCGGAACGCCGCCGCGTATTGACGGGCGCACCATCGATTTCTCGGTGATGGAAGAGCAGCCTGGCGACCTGAATCCGGTGCCGGTGTTCTCCTTCCTGGGCCGTCCGGAGCAGCACCCGCAACAGCTGCCGTGCTGGATCACCCATACCAACAGCCGTACCCACGACATCATCCGTGGCGGGCTGGACCGCTCGCCGATGTACACCGGCGTGATTGAAGGGGTAGGGCCGCGTTACTGCCCCAGCATCGAGGACAAGATCCATCGCTTTGCCAGCAAGGAAAGTCACCAGATCTTCCTGGAGCCCGAAGGCCTGACCACCAACGAGTTCTACCCCAACGGGATCTCGACCAGCCTGCCGTTCGACGTGCAGCTGGAACTGGTGCACTCGATCCGCGGGATGGAGAACGCGCATATCCTGCGCCCCGGCTATGCGATCGAGTATGACTACTTCGACCCACGCGGGCTGAAGGCATCGCTGGAGAGCAAGGCCATCCGCGGTCTGTTCTTTGCGGGACAGATTAACGGCACCACCGGCTATGAAGAAGCCGCCGCGCAGGGCCTGCTGGCCGGCATCAACGCTGGCTGTTATGTGCGCGAACGCGATGCGTGGACGCCGCGCCGCGACCAGGCCTACCTGGGCGTGCTGGTCGACGACCTGATTACCCGCGGTGTGACTGAGCCGTACCGCATGTTCACCAGCCGCGCGGAATTTCGCCTGAGCCTGCGGGAAGACAATGCCGATATGCGCCTGACTGAGGTCGGCCGTGAACTGGGCGTGGTCGACGACGCACGCTGGGATGCCTTCAATCGCAAGCGCGACGCTGTTTCACGTGAAACAGAGCGCCTGAAGAGCACATGGGTCAACCCGGCCATGCTGCCAGCGGAAGATGCCGTGCCGCTGCTGGGCAAGCCGATCGAGCGCGAGTACAGCCTGGCCGATCTGCTGCGCCGGCCAGAAGTCCGCTATGAAGCACTGATGGCGCTGCAGGGCGGCCGACATGCCCCGGGAACGCCGCTGGACGCCGAGCCGATGCTGGCAGAGCAAATCCGCGAGCAGATCGAGATCGGCATCAAGTACCACGGCTATATCGCTCGCCAGGCAGCGGAGGTCGACAAGCTGGAAGCCAATGAGTCGACGCGCCTGCCGGAAGGGCTGGACTACACCGAAGTGCGTGGCCTGGGCTTCGAGGTCAGCCAGAAGCTGAACCAGCATCGTCCGGAAACGCTGGGCCAGGCCTCGCGCATTTCCGGCGTGACGCCGGCCGCGATCTCGCTGCTGCTGGTGCACCTGAAGAAGAAGGGGCTGGGGCGCGCGCGCGCAGAATCGGGCGCACCTTCCGGCAACTCCGAAGAGGCCGCCTGAGTGCCCGCTCCGCGACACACCATGACCGACGACGCGACGCAGCGCCGTCGCCTTGAAGCCGGTCTGGCCGAGATCGGGCTGGCGCTGGCGCCGGCCCAGATCGACACCTTGTTTGCCTACCTGGCGCTGCTGCGCAAGTGGAACGGCGTCTACAACCTGACCGCAATCCGCCACCCCGATGAGATGCTTACGCATCACATGCTGGACTCGCTCGCCGCCGTGCCGGCACTGGCCGAAGCCGCGCGCGCCGCAGAGGTAGGGACGCCGGCGCAGGGCAGGGTACTGGACGTGGGCTCGGGCGGCGGCATGCCCGGCCTGCCGCTGGCCATCGCCTGTCCCGACGTGTCGGTGCTGATGGTGGACATTGTGCAGAAGAAGACCGCCTTTCTGACCCAGTGCCGTGCGCAACTCGGGCTCTCCAATGCCGCGGCACATTGGGGGCCGGTGGAAAAGCTGGACGATAACGATGGCTTTGCCGTGATCACCTCGCGCGCGTTTGCCGAGCTGACCGACTTCGTGAACCTGTCGGGCCAGCTTCTTGCACCGCACGGCAAGCTGATCGCCATGAAGGGTGTTTATCCTCAGGCCGAGTTGGACCGCATGGAAGCTGCCGGGCTGATGGCGCAATGGCAGGTCGATGCGGTGCCCCGCATCACCGTGCCCGGGCTGGATGCCGAGCGCCACCTGGTGGTGCTGTCGCGGCGCGCAAGCGCCCACGCATGACGTACGCCGCGGCGCTGCACGCAGCGCCGCGAACTGCCAGCCCCGCGCTGGCCGGATGAATTGAAGCAGGAGCCTCAGTAGCTTATGGCCAAGGTATTCGTGATTGCAAACCAGAAGGGCGGGGTAGGCAAGACCACCACCACGGTGAACCTCGCCGCCGGCCTGGCCGCGCAGGACCAGCGCGTGCTGCTGGTCGACCTGGACCCGCAGGGCAATGCCTCGATGGGTTCGGGCATCGACAAGCAGGCGCTGGAGCACAGCGTGTACCAGGTGCTGGTCGGCCTGGCCAGCATCAAGCTGGCGCGCCAGCGTTCCGAGACCGGCAGGTACGACGTGCTGCCCGCCAACCGCGAACTGGCCGGCGCGGAAGTGGAACTGGTCGAGCTGGACCAGCGCGAACGCCGCCTCAGGCAGGCCATCGAAGAGGTCAACGACGAATATGACTTCGTGCTGATCGACTGCCCGCCGTCGTTGTCGCTGCTGACGCTGAACGGCCTGTGCGCCGCGCACGGCGTGATCGTGCCGATGCAGTGCGAGTACTTCGCGCTGGAAGGGCTGTCAGACCTGGTCAATACCATCAAGCAGGTGCACGCCAACCTGAACCGCGACCTGCAGGTGATCGGCCTGCTGCGCGTCATGTTCGATCCGCGCGTCACGCTTCAGCAGCAGGTGTCGGCGCAGCTGGAATCGCACTTCGGTGAAAAGGTCTTCAAGACCCTGATCCCGCGCAATGTGCGGCTGGCAGAGGCGCCGTCCTATGGCATGCCGGGCGTGGCGTTCGATCCGTCATCGAAGGGCGCAAAAGCGTACCTGGATTTCGGCGCAGAGATGATCGCGCGCGTCAGGCAGCTGGGCTGAAGGAGAGGGCAAGCATGAGCACTGCAAAGAAAAAAGGCCTGGGCCGCGGTCTCGAGGCGCTGCTGGGCGGGCCGGCCGAAATCGTTGAATCGGTGAAGCAGGAGGGGGCGCCCACCGTGCTGCGCCTGACCCAGTTGCAGCCGGGCAAGTACCAGCCGCGCACGCGCATGGATGAAGGTGCGCTGCAGGAGCTCGCCGCCAGCATCCGCGCGCAGGGCCTGATGCAGCCGATCCTGGTGCGCCGCGTGGCCGAGCCTGACCGCTATGAAATCATCGCGGGCGAGCGGCGCTTCCGTGCGTCCAAGCTCGCTGGTCTGGACAAGGTGCCGGTGCTGGTCAAGGACGTGGCCGATGAAGCCGCGGCCGCGATGGCGCTGATCGAGAACATCCAGCGCGAAGACCTGAACCCGCTGGAAGAAGCGCAAGGCATCATGCGCCTGATCCGCGAGTTCAGTTTCACGCATGAGCAGGCGGCCGAGTCAGTCGGCCGTTCGCGCAGCGCGGTGTCGAACCTGTTGCGCCTGCTGAACCTGGCCGCGCCGGTGCAGACCATGCTGATGGCGGGCGACCTCGACATGGGCCACGCGCGCGCGCTGCTGGCGGTGGACGGCGCCAACCAGATCACGCTGGCCAACCAGATCGTGAACAAGCGGCTGTCGGTGCGCGAGACCGAGAAGCTGGTGGCGTCCACGCTCAAGCCGTTCGACCTGAAGTCGCTCAAGCAGAAGGGCGCCAACAACGTGCGCGACGTGGCACGGCTGGAAGAAGAATTGTCAGATGCGCTGGGCCTGGCGGTGCAGATCAGGCTGGGCGCGCGCGGCAAGGGCCAGCTCACCATCCACTTCAGCGACAACGACGCGCTTGAAGGCGTGCTCGTGCGCCTGCGCGAATCCACTGAAAAGCAGAAGGTCGCCTGAGGCAAGATGCGAAGGCGCACGTAACGTCGCGTGCGCAATTCGGTGCGATTAACGGCCATTGCCGCGATGACTGTTGCGTGTACGCTGCAGTGGCCGGTTCAAGGGCCGGCATGCGTACGGCGTGCCCGGTAATCCCTCATCATGCGCAGGGTTCGCTGCGCAATCCAATTACGTCAAACATTATTGCTGCGCAATTTTCGTGAAGCCATCATGGCATCGTGATGGCAACCGTTGTGCGCAACGCACTGCAAGCCAAATGTAAGCAGATTGACGCGAATCAGTAGTTCCCCTTAAAATCGTGCGGTTTGAATTCTGGTCGGGCCGAAAAGTTCCGGCCTGGAATGAGGCAGGCAGGTAGTGGTTCAAGACCGTCAGCAGCGAGGCGCCGGGTCCCGTCAGGAAGATGACTGGGACGACTGGAAAGAAGGCGCAGACCGTGAGGAAGAGGCTGTCGATCCGTTGTCGCACGCCGAGGCGGTGACGCTGTTTGGCGAGCGCGCGTTGCGCCCTTCGCGGATGACCCCGGGCAAGATTGTCCTGGCGCAGGTGGTGGTTTCCCTGCTGTCGGCACTGTGCTGGGCGCTGTTTGCGAAAGAGGCCGGGCCGTATGGGTGGTCGGCGCTGTTCGGCGGCATGGTGTGCTTCGTGCCGAGCGGATTCTTCGCCTTGCGGCTGTGGCTGGCGCGCGACCGGGCTTCGGTCGGCGGACTGGTGCTGGGCGAGGCGATCAAGGTCTTCGGCACGGTGGCATTGCTGGTGCTGGTCGTGGTGCTGTACCGGGATCTGCGCTGGGTGCCGATGCTGGTCACGTTCCTGCTGGCGCTCAAGACATATTGGGTGGTGGCCCTGGCGATGCGCTAGGCCAGCCGCTTGAAAACGGTGCTTCATCCGGAGGTGGGGCACCGAAACGGAATATCAAGAGTTTTTCGTGACGGTTTCACCGCGGATTTCATGGCAGTGACACCGGACACGGCCAAGGTTGGACCCCGCTTGCATTGCGGTGACCGGCGAATCCGCCGAAGGCAATGCAAGACGCGTACCGGGCGTTTGCCAGATAGTGGCGACGCGCGGCCTGAAGATTTCGCAATATACCGTTCGTATCGACATGTCTGATGCTACCCAAGGCGCCGAACACGCGCTGACACCCTCCGGCTATATCGCCGAACACTTGCAGAACTTGAACTCGGTCGGCGGCAAGCAAGCGTCGGTGGTCGATTTCTCCGTGCTCAACTACGACACGGTGTTCTGGTCCGTGCTGTGCGGCGCCATCGCCGTGCTGTTCCTGTACGTTGCCGCGCGCCGCGTCACTGCCGGCGTGCCGGGCCGCTTCCAGGCCTTCGTCGAGATGATCGTCGAGATGGTCGACGACCAGGCCAAGGGCATCATCCACGGCGACCGTTCGTGGATTGCGCCGCTGGCGCTGATGGTGTTCTGCTGGATCACCATGATGAACGCGATCGACCTGATTCCGGTCGACTGGGTCACCGGCCTGAACAGCCTGCTGGGCGTCTTCCACATTCATCTTCCCCACCACCGCGCAGTGGCCACGGCCGACCTGAACGGCACGCTGGGCATGTCGTGCTCGGTGCTGGTGCTGATGATCTACTACAGCTTCAAGATCAAGGGCACGGGCGGCTTCATGCACGAACTGTTCTCGGCCCCGTTCGGCGCCAAGTGGTACCTGGCCCCGTTCAACCTGGTCCTGAACCTGATCGAATTCCTGGCCAAGGCGGTTTCGCTCGGCATGCGGTTGTTCGGCAACATGTACGCCGGCGAACTCGTGTTCCTGCTGATCGCGCTGCTGGGCTCCATCTGGACGTTCAGCGCCGACCTGTCCGCGCTGGGCTTTGTCGGCCACGTGGTGGCTGGCACGGTATGGGCGATCTTCCACATCCTGATCGTCCTGCTCCAGGCCTTCATTTTCATGATGCTGACGCTGGTGTACATCGGCCAGGCTCACGATCACCACTGATTTTCGGTTTTTGGTTTTTTGGTTTTTTGGTTCTAAGTCTCTCTAAATTAAAGGAGTCATCATGCAAGCATTTCTCGCCAACATCCAGGGTCTGACCGCCATCGGTATCGGCATCATCATCGGCCTGGGCGCTATCGGCGCCTGCCTGGGTATCGCCCTGATGGGTGGCAAGTACATCGAAGCCTGCGCACGTCAGCCTGAGCTGATGAACCCGCTGCAAACCAAGATGTTCCTGCTGGCTGGCCTGATCGACGCTGCATTCCTGATCGGCGTGGGTGTTGCAATGCTGTTCGCCTTCGCCAACCCGCTGCTGGCTGTCATCAAGTAATTCTTTTCGGTCTGCATGATGCTGACGGGCGGCGCGGGCCACTTAGCCTGGCCGCCCTTGCGCATTTATCTGTAGTTTGATTACCGAAAGGAACACACCATGAATCTGAACGCAACGTTTTTTGCGCAGATGGTCGTGTTCTTCATCCTGTGGTGGGTTGTTGCCAAATTCATTTGGCCGCCGCTGGTGAAGGCGCTCGACGAACGCGCAAAGAAGATCGCCGATGGCCTCGCCGCTGCCGAGAAGGGCAAGGCCGAGCTCGAACTCGCCAACAAGCGTGTGGACCAGGCTATGGCCGAAGCCCGCACCGAGGGTGCTCAACGCGTCGCTGACGCCGAGAAGCGCGCCCAGCTGACGGCGGACGAGATCAAGCAAAACGCCCAGGCAGAAGCCGCCCGCATCATTGCCCAGGCCAAGGCCGAAGCAGACCAGCAGGTTACCCGTGCACGCGAAGATCTGCGTGACCAGGTTGCCGTGCTGGCCGTCAAGGGTGCCGAGCAGATCCTCAAGCGTGAAGTGAACGCGCAGGTCCACGCCGACCTGCTCAATCAACTCAAGGCTGAGCTCTAATCATGGCTGAAACCGCAACCATTGCCCGTCCCTACGCTGAGGCGCTGTTCCGCGTCGCCAGCGAATCGAGCGCAGGCAATCTGGGTGCATGGTCCGAGCTGGTGTCGGAGATGGGGCAGGTTGCTGCCAATCCCGACATGAAGGCGGTCGCCGACGATCCGAACGTTCCCGGCGCAAAGCTGGCTGAACTGTTCCTGTCGGTGCTGAAGTCCCCGGTCAGCGACGAAGCGCGCCGCTTCGTGCAGCTGCTGGTGGATAACGGCCGCCTGTCGGTGATGCCCGACATCGCCGAACAGTTCCATGCGCTCAAGAACGCCCGCGAAGGCTCGTCCGATGTTGAGATCACCAGCGCTTTCCCGCTGGAAGATGGTCAGCTGAACGACCTCGTCGCCGCACTCGAACGCAAGTTCGGCCGCAAGCTGTACGCGCAGGTGGCGGTGGACCCGTCCCTGATCGGCGGCGTCAGCGTCAAGGTTGGCGACGAAGTGCTCGACACCTCCGTGCGTGCGCGCCTGGCAGCCATGCAAACCGCGCTGACCGCCGCCTGAGCGGCCGTCCGACGGATTGAAGAATTAGGAGCATTGTGATGCAACTGAACCCCTCAGAAATCAGCGAGCTGATCAAGACCCGCATCTCGGGCCTTGGCGCTGAAGCTGAAGTGCGCAATACCGGCACGGTGATCTCCGTGACCGATGGCATCTGCCGCGTGCATGGCCTGTCCGGCGTGATGCAGGGCGAGATGCTGGAATTCCCCGGCAACACCTTCGGCCTCGCGCTGAACCTCGAGCGCGACTCGGTCGGCGCCGTGGTGCTGGGCGAGTACGAACACATCTCGGAAGGCGATACGGTCAAGTGCACCGGCCGCATTCTGCAGGTGCCGGTGGGCAAGGAACTGCTGGGCCGCGTGGTCAACACGCTGGGCCAGCCGATCGACGGCAAGGGCCCGATCAACGCGAAGGAATTCGACGTGATCGAGAAGGTGGCCCCGGGCGTGATCGCACGTCAGTCGGTGAGCCAGCCGGTGCAGACCGGCCTGAAGTCGATCGACTCGATGGTGCCGATCGGCCGTGGCCAGCGTGAGCTGATCATTGGCGACCGTCAGACCGGCAAGACCGCCGTGGCTGTCGACGCCATCATCAACCAGAAGGGCAAGGGCGTCTTCTGCGTGTACGTGGCAATCGGCCAGAAGGCTTCGACGATCGCCAACGTAGTGCGCAAGCTGGAAGAGCACGGCGCGATGGAATACACCGTCGTCGTGGCCGCCGCCGCTTCGGACTCGGCCGCCATGCAGTACCTGGCTGCCTACGCCGGCTGCACCATGGGCGAGTACTTCCGCGACCGCGGCGAAGACGCGCTGATCGTCTATGACGACCTGACCAAGCAAGCCTGGGCCTACCGCCAGGTGTCGCTGCTGCTGCGCCGCCCGCCGGGCCGCGAAGCCTACCCGGGCGACGTGTTCTACCTGCACTCGCGCCTGCTGGAGCGTGCTGCCCGCGTGAACGAAGACTACGTCGAGAAGTTCACCAACGGTGCCGTCAAGGGCAAGACCGGTTCGCTGACTGCGCTGCCGGTGATCGAAACGCAGGCCGGCGACGTGTCCGCGTTCGTGCCGACCAACGTGATCTCGATCACGGACGGCCAGATCTTCCTGGAAACCGACCTGTTCAACGCCGGTATCCGCCCCGCTATCAACGCCGGTATCTCGGTGTCGCGCGTGGGTGGTGCTGCACAGACCAAGGTGGTGAAGAACCTGTCCGGCGGTATCCGTACCGACCTGGCCCAGTACCGTGAACTGGCTGCGTTCGCGCAGTTCGCCTCGGACCTGGACGACGCCACCCGCAAGCAGCTCGAGCGCGGCCGCCGCGTGACCGAACTGCTCAAGCAGCCGCAATACCAGCCGCAGCAGGTGTGGCAGCTGGCCGCGTCGCTGTTCGCCGCCAACAACGGCTTCCTCGACAACGTGGAAGTGAAGGACATTCTGCCGTTCGAGAAGGGCCTGCACGACCATCTGAAGACCAAGTACGCCGACCTCATCAACCGCATCGAAGAGACCAAGCTGCTCTCGAAGGAAGATGAACCCGTCCTGCGTGCCGCCGTCGAGGATTTCAAGAAGTCCGCCGCGTTCTAACCGCGTGATTCCACGACACCGCCGCCGCGCCCGGCTCACGCCGGCGCGGCGCTGGTTCGGATGGAGAGGAAGATATGGCCGGAACGAAAGAAATTCGAACCAAGATCAAGAGCGTGCAGAACACGCGCAAGATCACCAAGGCGATGGAGATGGTCGCCGCGTCCAAGATGCGCAAGGCGCAGGAGCGGATGCGCAATGCCCGTCCCTATGCCGAGAAGGTGCGCAACATTGCGGCGCACCTGGCTACGGCCAACCCCGAGTTCAAGCACCCGTTCATGCAGGAACGCGACGTCAAGCGCGTCGGCATGATCGTGGTCTCGACCGACAAGGGGCTGTGCGGCGGCATGAACACGAACGTGTTGCGCTCGGTTACCCATGAACTGAAGTCCCTGCAAGGCCGCGGCGTCGAAGTGCAAGCCACTGCCATCGGCACCAAGGGCATGCAGTTCCTGGGCCGGATCGGCGCCAAGGTGGTTTCGCACGTGGTGCACCTCGGTGACACCCCGCATCTGGAAAAGCTGATCGGCGCGATCAAGGTCCAGCTCGACGCTTTCACCAATGGCGAAGTCGATGCGGTGTACCTGGCGTACACCAAGTTCATCAATACGATGAAGCAGGAACCGATGGTTGAGCAGCTGCTGCCGCTCGCCGCCGACAAGCTGGTCCAGACCGAAGATGAAAAGCGCGCCTACTCGTGGGATTACATCTACGAGCCCGACGCTCAGACTGTAGTGGAAGAGCTGCTCGTCCGCTACGTCGAGGCGCTGGTGTTCCAGGCCGTGGCCGAGAACATGGCGTCCGAGCAATCGGCGCGCATGGTGGCCATGAAGGCTGCGTCTGACAATGCCAAGAACGTGATCGGCGAACTGCAACTGGTCTACAACAAGACCCGTCAGGCCGCGATTACGAAGGAACTGTCGGAAATCGTCAGCGGTGCAGCTGCGGTCTAAGGCGTCAAGAATTCAAGCTATCGGAGATACGAAATGAGTATCGGAAATATTGTGCAGTGTATTGGCGCCGTGGTGGACATCGAGTTCCCCCGCGACGCAATGCCGAAGGTGTATGACGCGCTCGTGCTGGAAGACAGCAACGACGCCTCGTTCGCCGAGAAGGGTCTGACCTTCGAAGTACAGCAACAGCTGGGCGACGGCGTGGTGCGTACCATTGCCCTCGGTTCGTCGGACGGCCTGCGCCGCGGCATGGCGGTGAAGAGCACCGGCGCGCCGATCTCGGTGCCGGTGGGTCAAGGCACGTTGGGCCGCATCATGGACGTCCTGGGCCGCCCCATCGACGAAGCTGGCCCGATCGCTTCCGACGAGAGGCGCGCGATTCACCAGAAGGCACCGAAGTTCGACGAACTGTCGCCTTCCACTGACCTGCTCGAAACCGGCATCAAGGTGATTGACCTGATTTGCCCGTTCGCCAAGGGCGGCAAGGTGGGCCTGTTCGGTGGCGCCGGCGTGGGCAAGACCGTCAACATGATGGAGCTCATCAACAACATCGCCAAGCAGCACAGCGGTCTGTCGGTGTTCGCCGGCGTGGGCGAGCGTACCCGTGAAGGGAACGACTTCTACCACGAAATGAAGGACTCGAACGTGCTCGACAAGGTGGCCATGGTATTCGGCCAGATGAACGAGCCGCCGGGCAACCGTCTGCGCGTGGCACTTTCCGGCCTGACCATGGCCGAGAAGTTCCGCGACGAGGGCCGCGACATCCTGTTCTTCGTCGACAACATCTACCGCTACACGCTGGCTGGTACCGAAGTGTCGGCACTGCTGGGCCGTATGCCTTCCGCGGTCGGCTACCAGCCGACGCTTGCTGAAGAAATGGGCAAGCTGCAGGAGCGCATCACTTCGACCAAGACTGGCTCGATCACCTCGATCCAGGCCGTGTACGTACCCGCGGATGACCTGACCGACCCGTCGCCGGCCACCACCTTCCTGCACCTGGACTCGACCCTGGTGCTGTCGCGTGACATCGCCGCTCTCGGTATCTACCCTGCCGTGGACCCGCTCGACTCGACCTCGCGTCAGATGGACCCGCAAGTCGTTGGCCAGGAGCACTACGACGTGGCGCGAGGCGTTCAGCAGACCCTGCAGCGCTACAAGGAACTGCGCGACATCATCGCAATTCTGGGCATGGACGAGCTGTCGCCGGAAGACAAGCTGGCAGTGAACCGCGCTCGTAAGATCCAGCGTTTCCTGTCGCAGCCGTTCCACGTGGCAGAAGTGTTCACGGGTTCGCCGGGCAAGTACGTGCCGCTGAAGGAAACCATCCGCGGCTTCAAGATGCTGGTCGAGGGCGAGTGCGATCACCTGCCCGAGCAGGCGTTCTACATGGTCGGCTCGATCGACGAAGCCTTCGAAAAGGCCAAGAAGCTCCAGTAAGCCTGGCTTTGTCACTCCCGCCTCGCGGTGGGGGTGACGGCCGGCCGCGTCGCGCGTCCGGCCGTCTGAAGCGAAGCGATTGGACAAAGGATTTCACATGGCAACCATTCTTGTAGACGTCGTCAGCGCGGAAGCGTCGATCTTCTCCGGCCAGGCGAAGTTCGTGGCGCTGCCGGGCGAGTCGGGTGAGCTGGGCATTCTGCCGGGCCACACGCCGCTGATCACGCGCATCCAGCCGGGTGCGGTGCGGATCGAGAAAGAAGACGGCAGCGAAGAGTTCGTGTTCGTTGCCGGCGGTATTCTCGAAGTCCAGCCCAAGCACGTCACCGTGCTGGCCGACACCGCTATCCGCGGTGGCGACCTGGACGAAGCCAAGGCGCAGGAAGCCAAGCGTGCTGCCGAAGAGCTGATGCAGAACCAGAGCAGCGATCTGGATCTGGCACGCGCTCAGAGCGAGCTCGCCGTGGCGGCTGCCCAACTGGCTGCCATCGCCCGCCTGCGTCGTAAGAAGTAAGCAATTAGTGGGGTGTCGCGCTGTTGTTTTTCTGGCGCGACAATGAAAAAAGGCAGCCACATGGCTGCCTTTTTTTGGGCGTGGCGATATGCTTTTGTCCTGCCTGGACAAAAAAAAGCGCGCGGGCCGGGGAGGCTCCGCGCGGACGGGAAAATCCCTTCGAGGGGTCAATTCGAAGGAACGGGTTCGGTCCAGGCCGACAATCAAGGCGCAACGGATATCCAATATCCGACCAGAGGCCGCAAAGGCCACGCGCTGCAAAGGTCTGCCTGGTACTCCGGTCCAGCGGCGATCTGCCGGATCGGACAATCGGGTTACTGCCAGAAACGTTTCAAAAAGGCTTTCTTCACCACGCCCCTTTAAGTCTGCACAGCGTTATTCACTGGGGCGCCACACGCCGGACAGCGGGTGTGTCAATGCATTGTGGGGGAAACTCCCCGGCATCGCAGTAACAAAATGTATCGTTTTGCAAGAAGTTGAAAGCCTGAGGCGTCGGGATCTGGCGTGTTCGGCATATCTGCACGCGTTCGCATCACGTTAGCCGCAGAAACGTGCCGTTGCCTTATCTTTGATGACGCGATTTCCGTGTTCGCTCCCCCACCAATCCCTGCGTGACAATTCCGGTTACGATTCGGAACGCCTGTGGCTTTCGCGTTGCGTTCTTGCATGTCCGCGGGCCCGCCCTTATCCACCGGAGACGCGATGCGCCCTGAGATGCAGCAAGCCATACAAGCCATGCTGGCGATGAAGACCGTTGCCGTGGTCGGTCTGTCCGACCGTGCGGAGCGTCCCAGCCATGAGGTTGCGGAGTTCCTGCAGGACCACGGCTTCCGGATCGTGCCGGTCAATCCGCGCCATGCCGGCGAACGCATTCTGGGCGAGACCTGCCACGCCACGCTGCGCGAAGCCGCCGACGCTGCCGCGGCAGCAGGCAGCCCCATCGCGTGGGTCGACATCTTCCGCCGTGCCGGGGAAACGCCCGGCGTGGTCGATGAGGCCATCGCCATTGGCGCACAAGGTGTCTGGCTGCAGCTGGGCATCGTCAACGACCAGGCCGTGCGCCGCGCATCGGATGCCGGCCTGCTGGCGGTGCAGGATTGCTGCAGCAAGGTCGAGCTGACGCACCAGCTCGGGCTGGACTGATTCCCGCCCGGCGCCGCTTCTACTTTCCGCTTTCCCATCAGCCGCCAACCATGGCCATCGATCCGCAACTGCTTGCCTATTACCGCCGCCTGGCGGAGCGCTACGCCAATGCGCCCACGCCGGCCGACATTCCCGCACAGCGGACCCGCTTTGCCGAGATCGCGGCCGCGTCGCTGTTGCCGGATCCGGCCGGCATCTCGGTGCAGGACCTGGAGCTTGCGCTCGCCGGCCGCACGCTGGGCGCCAGGCTGTTCCGCCCCGCCGGCGAGGCAGCCCCGCGGCTGGTGGTCTACTTCCACGGTGGCGGCTGGGTGATTGGCTCGCCGCAGACGCACCATACGGTTGCCGCCTTGCTGGCGGCCGACACGGGCTGCGCGGTGGCCAGCGTCGACTACCGCCTGGCCCCCGAACACGCGTTTCCGGCACCCTGCGACGATGCCGCCGAGGCCGTGGTGTGGTTCGCCGGGCAACGCCTGGCACTCGGGCTGGCGACCGACATCCTGGCCGTGGCGGGCGACAGCGCCGGCGCCCACCTGGCGGCGCAGGCAGCGCAGCAGCTCAACGGCGGCAGCGCGGTGCGGGTCGATGCGCAGCTGCTGATCTATCCGGTGACGGCGCCGGTGCTCAGCACCGAAAGCTACCGCGCCTTTGCCGATGGTCCTGGCCTGACGCGTGACGAGATGGCCTGGTTCTGGACCCACTTCATCGGCGCCGAAGCCCTGGCGCAGGGCGCCGCCCACCCCGACCCCCGCGTGCACCTGATGGCCGCGCCGCCGGTGCGCCCGCCCGCCACCGTGCTGATGGTGGCCGCGCACGATGTGCTGCGCGACGACGGCCTGGCCTATGCCGACTTCCTGGTGCGCCACGACGCCCCGGTGATTACCATCGAGGCCAGCGGCATGACCCACGGCTTCGCGCGGCTGCAGCCCGATGCCGAACGCGCGCGCGAATGGATGCGGCGTGCCGCATCGGCCTTCGCCGGAATGATCGACGACGTCTGAGCGGCATCCACTCGCAGCGATCCCTTAGAATGGCGGTCTTACGAGGATGACCATGACCGCACTGCAGAACGATACCTTCCTGCGCGCGCTGCGCCGCCAGCCGACCGAATACACGCCGCTGTGGCTGATGCGCCAGGCGGGCCGCTACCTGCCCGAGTACAACGCCACGCGCGCCCGCGCTGGCAGCTTCCTCGGGCTGGCCAAGAATCCGGCCTACGCCACGGAGGTGACACTGCAGCCGCTGGACCGCTATCCGCTGGACGCGGCCATTCTCTTTTCCGACATCCTGACCGTGCCCGACGCGATGGGCCTGGGCCTGTCGTTCGCGCAGGGCGAGGGCCCGCGCTTTGCGCATCCGCTGCGCACCGAAGCCGACGTGCAGAACCTCGCCGTGCCGGACATGGCGTCGCTGCAATATGTGTTTGACGCCGTGAGCGAGATCCGCCGCGCACTGGTCCAGGATGGCCGCCAGCGCGTGCCGCTGATCGGCTTTTCCGGCAGCCCCTGGACGCTGGCGTGCTACATGGTCGAAGGCGGCGGCTCGGACGACTTCCGCACGGTCAAGGCGATGATGTATGGCCGCCCGGACCTGATGCACCGCATTCTCGAGATCAACGCCCAGGCGGTGACGGCGTACCTGAATGCCCAGATCGAAGCCGGCGCGCAGGCCGTGATGATTTTCGACACCTGGGGCGGGGCGCTCGCCGACGGCATGTACCAGGCGTTCTCGCTGTCCTATATGCGCCGCGTGCTGGCCGGCCTGAAGCGCGAGCACGATGGCCAGCAGGTGCCCGCGATCGTCTTTACCAAGGGCGGCGGCCTGTGGCTCGAGGCGCTGGCTGACACCGGCGCCGACGCGATCGGGCTGGACTGGACCGTCAACCTGGCCGAAGCGCGCCGGCGCACCGGCGGGCGCGTGGCGCTCCAGGGCAATATCGACCCGACTGTGCTGTTCGCCCCCGAGGCCGCGATTCGCGAGCAGGTGCGCGGCGTGCTGGACAGCTATGCCGCGGCCGGGGGCAGTGATGGCCACGTGTTCAACCTGGGCCACGGCATTTCGCAGTTCACGCCGCCTGAGAACGTTTCGGTGCTGGTGGACGAAGTGCATCGCCACAGCCGCCAGCTGCGCGCTGTGCAGAAGTGATGGTGACAGTATGCGGCCGCCCTGCCTGCTGCTGCAGCGCCCTGCGCTGCAGCGCACCGGCGCGCGAGCGTACCCAGTGCTGCGGGAGCCGCGCCGCTGGACCCTGTCAAGTTAACTTTTTCGCCAGCATTCGCCAAAAAGGTGCTCGGGCTTGACTGGCGGCACTTGACTTATGCACACCGATAGGTTTGCCGCAGTGCGGGACAGGGTTATTCCCTAACCTATCTGGGGGAGGTTTGCAAGCCCTTGATTTTTAAGGATTTGGAAGATTTGCAAAGGAAGGTCCGATGCCGGTGGATCCCTTGTTACTCGGGGCTTTCCGGCCAGCCAGTGCGACTTTTCAACAAAGTTATCCACAGGGGCGATGGAAATAGTGGAAAACCAGTCATCTATCATCGACTTAGGGCCACATTTGAAGTTTTACTTTAAGTTGATGTTGCGCCGCACACTAGATTTCCACCCTCAGTACGCCCGCCTCCCGTTGCACAAAGGTTGCGCAAAGGCGATGCACCAGGAAGGGCCGCATGGCGCCAGCTAGCGGCGCGCTCCCATTGTTTGAGGACAGCACGGCGGTAGGCGCCGTGATGCCGTCCGCCGCCGCCCGGCCAGTCATCCGGGTCGCGCTGGACACCCCCGCCGACGACAGTTTCGACTATCTCGCCACGCCTGAGGTCGCCCCGGGTGACCTGGTGGTGGTGCCGTTCGGCCGCCGCAGCATGGTCGGTGTGGCGGTGGCGTACGCCGACAACTCCGATGTGCCCGCCGAGCGGCTGCGCCCGGTGGCGCAGCGCCTGGACTGGATGCCGCCGCTGCAGCCCGACTGGATCGAGCTGGCCGCCTTTGCCGCGCGCTACTACCAGCGCCGCCTGGGCGAAGTGATGCTGCCGGCCTTGCCGCCGGCCTTGCGTGAGGCCGAGAGTTGGCCAGGCCTGGCCCAGCGTGCCCGCACCGACGAATACCGCCTGTTGCACGAGCATGCGGAGGCCCTGCTGGCTGCCGTGCCGCCACGCGCACGCAGCGTGCGCGCCCTGGCGCAGGCGCTGGCCGAGCGCGCCCCCGCGACCGAGCCGCTGACGCTGGCCGACGCCCGCTTGTTGTGCGCGGCGGCACCGGCGCGGCTGGCCGAATGGCAGGCCGCCGGCTGGGTCAGGGCCAGCCGCACCGCGCGCACCCTGCTGCTGACCGACCCCGCGCAGCCGCCATCGGCCGCGCCGCCGCTGCACGACGAGCAGCGCGCCGCGGTGCAGGCCATTGCCGAGGCCGAAGGCTTTGCGCCGTTCCTGCTGCACGGGGTGACCGGCAGCGGCAAGACGGAGGTCTACCTGCATGCGATGCAGGCTGTGCTCGAACGCGACCCCCAGGCCCAGGTGCTGATGCTGGTGCCTGAAATCAACCTGACCCCGCAGTTGCAGGCCCGCATCGCCGCGCGCTTCCCACACCTGCCGCTGGCGGTGCTGCACAGCGGCCTGGCCGACCAGGAGCGCAGCCTGCAGTGGCTGGCCGCGCACCGCGGCGAGGCCCGCATCGTGCTGGGCACGCGCATGGCCGTGATGGCGTCGCTGCCGGCGCTGGCGCTGATCGTGGTCGACGAGGAACACGACACTTCCTACAAGCAGCAGGAAGGGCTGCGCTACTCCGCGCGCGACCTGGCGGTGTGGCGCGCCAAGCAGCGCGGCATTGCCGTGGTGCTGGGTTCGGCCACGCCGTCGATGGAGACCTGGTGGCGGGCCGGGCAGGGCACATACCGCAAGCTGTTGCTACGCGAGCGCGCCCAGGCCGAAGCGACCCTGCCAACGGTGCGCCTGGTCGACCTGAACCACGAGCGCCAGCGCCAGCGCGCGCTGTTCGAAGGGTTGTCGGTGCCGCTGCTGGACGCCATCGACGCGCGCCTGGCGCGCGGCGAGCAGAGCCTGCTGTTCCTGAACCGCCGCGGGTACGCGCCCGTGATTGCCTGCGACAGCTGCGGCTGGCTGTCGGGCTGCCCGCGCTGCTCGGCGTACCTGGTGCTGCACCGCCCCGAGCGGCGCCTGCGCTGCCACCACTGTGGCCTGGAGGCGCCGGTGCCGCACCACTGCCCGGACTGCGGCAATGTCGACATCGCGCCGCTGGGGCGCGGCACGCAGCGTATCGAAGAGGCATTGGCGGCGCGCTTCCCGCAGGCCCGCATCGCCCGCATCGACGCAGATTCCACGCGCCGCAAGGGCAGCGCGCAGGCCATGTTCGACGAGGTCCACGCCGGCGATGTCGACATCCTGGTGGGCACGCAGATGGTGGCCAAGGGGCACGACTTCCAGCGCGTGACCCTGGTCGGCATCGTCCATCCGGACGCGGCCATGTTCAGCCACGACTTCCGCGCCGCCGAGCACCTGTTCGCCTCGCTGATGCAGGTGGCCGGGCG
The DNA here is from genome assembly GCF_000379565.1 of Cupriavidus sp. UYPR2.512. Taxonomy (NCBI): domain Bacteria; kingdom Pseudomonadati; phylum Pseudomonadota; class Betaproteobacteria; order Burkholderiales; family Burkholderiaceae; genus Cupriavidus; species Cupriavidus sp. UYPR2.512. The sequence continues at coordinate 30,074 of NZ_KB903142.1, read as the reverse complement.
GGCAGGGCGGGCCGGCCTGCCGGGCGAGGTGCTAATCCAGACACGCTACCCGGACACCCCGGCATTGCAGGCGCTGACGCGCCACGACTATGATGGATTCGCGGCCAGCCAGTTGCGCGAGCGACGCCAGGCCGGGTTGCCCCCGTTCTGCTACCAGGTGCTGGTAACCGCCGAACATGGCCAGCTGGAACGGGCGCTGCAGTTCCTGGAAGTGGCGCGCCGGCACGCCGAAACCTGCGAACTGGCAGCCGAGGTGCAACTGCACGACCCGGTGCCGATGTCGATGGTGCGCATCTTCAACCGGGAGCGTGCGCAGATGCTGGTGGAGGCCACCTCGCGGCCGGTCCTGCAACGCTTCGTGGCTGAGTGGGTACAGACTTTCGCAGATGTGGGGACGGAGGCAAAAGGGGTGCGCTGGCAGCTTGAGATCGATCCGTTGCGGATCTGAGCCGGCTGGCGTGGCGGCAAAAGGTGCAACCCTGGCATTAGGGTTTTCGATAGGGTTGCACTAGGTTGCACCTTGGTGATTTTCGGGAGTAAGATCGCGCCAGCTCACAGGCTGCGGCCGGTCGCGCGCCCGTGCCTGCCGGCATGGACGAGGTAGCACCGGCGGCGGCTCCAGTCTTTCGGAGAATTGCCCGCATGGCCACTACCACTCTCGGCGTCAAGCTCGACGACGCCTCGCGCGACCGCCTCAAGCGCGCTGCCCAATCCATTGACCGCACGCCGCACTGGCTGATCAAGCAGGCCATCTTCACCTACCTCGAGCAGATCGAGCGCGGCCACCTGCCGCACGAGACCGGCGCCGCCGGTAGCGCCGACGCGGATGGCGCCGACGGCGCCGAGCTGGTCCATGGCGATGCGCCGCAGCCATTCCTGGAGTTCGCCCAAAGCATCCAGCCGCAATCAGTGCTGCGTGCCGCCATTACCTCTGCCTATCGGCGCCCGGAAACCGATTGCGTGCCGGTGCTGCTGGAGCAGGCGCGCCTGCCGCTGCAGCAAGGCGAGGCTGCCATCAAGATGGCCAAGACCCTGGCCACGCGGCTGCGCGAGCAGAAGGTCGGCACCGGCCGCGAAGGCTTGGTGCAGGGCCTGATCCAGGAGTTCTCGCTGTCGTCGCAGGAAGGCGTGGCGCTGATGTGCCTGGCCGAGGCGCTGCTGCGCATTCCCGACAAGGCCACCCGCGATGCACTGATCCGCGACAAGATCAGCGGCGCCAACTGGCAGTCGCACCTGGGCCAGAGCCCGTCGCTGTTCGTCAACGCCGCCACCTGGGGCCTGCTGCTGACCGGCAAGCTGGTCGCCACCCACACCGAATCGGGCCTCACCAAGGCGCTCACGCGCATCATCGGCAAGGGCGGCGAGCCGCTGATCCGCAAGGGCGTGGACATGGCCATGCGCCTGATGGGCGAGCAGTTCGTCACCGGCGAAACCATCTCCGAGGCGTTGGCCAACGCGCGCAAGTACGAGGCCGAAGGCTTCCGCTACTCCTACGACATGCTGGGCGAGGCCGCCATGACCGAGGCCGACGCGCAGCGCTACCTGGCCTCTTACGAGCAGGCCATCCACGCCATCGGCCAGGCCTCGCGCGGGCGCGGCATCTATGAAGGCCCGGGCATCTCGATCAAGCTGTCGGCGCTGCACCCGCGCTACAGCCGCGCGCAGCATGAGCGCGTGGTGGGCGAGCTGTATGAGCGCCTGAAGTCGCTGACGCTGCTGGCACGCCAGTACGACATTGGCATCAATATCGACGCCGAGGAAGCCGACCGCCTGGAGATCTCGCTGGATCTGCTGGAACGCCTGTGCTTCGAGCCCGAGCTGGCTGGCTGGAACGGCATCGGCTTCGTGGTGCAGGGCTACCAGAAGCGCTGCCCGTTCGTGATCGACTACCTGATCGACCTGGCCCGCCGCAGCCGCCACCGCCTGATGATCCGCCTGGTCAAGGGCGCGTACTGGGACAGCGAGATCAAGCGCGCCCAGGTCGACGGCCTGGAAGGCTACCCGGTCTACACGCGCAAGGTCTACACCGACGTGTCGTACATCGCCTGCGCGCGCAAGCTGCTGTCGGTGCCGGACGCGATCTACCCGCAGTTCGCCACGCACAATGCGCATACGCTGTCGGCCATCTACCAGATCGCCGGCCACAGCTACTATCCCGGCCAGTATGAGTTCCAGTGCCTGCACGGCATGGGCGAGCCGCTGTACGACCAGGTGGTTGGCGCCACTGCGGACGGCAAGTTCAACCGCCCGTGCCGCATCTACGCGCCGGTCGGCACGCATGAAACGCTGCTGGCCTACCTGGTGCGCCGCCTGCTGGAGAACGGCGCCAATACCTCGTTCGTGAACCGCATCGCCGACGACACCATCTCGCTGGACGAGCTGGTGGCCGACCCGGTCGCCGTGGTTGAGGCCATGCACCGCGATGAAGGCGTGCTGGGCCTGCCGCACCCGCGCATCCCGTCGCCACGCACGCTGTATGGCAAGAGCCGTCCCAACTCGGCCGGCATCGATCTCGCGAATGAACACCGGCTGGCCTCGCTGTCGTCGGCGCTGCTCGCCGGCACCAGCGAACGCGCCGTAGCCGAGCCGCTGCTGGGCGCCGAGGTGCCGCGCGCTGCCGACGCCATGACCGCGCCGGTGCTGAACCCGGCCGACCACCGCGACGTGGTGGGCCATGTCACCGAGGCCGGCCAGGCCGAGGTCGACGCCGCGCTGCAGGCCGCCATCAATGCCGCGCCGATCTGGCAGGCGACGCCGCCGGACGTGCGCGCGGCCGCGCTGGAACGCGCCGCCGACCTGATGGAAGCCCAGATGCAGTCGCTGATGGGCATCATCATGCGCGAGGCCGGCAAGACCTTCTCCAACGCCATCGCCGAAGTGCGCGAAGCCGTGGACTTCCTGCGCTACTACGCCGCCGAGGTGCGCCGCAGCTTCGACAACGAGACCCACCGCCCGCTGGGCCCGGTGGTCTGCATCAGCCCGTGGAACTTCCCGCTGGCGATCTTCACCGGCCAGGTGGCCGCGGCGCTGGCCGCCGGCAACCCGGTGCTGGCCAAGCCCGCCGAGCAGACCCCGCTGATCGCTGCCGCCGCCGTGCGCCTGCTGCGCGAAGCCGGCGTTCCGGCCGGCGCGGTGCAGCTGCTGCCGGGCCGCGGCGAGACGGTGGGCGCCGCGCTGGTGGGCGATGCCCGCGTCAAGGGTGTGATGTTCACCGGCTCGACCGAAGTCGCGCGCATCCTGCAACGCAATGTCGCCGGCCGCCTGGACGCCGCCGGCCGCCCGATCCCGCTGATCGCAGAGACCGGCGGGCAGAACGCGATGATCGTCGACTCGTCGGCGCTGGCTGAGCAGGTGGTGGGCGATGTCCTCAGCTCTGCTTTCGATTCGGCCGGCCAGCGCTGCTCGGCGCTGCGCGTGCTGTGCCTGCAGGAAGACGTCGCCGACCGCGTGCTGGAAATGCTCAAGGGCGCCATGCAGGAACTGAACATGGCCAACCCGGACCGGCTGTCGACCGACGTCGGCCCGGTGATCGACGAAGAAGCGCGCGGCAATATCGTGCGCCATGTCGACGCCATGCGCGCCAAGGGCCGCCGTGTCCACCAGGCCGACCCCAACGCCGCGCAGGGTGCCAGCTGCCGCAACGGCACCTTCGTGCCGCCGACGCTGATCGAACTGGACAGCATCGAAGAACTCAAGCGCGAGGTGTTCGGCCCGGTGCTGCACGTGGTGCGCTTCCCGCGCGCGGCGCTGGACACCATGGTCAGCCAGATCAACGCCACCGGCTACGGCCTGACGCTGGGCATCCATACCCGCATCGACGAGACCATCTCGTACATCGTCAGCCGTGCCCATGTGGGCAACCTGTATGTCAACCGCAATATCGTCGGCGCCGTGGTGGGCGTGCAGCCCTTCGGCGGCGAAGGGCTGTCGGGCACCGGCCCGAAGGCGGGCGGCCCGCTGTACCTGCACCGCCTGCTGTCGGTCTGCCCGCAGGATGCGGTGGTACGCAGCCTGCGCGCGTCGGACGCGGCCGGCGGCGCCGAGGCAGCCGCGCTGCGCGACGAGGCCGCGGCGGCCTTCCAGGCCTGGGCCAGGGCCGAGCTGCCGGCGGCGGCCGCCGCGTGCGAGCGCCTGGCCGAGGCATCGCCCTCGGGCCTGAACGTGACGCTGCCCGGCCCCACCGGCGAGCGCAACACCTACACCCTGCTGCCTCGTGGGCGCGTGCTGTGCCTGGCCGCGCAGGAGGCCGACCTGGCCCTGCAGCTGGGCGCCGTGCTGACCGTCGGCGCCGACGCCGTATGGCCGGAAAACCCTGTCAGCCGGGAGCTGTTTGCGCGCCTGCCTAAGGGCGTACAATCGCGCGTCCGCATGGTGGCCGACTGGACCGCGGCGGACCACGCTATCGATGCGGTGCTGCACCACGGCGACTCCGACCAGCTGCGCACAGTGTGCGAACAGGTGGCTGTGCGCCCCGGCCCGATCATCGGCGTGCAGGGCCTGGCGCAAGGTGAACCGAATATCGCGCTCGACCGTTTGCTGATCGAGCGCTCACTCTCGGTCAACACCGCGGCCGCGGGCGGCAATGCCAGTTTGATGACGATCGGCTGAGGCAACCCTCGGACGTCGTCATGTCGAAGCGCGCAGCGGTGGCGGCGATCCCGCACCGTTGCGCACAGGAAGCAAGGCGCGGCACTGCCAGGCCGCGCCAATATAACTGCCGGCAACGGCACCACATCGGCACCATTTGGGACCCAAGGAGATCTGATGAACTCGACATTCCACAAGACGGCAATGACCGTTGCCCTGACCCTGGCCGGCCTGACCGCCGCCTCCGCCGCGTTCGCGCAGGCGCAGGAAATCAAGCTGGGCTTTGCCGGCCCGATGACCGGTGGCCAGGCGCAGTACGGCAAGGACATGCAGAACGGCATCGTCCTCGCAATCGAGGACATGAACGCCACCAAGCCCAAGATCGGCGGCAAGGAAGTCAAGTTCGTGCTGGTCTCCGAAGACGACCAGGCTGACCCGAAGACCGGTTCGGTGGTGGCGCAGAAGCTGGTGGATAACGGCATCCAGGGCATGCTTGGCCATTTCAACTCGGGCACCACCATCCCGGCGTCGATGGTCTACAACCGCGCCGGCATTCCGCAGATCGCCATGGCGACCGCGCCGGAATACACCAAGCAAGGCTTCAAGACCACCTTCCGCATGATGACCTCCGACACCCAGCAGGGTTCGGTGATCGGCGCCTTCGTGGTGAAGAAGCTGGGCGCGAAGAACATCGCCATCGTCGATGACCGCACCGCCTACGGCCAGGGCCTGGCCGACGAGTTCGAGAAGGCCGCCAAGGCCGCCGGCGGCAAGGTCGTGCGCCGCGAGTTCACCAACGACAAGGCGGTGGACTTCAAGGCCGTGCTGACCAACATCAAGCGCAGCAACCCGGACATCATCTTCTACGGCGGCGCCGAGACCCAGTCCGCGCCGATGGCCAAGCAGGTCAAGGAGCTGGGCATGAAGGCCCCGCTGGTGTCGGGCGAAATGTCCAAGACCGACAACTTCCTGAAGCTCGCCGGCCCGGCTGCGGAAGGCACGGTGGTGTCGCTGGCCGGCCTGCCGCTGGACCAGATGCCCGGCGGCGCCAACTACGAGAAGAAATACGAGAAGCGCTTCGGCTCGAAGGTGCAGACCTACTCGCCGTACGCCTATGACGGCGCCACCGCGATGATGTCCGCCATGGTCAAGGCCGGGTCGACCGATCCGGTGCGTTACCTGCCGGTGCTGGCTGCTACCAATATGCAGGGCGTGACCACCAAGACGCTGGCGTATGACGCGCGTGGCGACCTGAAGGATGGTGGTATCACTGTCTATAAGGTGGTTGGCGGCAAGTGGACGGTGCTGGAGACGGTTGGCGGGAAGTAAGTTGCTTGCTGTTGCTGGTTATGGGAGAACGCCGCCTTTTGGGTGGCGTTTTTCCTTTGGGGCTCGGCGCTATGCGGTTGGTTGTTGTGCTTGGCGGAGCCAAACAAATCCTTATCTCCCCCATTGGCGCATAATCCCGCACTCGCACATTTTTTCAATCCATAGGAGCAGTACGTGTCCGAGCAGGAAGCCAGCTACGACCACGCCATCGGGCTAGCCAACCAGGGGCGCTTCACCGAAGCCCTGCAGATTGCCGGCCAGCTGTCGCAGGCCCGCCCCGAGGTGGTTGATTTCGTCACGCTGCGGGCGCGGCTGCACTTTGACAATGGTGATGCCAACGCCGCGCTGGCGGTGCTGGACGAGGCGCTGGCGCGGCTTGACACGCAGCCGCTGCAGCCGCCGCACCGCTGGGCCTCGCGCGGGGTGATCGCGCACCGCTACGGCGCCATGCTGATGAGCCTGGGCCGCGATGCCGAGGCGCGCCCGTGGCTGCATGAGGCCGCGCAACGCAGCGGCCTGCTGACGGGCGAATGGGCCGCGCATTTCCATGCCGGCCTGGCCGCCCTGCGCATGGGCGACATGGCCGCCGCGGCGCGTTACTGGCATGACCTGATGGTCCGCAATCCCGACCTGGGCGCCGACGACATCGCACCGCTGGTGACGGACTACATCGCCCGGGCCGAGGCCGCCGGCGTGCCGGTGGAGCCGATGATGCGCGTCTGCCTGGGCCGCGTGGCGCTGGACAACCCGCATCTGCTGGCGCTCGATCCCGCAGCCGGTGACACCGTAGCCGCCGACCAGGCCGCCCATGTGCTGGCCGAGCATCCTGACCACCCCGAGGCGCGCCGCCTGCGCGCACCGTTGCGCCACGGCGTGGGCGACGTCCAGGGGGCACTGGACGACCTGGAGGTCTACCTGCGCCAGGTGCCCGACCCGCAGAGCCAGGTACGCGAACTGGCCTGGCGCCACCAGCTGGCGCAGCGCGCCGACAGCACCCAGCCGGCCGATCGCGAGCCGTGGCTGCGCTTCACGCTGACTGACCAGTCCGACGACGGTGCCGGCTACTACCGCGCCGCCATGGCGCTGGGCGAGTTCATCGACGAGGTGCCGGCCGCCGAGGCCGCGTTGCGGCCGGTGCTGGTGCAGGCCGGCCGTGCCGGCGTGGCGCGCTTCGACCAGTACTTCGCCACCGGCCAGGGCGATGCCGCGGGGCACGGCGGCAACGCCGACCCGCACGTCTATTCGCTGCTGTGCCGGCTGCTGTCGCGCAGCCTGCCGGCCGACGCCGCGCACGTGGACGAGCGCATCGCGCTGCACCAGCAGGGCATGGCCGCCAGCGAGTTCATCGACCACTGGATCGACCTGCTCGACTGCCACGCCGACGGGGGCCAGCACCAGAAGGTGGCCGAGCTGGCCGGCGAGGTGCTCAACCGCTACCCGCTGGAGCGCAACCCGGCCGACGTGACCTGGGCCTTCAGCCGCATGATCGCGGCCTGGAAGGCCATGGGCGGCGCCGAGCCGACCGAGGCCGCGCGTGCCGCGATGATGCATATGGATGCCCGACTGGACGCGCTGCCGGTGGAAGCCCGCAGCGAGGCCGCGCACCCGATGGCGCATGCGCGCGCGCACTTTGCCGCGCTGCTGCAGGCGCAGGTGGCCGGCATGGACGAGCACGACCGCACCGATGCCCTGGCCGAGATCGAGGCCCAGCAGCGCCGCGCGCTGCTGGTGGAGGACGCCTGGCTGTACAACCGCTTCGGCCAGGTCTGGCGCGACGTGGGCGAGCCTGAGCGCGCGCTGCCGCTGTTCGAGCAGGCCGTGGCGCTGACCGAGGGCGATCCGCTGGACCAGGCTGGCCCGCGCGTGCAGCGCGGGCTGGTCCACAACGCAGCGCGGCGCCACGATGCCGCGCTGGCCGACTTTGTCGCCGCCTTCGCGGTGCGGGACGACTGGGATGCCGAGGTGTACTTGCGCGTCGTGCAGTCGGCGCTTGGCCTGGACCAGCGTGAAACCGCGCTCGGGTATTTCGAGAAGGCCCGTGCACATGGGGCCGCACAGGGCTCGACGCGCACTTTATATGCACAAGTGGAGACCGCACTGAAGGCAACCCGGCCGATGTGGAAAGTCTGGGGCGTCTGAAACGTCGCTCCGGACCCGCGAACGATCTGATTGTGTAAGGGATGTAAAAAACGCCATCTGGAGATGGCGTTTTTTACATGCAGATGACAGAAGTTGCGCGCGTGTTTTGTGCGGTGTCGGACAATCACTGACATGGATTGTGAAGTGCTTACATTACCATGTCGCCATGAATGGACTGAGCCAACTTTTTCCAAGCCTCCCGCTCGCGCCCGGCGGCCTGTTCTGGGTCGGGCTGGCGCTGGTCGGCGCCGGCCTGGCCGGTGAGCTGAGCCGGCGCTGGCTGCGCTGCCCGCGCATCGTCGGGTATGCCGCGGCGGGGCTTTGCGCCGGCATGCTGGGGCGCGGCATCGTCGACGAGAACATGATCAACCAGACCCGTATCCTGATCGATATGGCGCTGGCGCTGGCCTTGTTCGAACTCGGGCATCGCCTCTCGCTGACCTGGCTGCGCGCCAATCCCTGGCTGCTGCTGACCAGCGCCTTTGAAAGCTTGCTGACCTGGGGCCTGGTAGCGGCGGTGCTGCAGTGGATCGGGGCCTCGCCCGGCGTGGCGATCCTGGCCGGCGGCATTGCGGTCAGCACCTCGCCGACCATCGTGCTGCAGCTCAAGAACGAACTGCGCGCCGAAGGACAGGTCACCGAACGCCTGCTGGCGATGGCAGCCCTCAACAGCATCTACGCCGCGACGATCGTGCAGGTGGCCACCGGCTGGCTACACTCGGAATACGGCAACCTGGGCGCCGCGCTGCTGCACCCGTTGTATCTGCTGGTGGGCTCCTGCCTGCTGGCGTGGGTGGTGGGCAAGCTCGGCCATGCCATCTATGACCGCATGTCGGCCGACGACCACTACAGCTTCCTGGTGCTGGTGGGCCTGGTGCTGTTCACGCTGGCGCTGACCCGGGTACTAAAATTGTCGATGCCGCTGACGCTGATGCTGGCCGGCGTGGTGTTCAAGCACCAGGACAACCAGCCACATGTGTGGCCGCCGCACTTCGGCAGCGCGGGCAGCCTGCTGATCATCGTGATGGTGGTGTCACTGGGCCTGCCGCTGACGGCGCAGGACTGGGCCGTGGGTGGTGTCTACGCCATCGTGCTGGTGCTGCTGCGCCATGCCGCCAAGCTGGCCGGGGTGGTGTCGCTGGGCTCGTTCTCGGGCCTGAGCCTGCGCCAGTGCATGGCGCTGGGGCTGGCGCTGGCGCCGATGTCGGGCCTGGCCTACTTGCTGATGCACGACGTCGCGCGCCTCTACCCGGGAACCGGCCAGCCGCTGGCCGCCATCATCCTGTGCGCGCTGGCGATCGAACAACTTTTCGGGCCGGTGATCGCGGCCTGGGCGCTGCGCTACGCGGGCGAAGTCCGCGTTGACCAGCGAGCCAATGGAGGAGGGCGCTAATGTCGCTCGAACCGTTCAAGCACTCAGAGGCACTGACCTTTGGCGTGGAGCTGGAGCTGCAGCTGGTCAACCGGCATGACTATGACCTGGCGCCATTCGCGCCCGACCTGCTGCGCGCGCTCAAGGGCGCCGAACATGCCGGCGATATCAAGCCGGAGATCAGCCCGTCGATGATCGAGATCAGCACGGGGATCTGCCACAGCTACCAGCAGGCGCTGGAAGAACTGACCGTGATGCGCGACCTGATGGTGGCGGCGTCGCGCCCGCTGAACCTGGGCATTGCCGGCGGCGGCACCCACCCGTTCCAGCAATGGGCTGACCGTACCATCTCGGATTCACCGCGTTACCAGTACATCTCGGAGCTGTACGGCTACCTGGCCAAGCAGTTCACGGTGTTCGGCCAGCACGTGCACATCGGCTGCCCCAGCGCCGACGAATCGCTGTTCCTGCTGCATGCCATCGGCCGCTATGTGCCGCACTTTGTCGCGTTGGCGGCATCCTCGCCCTATGTGCAGGGCGTGGATACCGGCTTTGCCTCGGCGCGGCTGAACTCGGTCGCGGCCTTCCCGATGAGCGGGCGTGCGCCGTTCCTGCTGACGTGGGACGCCTTCACCGCGTATTTCGAGAAGATGCGCAATACCGGCGTGATCGAGAGCATGAAGGACTTCTACTGGGATATCCGGCCCAAGCCGGAGTTCGGCACCATCGAGGTCCGCGTCATGGACACGCCGCTGACGGTGCAGCGCGCCTGCGATATCGCCGCCTATATCCAGATGCTGGCGCGCTACCTGTTGCTGTCGCGCCCCTTCATGCCGCAGGAAGACGATTACCTGGTGTACACCTTCAACCGCTTCCAGGCCTGCCGTTTCGGGCTGGAGGGGGAGTACGTGCATCCCAACGAACTGACGCGCATGCCGATCGCCGACCATATCCTGTCGATCTGCGACGCGCTGGTGCCACACGCCGAGGCACTCGGCTCGCTGGAGGCGCTGGCCAATATCCGCGCGCTGGCCGAGCGCCGCGACGGCGATGCCGAGTGGCTGCGCCAGGTCGATGCCGATGCGCGCAGCCAGCGTGAAACGGTGCGCAAGGCGTGTGACCGGTGGGCTTCCTGAGCCGGCGGCGAGCTGCCCTCTGTCTTATTTGACGCTGTAGCCGCGCCCCTGCATGCAGGCGCCCCAGGCCTGGTAGTACGAGCCCATCGCCTGGCTGGTATTGGCCGCCGCCTGCTGGTTGGCCGCGTTCGCCTGGCGGCGCGACTGGCGGTGCGCTACGCCGCCTCCCACCGTACCCGCTGCAGCGCCGACCGCCGCACCCTTGCCGGCATCGCCTGCCATCGCGCCCACCACGGCACCCGTCGCGGCGCCGCCCGCCGCACCCCGCACCCGCTGGCCGCTCTGCGCCTGGGCCGGCGGCGGGGCGTTGGCGGCCTGTGCCGGATCCACGCCGGTCTGCTGCTTGGCCCAGCTGTAGCACGCGCCGTCGTCGCTGGCCTGCTGTTGCTGGCTCTGGCCCTTGGCCGGATAGGCCATCGGCTTGTTCTGCGCCATGGCGTGGGCCGGGAATAGCGCCGGCGTTAGCGCGACGGCCGCGGCCAGTACGCCGAGGCCACGGCACAGCTTGCGATCCTGGCATTGCTTCATGATGATGTTCCCCCACGGGTGGTGTCGGCTACGCGACGCTGGACGCACCGACCGGTGCGCAAGTGGCGAGCCGTTCTGTGAAAGCCAGTATTTGCGGCCCGCAGGGGTAAGTCAAATCAGCGTTTTGACGGCCTGATGTTATTTGTTTGTGGTGGGTGGCGGGGACAGCAGGAACGCGACCGCTTCCTGCCACCAGGCCGTATCGACATGCCCGGTCCAGTCGTTATGCCCGGCGCCGTCGATCACCGCCAGCCGCCGGGGTTCGCCCAGCGACGCATAGAGCGCCTGGCCGAAGCGTGCCGGTACGATGGTGTCGCGTTCGGCGACCGCGACCATCACCGGGCGGCCGAAGCCTTCCAGGTTGGCCGCGCTGTCGTAGCGGTCGCGCAGCACCCAGCCGGCCGGCAGCCAGGGATAGTGATGCGAGGCAAGATGCGCAAGCTTGTCCCACGGCGTGATCAGCAGCACGCCGGCGACGCGCTCTCGCTGGCGCGCCGCGGCCGCTGCGGCCACGCCCGCGCCCAGCGACTCGCCGATCAGCAGCAGCGGGCCGCCGAACTGGCGCCGGGCCAGCGCAATGGATTGTTCTGCGTCTGCCACGAAGCTGCGCTCACCCAGCGCGCCGGTGCGCGGGCCGTAGGCGGGGTACTCGGCCAGGATCACGCGAATGCCCAGCTTCGTCAGCGCGCTGGCGTAGTAGTCGCGATGCCCGGCGTGCCCCGCGTTGCCGTGAAAGACCATGGCGGTGGCGCGCGCCGGCCCGGCCGGCTCGGCGACCAGTCCGCGAAAGTCCTGCGGCCCCGGCCAGGCGCGCAGCCCGGGCGAGACCATGTCATCGACCGACGCCTTATCCGGGAAGTAGAGGAAGTGATCCTGCAGCATGCTGATTCCGCCAAGCAGGACTAGTCCCGCACCGAGCCAGCGCAGCACCCTGCGGCGAACCGATTGAGTTCGCGGCGACACCAGATGCGCTGGCGCCGGTGCCGGGACGATGGCAGGCATGGCAACGCGCTCAGGCGCCGGCGAACACCGGTTCGCAGCGCACCTCGGTCCTGACCGAGTTGGCGATAAAGCAGGCGTCATGCGCGGCGTGGTGCAGGGCATCGAGCGCTTCGCGCGAGGGCTCCCGCTCGCCGCCAAACGTCACCTGCGGCCGCAGCGTCACCAAGGTCATCGCCATCTGCCCGTCCGCGTTTCTTGCCATCACACCCGTGGCCGCATCGAGGTAGCGGTCGACAACGAAGCGTTGCTTCGCCGCCAGCGACAGGAACCACAGCATGTGGCAGCTGGACAGCGAGGCGATGAACATCTCCTCGGGATCGACCGCGCTCGCATCCGACATCGGCAATGGCACCACTTGGGGCGACGACGATCCCGGTACTTCCGCGCCGCCGTCAAAGCGCAGCACATGCCTGCGGCTGTAGCGGTTGCCGGCGAAATCCTGCCCGTCGCGTTGCCACAGGACCTCTGCGGTGTATGTGGACATGCAAGAACTCCTAACGTTGGGAAAACCTCAGGCGCCGTGCGGCACGCTTTCGCCGTCGCGCAGGCCCAGGCGCTGGTTGGCCGGCACGGCGACATCGATCAGCTTCGGGCGCGGCAGGTTCAGGTTGCGCATCATCTCGATGAACTCTTCGCGCGTGCGGCCGGCGACGCGGCTGTTGTGGGCGCGCTCCTGGCCGATGGTGGACGAGGTACGGCCCTTGTAGTCGTGGGCCGGGTAGACCTGCGTGTCATCGGGCAGCGCAAAGAGCTTTCTGGTCAGGCTGTCGTAGAGCGTGCCGGCGTCGCCCGACTGGAAGTCGGTGCGGCCGCAGCCGTCGATCAGCAAGGCATCACCGGTGAAGATGCGGCGCACGACGCCGTCGGGCGTGGGCTCTTCCCACAGGTAGCTCATGCTGCCGGCGGTGTGCCCCGGCGTATGGATGGCGCGCAGCACCTGCTTGCCGAAGGCGACAGTATCGCCGTCGATCAGCTGCTTCTGGGCGGGCTTGATATCGCAGCCGGACGGGGCTGCCGTGTGCGCGCCGGTCTGCAGCGCGAGGTGGCCGGCCGAGGTGATGTGGTCGGCGTGGGCGTGGGTCTCGATGACCCACGCGAGGTGCGCGCCGGTGTCTTGCAGCAGCGCCATGTCGCGTTCGAGTTGGTGGTCGACCGGGTCGATCAGCAGCGCGTCCCCCGTGGCGGCGTCGATCAGCAGGTAGGTGAAGGTGGACGAGGTTTCGTCGAACAACTGGTGGAAGGTCTGCATCGCTGTCCTCTTCTTTTGCGATCGGGGAACGCCGCCATGATACGCCGCGCCATGCCGCCGGGCAGCAGGTTGTCAGCACTCCACGATATTCACCGCCAACCCACCCCGCGCTGTCTCCTTGTATTTCGTCTTCATGTCGGCCCCGGTCTCGCGCATGGTCTTGATTACCGAATCGAGCGAGACATAGTGGGTGCCGTCGCCACGCAGCGCCATGCGTGCCGCATTGACTGCCTTGACCGAGGCCATCGCGTTGCGCTCGATGCACGGGATCTGCACCAGCCCGCCTACGGGGTCGCAGGTAAGGCCGAGATTGTGCTCCATGCCGATCTCGGCAGCGTTCTCGACCTGCGCCGGGCTGCCGCCCTGCACCGCCGCCAGCGCGCCGGCGGCCATCGAGCAGGCTACGCCGACTTCGCCCTGGCAGCCGACCTCGGCGCCGGAGATCGACGCATTGAGCTTGTACAGCAGCCCGATCGCACCCGCGGTCAGCAGGAAGTCGACCACGCCTTGCTGGTTGGCGCCCGGCACGAAGCGGTCGTAGTAGTGCAGCACCGCGGGGATGATGCCGGCCGCGCCGTTGGTAGGCGCCGTGAGCACGCGCCCGCCGGCGGCGTTTTCCTCGTTGACTGCGATGGCATACAGGTTGACCCAGTCCATCACCGAGAGCGGGTCCGACAGCGTGCGCTCGGCGCGCTCGGTCAGGCTGCGGAACAGTTCCGGCGCGCGCCGCCTGACCCTGAACGGGCCCGGCAGCTCGCCATCGGTGCGGCAGCCGCGCGCCACGCACGCCTGCATCACATCCCAGATATGCAGCAGGCCGCTGGTGACGTCTTCCTCGCTGCGCCAGGTCAGTTCGTTTTCCATCATCAGCCGCGCGATGCTCTTGCCGCTGGCGCTGGCCATCTCGAGCATGTCCTTGCCGCTGCGGAACGGGTGCGGCAATTGTTGCGCGGCGTTGAGCACCTGCCTATTGGGTGCCCCCGCAGTGACCACGAAGCCGCCGCCGACCGACAGGTAGCGTGCCTCGCGCAGCGAGGCGCCGCCGGCATCGAAGGCATGGAACTTCATGCCGTTGGGGTGCTCGGCCATGGCCTCGCGGCGGTAGAAGGCGATGTGTTCCTTCTCGACGAAGCGCACGATGTGCTTGCCCAGCAGCGACAGCTCGCGGCTGGCGCGCAGCGTGGCCAGTTGCTTGTCGATGGAATCGGGATCGATGGTGTCGGGGGCCTCGCCCATCAGGCCGAGGATCACGCCCTTGTCGGTGCCGTGGCCCTTGCCGGTCGCGCCGAGCGAGCCGTACAGCTCGACCCGCACGCTTGCCACCTGCGGCAGCAGGCCGTCGCGCTCAAGCCCCTGCGCAAACATCAGGGCCGCGCGCATCGGGCCCACGGTATGCGAGCTCGACGGGCCGATGCCCACCTTGAACAGATCGAAGACGCTGACTGCCACGGAAAGTCTCCAGAATATCGATGGCCCGCGCAGGGCTCTGGCCGTCTTATGGGGGATGAAGAATCAGACCGGCTCGTCCATGCCGGGATGGCTCCAGATCGTGGGCGCAGCGGGGGCGGGGGCTTCACCCTGCGGGTGCTCGCGCCGCTTGACCGAGACCGTGCCGTCCGTCTCCAGGATGGCGAAATGGACCTGCCGGACGCTGTCGCAGCCGGCGTGGCGCAAGGCCTTGTTCAGGTCCTCAAAGCTGATGTGCTGTTGCTGCATCACGTCCCGGTAGACCTTGCCGTCGTGGATCAGCACCTGAGGGCGTCCTTCGACCAGCAGCTCCAGCTTGCGGAAGCGCCAGGTCAGGATGCCCATCATCGCGTTGGCGCCGACCAGCGTCACCGCCAGGATCAGCCCGGCGCCGACGGAGTTGTCGCCGCCATTCATGGCGTTCTGCACTGCATTGGAAATCACCAGCAGCAGCACCAGGTCAAACGGCGTCAACTGCCCGATCTGGCGCTTGCCCGACAACCGCAACAGGATCAGCACCGCGCCATAGACGATCAGCGCGCGCAGCACGAATTCCCACCAGGGGGCGCTCAGGTTCCACATGCAGCCTCCGCTCAGAAGCGGCCCCGCATCATGCGGCGCCGTCTGGTTTGAGCATAGTGCAGCGCCCGGCTGCCCGCCCGGGCCGCTGCCTCAGTCGACCACGTAATCGCTGACCGGCACGCAGGCGCAGAACAGGTTGCGGTCGCCGTACACGTTGTCGGCACGGCCCACCGGCGGCCAGTACTTCTGCATGCGCAGCGATGCCACCGGATACGCAGCTTCCTCGCGCGTGTACTGGTGGGTCCACTCGTTGGCGGTCACCACCGCTGCCGTGTGCGGCGCGTGCTTGAGCGGGTTGTCGTCGCGGTCGAAGGTGCCGTCGGCGACGCGGCCGATCTCCTGGCGGATCGCGATCATCGCGTCGATAAAGCGGTCCAGCTCGTGCAGGGCCTCGCTCTCGGTCGGCTCGATCATCAGCGTGCCCGGCACCGGGAAGCTCATGGTCGGGGCATGGAAGCCGTAGTCCATCAGGCGCTTGGCCACGTCTTCATTGCTGATGCCGGTGTCCTTCTGCAGCGGGCGCAGGTCCAGGATGCACTCGTGCGCGACCAGGTCGTGCTGGCCCGTGTACAGCACCGGGTAGTACGGCGCCAGGCGCTTGGCCACGTAGTTGGCCGCCAGGATCGCGTTCTCGGTGGCGGCGGTCAGGCCCGCCGAGCCCATCATCGCGATATACATCCACGAGATCGGCAGGATGCTGGCCGAGCCGAACGGCGCCGCCGACACACCGCCGATGCCGCGGTCGTCGCGGCGGTAGCCGACGCTGTCCTGGTTGGGCAGGAAGTCCGCCAGGTGCGCGCCGACCGCGACCGGGCCCACGCCCGGGCCGCCGCCGCCGTGCGGGATGCAGAAAGTCTTGTGCAGGTTCAGGTGCGACACGTCGCCGCCGAACTGGCCCGGCGCGGCGGTGCCGACCATCGCGTTCATGTTGGCGCCGTCGACATACACCTGGCCGCCGTGCTGGTGCACGATCTCGCAGATCTGCTGCACGCCCTGCTCGAACACGCCGTGCGTGGACGGGTAGGTGATCATGATCGCCGCCAGGTTCTGGCTGTGCTGCCCGGCCTTCTTCGCCAGATCATGCAGGTCGACGTTGCCGTTCTCGTCGCAGGCCACCACCACCACCTTCATGCCGGCCATCTGCGCCGACGCCGGGTTGGTGCCGTGCGCCGACGACGGGATCAGGCAGATGTCGCGATGGCTCTCGCCGCGGCTGGCGTGGTAGGCGTGGATGATCAGCAGGCCCGCGTACTCGCCCTGCGAGCCGGCGTTGGGCTGCAGGCTGACCGCGGCGTAGCCGGTGGCGGCGCACAGCATGGCCTCGAGCTGATCGATCATCTCGCGGTAGCCCACGGTCTGGTCCAGCGGCGCGAACGGGTGGATCTGGCTGAACTCGGGCCAGGTCACCGGGATCATCTCGCTGGTGGCGTTCAGCTTCATCGTGCACGAGCCCAGCGGGATCATGGTGCGGTCCAGCGCCAGGTCCTTGTCGGCCAGCATGCGCAGGTAGCGCAGCATTTCGTGCTCGGCGTGGTGCGTGTTGAAGACCGGGTGGGTCAGGTATTCGCTGGCGCGTGCCAGCGCCGCCGGGAAGGCGTCCTGCGCGGCGGCCTCGAGCTTGTCGAAGTCCAGTTCGGCGGGCAGCGGCTTGCCTTGCGTGAAGACTTCCCACAGCGCGACCACGTCGGCGCGGCTGGCGGTCTCGTCCAGCGAGATGCCGACGCGCGTGGCGCTGATATGGCGCAGGTTGATGCCGCGCGCGGTGGCGGCAGCGTGGATGGCATCGGTGTTGAAGCCGGTCTCCAGCGTCAGCGTGTCGAAGAAGCTGGCGTTGGTGCGCGCGAAGCCCAGCGCCTGCAGGCCGGCGGCCAGCGTCGCGGTCAGGCGGTGCACGCGCTGCGCGATGCGCTTCAGGCCCTGAGGGCCGTGGTAGACGGCATACATCGACGCCATCACCGCCAGCAGCACCTGCGCGGTACAGATGTTCGAGGTGGCCTTCTCGCGGCGGATATGCTGCTCGCGCGTCTGCAGGGCCAGGCGATAGGCCTTGTTGCCCTGCGCATCGATGGTCACGCCCACCAGGCGGCCCGGCATCGAGCGCTTGAATGCGTCCTTCACCGCCATATAGCCGGCGTGCGGGCCGCCGAAGCCCAGCGGCACGCCGAAGCGCTGCGAATTGCCCACGGCCACGTCGGCACCCCATTCGCCGGGTGCGGCAATCAGGGTCAGCGCCAGCAGGTCGGCGGCAGCCACCACCAGGCCGCCGGCGGCGTGCACGGCGGCGGCGATGGCGCGGTAGTCGTTGACGTCGCCGTTCACGCCCGGGTACTGCAGCAGCACGCCGAAGGCGTTGGCCGCGGCGGCATCGGCGGCGGGGCCGACCTTGACCTCGATGCCCATCGGCAGCGCGCGCGTGCGTACCACTTCCAGCGTCTGCGGCAGCACGTCGTCGGCCACATAGAAGGTGTTCGAGTCGTGCTTGTTCACGCGCTGCAGCAGCGTCATGGCTTCGGCCGCGGCAGTGCCTTCATCCAGCATCGACGCATTGGCGATATCCAGCCCGGTCAGGTCGGTGACCATCTGCTGGAAGTTCAGCATCGCTTCCAGGCGGCCCTGCGAGATTTCCGGCTGGTAAGGCGTGTAGGCGGTGTACCAGGCCGGGTTCTCGAAGATATTGCGCAGGATGACGCCGGGCGTGACGGTGTTGTAGTAGCCCTGGCCGATAAAGCTCTTCAGCACGCGGTTCTTGCCTGCCAGGCCGCGCAGCTTTGCCAGCGCGGCTTCCTCGCTCAGCGGCTCGGTGAACTCGCCCATCGGCATGCCGTCACGGCGGCGGATGGCGGCGGGGATGACGGCGTCGATCAGCGCGGCGCGGCTGTCATAGCCCAGCACCTTCAGCATGTGCTGCTGTTCGGGGGTATCGGGGCCGATATGGCGGGCGGCGAAGGCGTCGCGCGCCTCCAGTTCGGCCAGCGTGGGCCGGTTCACTTGGGCGGCGTTCATGGGAAGCGGGGCGTTCCTTGGCAAGAACCTCGTGGGGTGCGCGCCGGCCGGTGGTCAGCCGGGACGGCGCGCGTCTGTCTGCAGTGGCCGGTCCGCCGCCAAGCGGCAGGGACCGGCGCCGCCGGCGTCAGGCGCCGACGCTGGCCTTGTAGGCGTCGGCCGACATCAGGCCGTTGACGTCGTCGCCGTTGGCCGGCTTGAGCTTGAACAGCCACGCGTCGAAGGCGTCGGCGTTGACGCTCTCCGGGGCGGCCGTGGCGGCCTCGTTGACCGCGATCACTTCGCCGGCCACCGGGGCGTAGATGTCGGAAGCGGCCTTCACCGATTCCACTACCGCCAGCGCGTCGCCGGCACCGACCGACTTGCCCACTTCGGGCAGTTCCAGGAAGACGATGTCGCCCAGCGCATCCTGCGCGTGGTCGGTGATGCCGATGGTGAGCGTGCCGTCGGCTTCGACGCGTACCCACTCATGCGACTCGGTGTATTTGAGGTCAGCGGGGAAATTCATGAAGGTTCTCCGGATACAGATCTGTTTCTTGTTGGGTGATGCCTGCCCGGCGCAAGTAGCGAAAAGCGCCGGCAGGCGAGGGCGACCGTTGGTATGAGCCTCAGCTCACGAGTGCCTTGCCATTACGCACAAACGGCAGTTTAACCACAGTCGCGTTGAGTTTGCGGTCGCGGATCTCCACCTGCACGGTATCGCCCACGGCGACACCCTTCGGCAGGCGGGCAAAGGCGATGGACTGGGACAGCGACGGGCTGAAGGTGCCGCTGGTGATTTCACCGTCACCGGCCGCGGTGATCACCTTCTGGTGGGCGCGCAGGACGCCGCCCTTGTCGCGCAGGATCAGGCCGAGGAATTGCTGGCGCGAACCGGCCGCGGCCAGCGCCGCCTTGCCGGTGAAGTCGCGCTCGCTTTGCAGGTCCACCGTCCAGGCCAGGCCCGCATCCAGCGGCGAGGTGTTGATATCCATGTCCTGGCCGTACAGGTTCATGCCGGCTTCCAGGCGCAGGGTGTCGCGCGCGCCCAGGCCCGCCGGGCGCACGCCGGCGGCATGCAGCTTTTCCCAGACAGCGGCAACGTTCTCGGCCGGCACCACCAGTTCGAAGCCGTCTTCGCCGGTGTAGCCGGTGCGGGCCACCATGATCTCGCCGATGGCCGGGTCCTGGACCACGGCGGCGTTGAAGGGCTTGAGCGTGTCCGAAGGCTGGGTCGAGGGGAAGGTACTCCACACCCTGGCGCGGGCGTTGGGCCCCTGCACGGCGACGATGGCCAGAGGCTGCACGCCAGCAGGCGCAACATCTTCACGGCGCGGCGTGATGGTCACATCACTGCCGGTGGCGGCATTGCGCGCGCGGATCCATTCGATGTCGCCCAGCGCGGTGCTGGCATTGACCACCAGGCGGAAGCGGTCCTCGGCAAAAAAGTAGACGATCAGGTCGTCGATCACGCCGCCTTTCTCATCGAGCATGCAGGCGTAGAGCGCCTTGCCCGGGGTCTGCAGCTTGTCGACATTGTTGGCCAGCAGGCCGCGCAGGAAGCTGCGGGTATTGGCGCCGGTGAGGTCGACCACGCACATGTGCGACACGTCGAACATGCCGGCGTCGGTGCGCACAGCATTGTGTTCTTCGATCTGGGAGCCGTAATTGACCGGCATGTCCCAGCCGCCGAAATCAACCATGCGGGCGCCGAGGGCGCGGTGGATGGCGTTGAGGGGCGTGGCCTGGAGCGTCATGGAATCCTCGGGGCAGTCTCGGTTGGCGAAAACAAAAAAGGGCCATCCGCCGCAACGCTCGCCGCGCCTGAATGTGGCGTAGCAATCCGCTGCGGCGGATGACCCCTCTGTCCTCGATACCTGAGAGATTACAAGGCGGATCCTGATCGGACCCCGTCCTCGTGCGCCCCTTCGGTGGGCACGCTCGCCACGAATGGCGGGTGCCGCTCTCCAGAGTGCGGCATGCATCGTGTGCATATTGCATGCCGATCCGATCGGTCCGTGGTGCCTGAGAGTTTTCGGGTGATACCCCTTCGGCGGCGCAGGCGATGCGCGCTCTCCCGGTCGGATGCGCGCAATGTACGGGAGGCCCCGGCCTTTGTCAAACCAGCCAGGAGGAGCCTGCCGTACCTGCGGCGGCCTGGCTTACTTCTTCTTGTCGTCAGTGACAACGTTACCGATCACGCCGCCCACGGCCGCGCCACCCAGCGTACCCAGCGCACTGCCTTCGGTGAGGATGGCGCCGCCCACGGCACCCGCGCCTGCGCCAATGGCGGTGTTACGTTGCTTCGGGGTCATGTCCGAGCAACCGGCAAAGGCCGCGACGGTCACACCGATCAGGGTCACCTTGGTCAAAGTCTGCAGGGTTTTCATTATTGGCTCCGATGTGATGATTTAAGCATGTCAAGCCCGCCGCGCAGGCCGGGGACATATCAGTTAGAGCGTTGGCTTGCGCGATTGGCTCCGGCCTTTACGAAGTGTTACGCCGGTGACACAACCGGCCCCGTCAACGCGGTTTGCGCTGACTGACCTGCCGCGGCCAGCGTGTTAACATCGCCAGCTTTGCCGCCGCGCCCGTTTTGGGGTGCTGGCGTGTCCCGCCTGGCCTTCCGCTGTTCCTGCTGATTTCGCTGCCTCCAACCGCATCCCTCGCATGACCCATGGCCTGAACCCCGCCCAATCCGAAGCCGTCCGCTACCTGGACGGCCCTTGCCTGGTGCTGGCCGGGGCGGGCTCCGGCAAGACCCGGGTGATCACGCAGAAGATTGCGCATCTGATCGAGGACAAGGGTTTCGAGCCGCGCCATATCGCCGCCGTCACCTTTACCAACAAGGCCGCCAAGGAGATGCAGGAGCGCATCGGCAAGCTGATGGAGGGCAAGACAACGCGCGAGGGCAAGCGCATCCCGCTCAAGCAGCTGACGGTCTGTACCTTCCACTCGCTCGGGGTGCAGATCCTGCGCATGGAGGCCGAACACGTCGGCCTGAAGCCGCAGTTTTCGATCATGGATTCGGACGACTGCTTCGGCCTGATCCAGGAGCAGCTGGGCACCACCGACAAGAAGCTGATCCGCGGCGTGCAGGGCACGATCTCGCTGTGGAAGAACGGCATGGTCGATCCGGAGGCAGCGATCGCGCAGGCCGCCAATGCCGACGAGCACCAGGCCGCGCTGGTCTACCGCAACTACGTGGCCACGCTGCACGCCTACCAGGCGGTGGATTTCGACGACCTGATCCGCCTGCCCGCCGAGCTGTTCGCGCGCAATGAAACCGTGCAACTCAAGTGGCAGAACCGCCTGCGCTACTTCCTGGTCGACGAATACCAGGACACCAACGCCTGCCAGTACCAGTTGCTCAAGCTGCTGGCGGGCGGCTCGCACCTGCGCGCGCCGGCCTTTACCGCGGTCGGCGACGACGACCAGGCCATCTATGGCTGGCGCGGCGCCACGCTGGACAACCTGCGCGGGCTGCAGACCGATTTCCCGGACCTGAAGGTGATCAAGCTGGAGCAGAACTACCGCTCCACGGTGCGCATCCTGGAAGCGGCCAACGCGGTCATCGCCAACAACCCCAAGCTGTTCGACAAGAAACTGTGGAGCGAGCACGGCATGGGCGACCCCATCGCCATCCACCCGATGAACGACGAGGAGCACGAGGCCGAGTCGGTGGTGTTCCGCCTGTCCGCGCACAAGTTCGAGCGCCGCGCGCAGTTCCGCGACTACGCCATCCTGTATCGCGGCAACCACCAGGCGCGGCTGTTTGAGCAGATCCTGCGGCGCGAACGGATTCCCTATGTGCTGTCGGGCGGCCAGAGCTTCTTTGACAAGGCCGAGATCAAGGACATCTGCGCCTACCTGCGCCTGATTGCCAACCCCGACGACGATCCCGCCTTTATCCGCGCCATCACCACGCCGCGCCGCGGCGTGGGCAACACCACGCTGGAAGCACTGGGCACCTTTGCTGGCCAGGCCAAGGTGTCGCTGTTCGAGGCCGCGATGATGGGCGGCATCGAAGGCAAGCTGCAGCCGCGCCAGCTGGAGCCGTTGCGCGTGTTCTGCGAATCGATGGTGCGGCTGGCCGACCGTGCGGCCAGGGATCCGGCCACCGTGGTGCTGGACGACCTGATGCAAGGCATCCACTACGAGGCCTACCTGTATGACAGCTTCGACGAACGGCAGGCGCAGTCGCGCTGGACCAATACGCTGGAATTCCTGGACTGGCTCAAGCGCAAGGGCACCAAGCCCGAAGGCGCCGAGGGCGAGGAAGCCACCGGCTTCGACAATGCCGACGGCTTCGGCAGCGAAGGCAAGAACCTGCTCGAGCTGACCCAGACCGTGGCGCTGATGAGCATGCTGGAAGGCCGCGAGGAAGATCCCGACGCGGTGCGGCTGTCCACACTGCATGCGTCCAAGGGGCTGGAGTATCCGCACGTGTTCCTGGTCGGCGTGGAAGAAGGCATCTTGCCGCACTGCCGCGAAGACGAGGACATGAGCGACGAAAAGATCGAGGAAGAGCGGCGGCTGATGTATGTCGGCATCACCCGCGCCCAGCGCAGCCTGCATGTCAGCTGGTGCAAGAAGCGCAAGCGCGCGCGCGAGACCTACTCGTGCCAGCCTTCGCGCTTTATCGGCGAGATGAAGCTGGAGGAAGCGCCTGCGCCGGTGGATGAAACCCCGGCGATGAGCCCCAAGGACCGGCTCGGCGCGCTCAAGGCGCTGCTGGGAACCGGCGCCAAGACAGCCCCGGGCTGAACCGGCGCTACAGTCCCGATACAAAGGCCTACCAGGCTGACAAGACGCCGGATGCGGACGTGCCTAGTATGGCGGCTGTGCTGCTCGCGCCGTTTGCGCGGGTGGCGCCGCGGCAGGCCCGCCCTGTCTGCCTGCTGCGCCGGACGTCTCGTTCGGAACTTCCCTGTTATTCGGCCCCCGGCGCGTGAAGCGTGCGAGGGCGTTTTTTTGCGGCGGCTGCGAACCTACCGCTGCGGTCCGCCCGGCGGCGGCATCAGCGCGCCCGCGGGCGGCAGGCCCAGCCAGCGCGCGGCTTCGGGCGAGGCGCGCAGGCGCCGCCGTTGTGCTGCGTCGAGGCTGTCGTCCAGCGCCAGCCAGCGTTCGCGCAGCGCGCGGCGGTCCTGCTCCAGTGCATCGCGCAGCCGGTCCATGGCCTGCGCGCGCGGCCGCAGCGGCGCGTCGGGGGTTTCGTCGGCAGTCTCGCGCAGCAGGCGCGCGTGCCGTGCTGACCGACTGCCCGCAGCGCGCGCTGATCGACATCTGCGACAACGGCCCCGGCATCCCGCCCGACGAGCTGCCGCGCGTACTTGAGCCGTTCTACCGCGTCGAGTCCTCGCGCAGCCGCGCCACCGGCGGGGGTCGGCATGGGGTTGTCGATCGCGGCCGACATCGCCGCGCGCCATGGCGGCGAGCTGACCCTGAGCAACCGCCCCGAAGGCGGCCTGCGCGCGCGCCTGTCCTACCGCGCGGCTGACACCGCCAGCGTGACGTATTGCGAGCCGCGCTGCCCGTGCGTGAAGTCGAGCGGAAAGTCGCCCACGTCCACGCGCCCCTGCAGCGCCCGCCGCATCTCGGCCGCGCCGCTGCCGCGCAGGCCGGCCAGCGCGCGCGCCAGCCACGCCGCGCCGATATAGCCGGCCAGCGTGGCCGGCGACGGCGGCTCATCCAGGTATTGCTTCATGCGCGCCACGTGTTCCTTTACCACCCGCAGCGTGGCCTGTTGCGGCCCGGGCGCGATCTGGGTCAGCACCATGCCCCCGTTGTAGCCAGCACCGAGGATCTCGCGCGCGGCGGTGGCGCTGACCGACGACAGCCCGACCAGGAAACCGTACCAGCCCTGCACCGCCAGCGCGCGGCCCAGGCCGGCGTAGGCAAGGGTATCGCCCGCCACGATCACCGCGCCCGGGCGGGTGGCGGCGATGCGCCGGGCAGCGGCATCGGGGTTGGCATCGAGCGGCACCGCGCGCGTCCCGGTCTGCGCCTCCAGCCGGGCCAGCGACGGGGCCGCGAAGTCCGGCGCCAGGGCCAGCGCGATGCTGGTCAGGCCATAGCTGCGCAGCTGGCGTACCGCCGCGTCCAGTTCGGCCTGGTAGTCGGCGCGGGTGAACCAGACGTTGTCGGCTGCCAGCCCAAGACCCGACAGCGGCGCCACGATCTGCACGCCGCGCCGGCTCAGCTCGGCCGATGCGGCCAGCGCCGGCAACAGCCGGTCGCCCGGGCCGAACAGCAGCTCGGCGCGGTCGGTATCGGCCAGCGACACCGCCTGCGCCAGCGCGCGGCGCGGGTCGGGATCGGCGTCGCGGACGACGTGCGCGATGCGCACCGGGCCGCTGCCGGCGTTGACGGCGTCGAACATGACCTTGGCCCCGGCCAGGTAGTCGCGCGCAAGGTCGGCTTGCGCGCCGCCGCGGTCGAGCAGGTGGCCGACCACGACCGTGCGGCGCGCCGCTGCCTGCGTCGTCTGCGGCAGCGCTGGCCAGGCGGGCAGGGCCAGCGCCGCGCCGGCGGCGGCAAGCAGGCGGCGCCGTTGCCGGGCTGGTGCTGCCAGGTGGCTGCGCAGCGGTGGGTACGGCGGGTACGTCGGAGTCTGGTCGGGAGTTGGCATTGCAGGGGCAGGTGAGGCGCGGGCCGGCGGTGGCGCGCAGCGTATCCGCCACACATGACACCAATGTGACGCCCGCCGCCCCTCGGCGCCGCGCGTCGCCGGCAGGTCCAATGCCCGCGCTTGACGGTGGTCAACGCGCCAGCGGCGGGGCAGTCCTACGATGGGCCGTCGCCCACCCATACCCCCGCGCCCCCAATGAACCCGTCCGCCATGACTTCCCCTGCGCCCGACCGCCGCGCGCTGTCCGACTTCCGCGCGCTGGCCGGCCGCATCGACGGCAACGGCCCGCGCTATACCTCGTACCCGACGGCCGACCGCTTCCGCAACGGCCCCGACCTGTCGCTGTACCACGACGCACTGGCCGCCTGCCGGGCCGACGCGCCGGCACCGCTGTCGCTGTACCTGCATATCCCGTTCTGCGAGAACATCTGCTACTACTGCGGCTGCAACAAGATCATCACGCGCGACCATGGCCGCAGCGCCCGCTACGTCAGCTACCTGGGCCGCGAGATGGCGCTGGTGGCAGGCCGGCTCGGGCCGCGCCGCCAGGTGCTGCAGTCGCACTGGGGCGGGGGCACGCCGACCTTCCTCGACCCCGGCGAGATGCGCCGCGTGATGGCGCTGCTGCATGAGCATTTCGAGCTCGCGGCCGAGGGCGAGCATTCGATCGAGATCGATCCGCGCCGCGTCGACCACGCCCGCATGGCGCTGCTGGCCGAACTGGGCTTCAACCGCGTCAGCCTGGGCGTGCAGGATTTCGATCCCGAGGTCCAGCAGGCCATCCATCGCATCCAGCCCTTCGAAGAGACCCGCGCCGTGGTGGATGCCGCGCGCGCGCTGGGTTTCCGCTCGGTCAGCCTGGACCTGATCTACGGCCTGCCGCACCAGACCGCGGCACGCTTTGGCCGCACCATCGAGCAGGTGCTGGCGCTGCGTCCCGACCGGGTCTCGGTCTATAGCTACGCGCACCTGCCGCACGTGTTCAAGCCGCAACGCCGCATCGACGAAAACGCCCTGCCGCCCGCCGGCGAGAAGCTCGACATCCTGGTTTCCACCATCGAGCGGCTGACCGCCGAGGGCTATGTCTATATCGGCATGGACCATTTCGCGCTGCCCGACGATGACCTCGCCGTGGCCCAGCGCGAAGGGCGGCTGCAGCGCAACTTCCAGGGCTACTCCACGCATGCCGGCTACGACCAGGTCGGGCTCGGCATTTCCGCGATTGGCGCGATCGCGGGGCGCTATGTGCAGAATGCGCGCACGCTGGACGAGTACTACGGCGCGCTCGACCACGGCCGCCTGCCGCTGGCGCGCGGCGTGGCGATGAACGCCGACGACCATCTGCGGCGCGAGATCATCGGCGACCTGATGTGCAATGGGGTGCTCGAAATCCTGGCGCTGGAAGCGCGCCACGGCATCCGCTTCAGCACGGCCTTTGCGCCGGAGCTGGCCGACCTCGCCGCACTGGGCTCGGACGGGCTGGTGCAATGCGCGCCGGAACGCATTACCGTGACGCCGCTGGGCCGGCTGCTGGTGCGGCGCGTGGCGATGGTGTTCGACCGCTACCTGCGCGAGGATGCCGTGCGGCCGGATCCTGCCGCCCAGGCCGCTGCCGCCAACGATGGCGCGCAGCCGGTACGCTTTGTGCCGCGGGCGCGGTATTCGCGGGTGGTGTAGCGGCCGCGCAGGCGCTACGGACGAAAAAAAGCCCGCGCAATGTGCGCGGGCTTTTCGTTTGGTGCGGGCGGACTTACTTGGCGGCGTTGGCCATATAGTCCGAGGCGGCGATCACGTCTGCGTCCGGGCCGGCGTAGCCACCCTTGGGCGGCATCACGCCCTTGCCCTTGAGCGCAAAGTTGTGGACCGCGTCCATGCCTTCCTTCAGGCGCGGCGCCCAGGCGGCCTTGTCGCCGAACTTGGGCGCACCTGCCACGCCGGCGGCGTGGCAGGCGGCGCAGACCTGCTCGTAGACCTTCTTGCCCACGTCGGCCGAAGCAGCGGCCGGCGCAGCAGCGGGTGCGGCGGCAGCAGCTGCCGGGGCCGCAGCAGCCGGAGCTGCCGGTGCCGGCGCGGCAGCGGCCGGTGCGGCGGCGGCTTCAGGGGCCGCGGCGGTCGCCGGCGCGGCGGCAGGCGGGGCAGCCGGCTCCGGGAACTTGGCGCCGCCGGCGTCGGCCATGTAGACCACGGCACGGGCCAGTTCGTAGTCGGCGTAGTCGTCCGGCGTGGTGCCGGCGCGCGCGGCCATCGCGCCCTTGCCGTTCATCACCGACTTCAGCAGGCCGTCAAAGCCCTGTCCGATGCGCGCGCCCCAGTCGCCGGCGTTGGCGTACTTGGGTGCACCCGCGGCGCCGGTGGCGTGGCACGCGGCGCAGATTTCCTTATAGACCTGCTCGCCCGTCTTGAAGACGCGCGGCGCGTTGGGATCCTTGATTTCGAGCGAGGCGACCGGCTTGATGCGGTCGTTGACGGCTTCCGCCGTGGTGGCAGCTCCGGCGCTTTCAGTCGAGCCGTGTCCGACAAAGTTGACCAGCAGAATGATCACGATGATCGGCACCAGGAAAGCCGCGACCACGACTGCGATCAGCTGCTTCGGGGTTTTGATGGGAGACTCGTGTTCGTCGTGTTCGTTGTGGACGTCGCTCATACAGAACTCTCAGTTTTGCAGGAAACCTTCTGGCCGCTTACGCTCGGCTTGCTTATTCTGGCCCGGCCTGGTCATTCGCTGACCGCGGTCCGGCCCCATCCGGGCCGCCCGTGCTGCCTGCGGCCCTTGCCTGACTTGGGTCTGTCGCTATTTGCGCGCTGCGGACTGTCTCCCGGACCGGGCCTGATTGTCGCCGACAACAAGCCGCTCGGCCTTGACCCCGGTCGACTCATTGCACCGGCGGTGTGGCGGGCACGATTTGACGCAAATAGCTGGCGATTATAGCGCCAAAGGCCCCCCGCCAGTGCCAAAAAGCGGCGGTTGCGAGACGTTCCCTGAAGCCCATGGCGCGCCCGCATGGACGGCGCGGGGCAAAAGCGGTATCCTATGCGACTTTCCTGCGGCGGCACTCGCCCGCCGCAACCGCTGTACCCACAAACCGGTTGCAAAACCGTCCTGTGCGCCCGTAGCTCAATGGATAGAGTACTGCCCTCCGAAGGCAGGGGTTGCTGGTTCGATCCCAGCCGGGCGCGCCAATCTGATACGTCGCTGGGCACCTCGCCGGGCTTCCCCTTGAAGTGCGAAATGGCTGACGCCAATTGGGCTCGGTTGCCACGAATACGGCATTTCCTGGCATCAACTCGAATGTCTGTCACTAGCGTCCGAAGGAACTGCCGCGCAAGTGGGGTCGTCGGATCTTGGAATGCAGCCTTTGCGGCTGCGACAAATTTTTCAATCTGGCTTGGACCGAATTTCAGAAGAGGCAGGTGCAGCCTCGCTTTCAGCGCGCGCAGTTCCTCCTCGACGCCTTCGAGCTGCTTTTGTTTTGCTCGGATGAAGTCCTGGCATGTGGAATCGAGAGCAAGGCGGCCCTCATATACCCCGCTGTAAAACTGGCCTAAGGCCGCTCGCAACGTGCCCGCTCGCGTCTGCAGAGTTTGGACGCGTTTCGGGTCTGGCTTTTTAACCTCTTTCCAGATCTGCGCTAGCTCTTCGCAAATGAGTATTATGCGCTCGGGATTAAGTACGTGATTAACAACAGCCTGGAGAACTAGCTTGTCCATTTCTTCCTTAGGGAGATTGGGGCTGGCACACGCATTCGGACTGACCTTCACCTTTGTTTGGCATTTGTAGTATTTGTATTTCCCGGATTTGCCGGTAGTAACAGCAAAGCGCTTCTTGCAGATATTGCACACGAGCAAACCTGTCAATAACGTGGGAACCTGGGCGGCGCGATCCTCCGTGTTGGGAGGCCTTCTGCTTTCCAGTTTCTTTTGAACTTCATCAAAGATGCTTTTATTTAGAATTGGGGGAACGTTTGTAGTAACCCACTCCGACTGCGGATGCATGCCCCCTTTTTGGGTGTCTCGCTGAAATGTAACTAGTCTTCCGATATAAGCAGTATTTTTGAGGATCTTTTCCACGTGCCCCATTGTCCAGGTTACGCCCCGGTGCAAAAGCCCACGTTCGTTCAGGTCTTCCGTGATCCGTTTCAGGCCCATCACCAATCCATTTTTCCCAGACAGGGATAGTGCGAAAATCTCGCGAACTACCTCCGCTTCACTTTCGTTGACGATGAGTATCTTCTTTACACCGCTGCGCGAGGGGATGTTCGTCGCCTGAGTTTGATATCCGAACGGTGGTAGAGATCCGTTGAAGTAGCCTGCCTTAGCGTTTGCAATCATGCATTCCGCGACGCGCTGCCCACTTACGCGGCTAGAGATTTCATCGAACACGCCAGTAAAGTTTCGCACCATAAACGCGCCCAAGTCGTCGTCGGGACGTTGTTGGCCAAGCGTTACGACGCGAACGCCATGGCTTTCTAACTCTCGCTCTAAAATCTCCCGCTCTGCATTTCGGCGATAAAATCTGCTTTGCATAAGAACAACAATGAGCTCAAATTGCTTCTCGTCGGATAGCGCGGTATTAATCATTCGTTCAAATTCAGGTCTCGTCTTTGCGAAAGAATATGCAGAACCTTGATCTTGAAAAATCTCTACGACTGTATGGCCGTGCTCCTTGCACCATTTTTTGCAGGCAGCTAACTGGTCACCGATCGACATGCCTTCTTCCGCCTGCCGGTCCGTCGAAACGCGGACATATACTGCGGCTTTCATTTGAGTCTCCGTTATGAGATTTCCGTAGTTGTGCTCTGGCGCAAGGCGGCGAGTCACAATTCATCCACTTCCTCAGTCGATTCAGTCGATTCGACACTTGACGGCTGTTTGACATCGTCACCGCACTTTTCGAGTGCACGCGAGTATTGAGTTAATAGAGCGATGAATATCTCCCGCTCACCGGGAAGGAGACGACTCTCCATATATGCCTTGACTAGGCGCACCGTGACGCGGGCCCCTTTGATCGACAAGACGATCGTTTGTCGCCTGGACATGCTGCTGTTCGACCAACTGCACCCGTGAAATTGT
>NZ_KB903141.1:0-1022 GCF_000379565.1 Cupriavidus sp. UYPR2.512 | reverse complement strand
CATCTTCTGAGGTCCTTTCTGCCCGCCATTATGGCCGGCTCAGACCCCAGCTCTTCCATTTATCCGACTGTCCGAATTTCCGGCGCCACCTCTCTAGAACCGGACATTACAACTTTGCTGCTACACTAACAGTTCGCATAATAATAATTATGTTAAATTGTATCACCATGACGCCTGCTGAGAAATCCAGCTAACCTGCGCCCAGAACGGGCCCCCAGAGTTCGGGAAAGCTGACGCCGTGGGATCATAGGCGTGCTTACCAGCTGTACCGCAAAGTTTCGCCGCTCTGATCCCCAAGTCTCACGCTGGATCGCCATCTCTTGCCCATCCCTCTGTCCAGTTGTCACAATGGACGAGGTTAAGGAAGGTCTGCGCAACCCAAATTCACGCTGACTTCTGGCGCTCGATGCACTCTGTTCGCAGAGAGCAATGATTTCGCGATCTTCGTAGTGCCTCCCTTTGCTGTGACAGGGCAGCGTGGCAACGTCGCTGGCGCACCGTAGCCCACCTCGGTGCCTCATGCTGAAGCGATGCCCAGTTTCCGGCGCATCATCCACAGGTTGGCCAACGCAAAAAGCGTTGTGAGTTGCGCGGTATTCTTTGCCAGCCCACGATAACGTACCTTGGGGTAGCCGAATTGACGTTTGAGAATGCGAACGGATGTTCGACCTTGGCACGGATGGCCGCCTTGACACGTTCGATCTGGTCCAACAGGGAATCCACTTCCTTGTTGGTGTCCAGTAGTCGGCGCTTGCCTGGTCGCATCGCAACATGCCAGCGGAGGCCTCGCTCTTTCGACTGCTTATCAGCACCTTGATAGCCTGCATCGGCAAAGACATCGCATTCTTCGCCGTGCAGTAGCGAGCTAGCCGGGACGGTGTCGTGGACGTTCGCTGGGGTGCCAATTACGGTGTGCACGAGGCCCGAATCTGCATCCACGCCGGTGTCGGGTAGCGGTGGCGCATTTCTGCGCCACCGCCCCCTAAGGTAGGGTCGAGAACTGGCGCGCGCACCTTCAGGTG
>NZ_KB903140.1:0-1088 GCF_000379565.1 Cupriavidus sp. UYPR2.512 | reverse complement strand
TGGCAAGACATCCTCTGGACCATGGCGCCAGGCACTCCCTTGATATGCGAAGGCCACATCTTACTCGCGAGTTTGCTATGTTGTTGCCGGGGTTACGACACCGCCTTGCGGCGTGCCCTTGTCCGGGTGCACCACGGTCCCGTCAGGCATTTGCACAGGTGCCTGCAGCCAGCGCTCAATATACAGCAGCACCCACGCGCAGTCCGTATGACAGCGCACCGCGCGCATCATGAGTTCCCAGTCGATACTACCGAAGAAATTCTTGATGTCGAGGTCGAGCACCCACTCGTAGTCCCAGCATCGCTGCCGAGCCACGTTGAGCGCCTGATGCGCCGATCGTCCGGGACGATACCCGTATGAGTCGCGGTGAAACACCGGTTCCACGAGCGGTTCCAGATATCGCTTGACCACCGTCTGAGCGATGCGATCTGAGATTGTGGGTATTCCCAACGGCCTCGTTCCCGCACCCCCGTCCTTTGGTATGTCAACCCGTAAGACTGGCGGTGGCATGTAGCTGCCAGAAGACATCCGATTCCAAATCCGATACAGATTGTTCTTCAAATCCGCCTCGAACTCCCTCATCGACTGCCCATCCACGCCCGCCGCCCCACGGTTGGCCTTCACCTGCTGATACGCTTCCCACACCTCACGTTTGGAAATACAAAACGGTTTTGCCTTATCCACGCGGGTCCTCCCCTGGCGGGTTGCCCACAGCATAAAGCCAGACGATGACGCCCCTTCGGTCCAGCCCCATTACAGGACCTTCAACCCTACTACGGACGTCTCCGCCCCTGTGCCCCGCATCGGTACTCTCATCCTTGCGGAGGCCTTCCGCTTGGACTTCTCCCTTCGCATCGGGACGACAGGTTCCCAAGTTCCTTACCGAAGCCTGAATCAAAGTCACGCCGCCTTTATGCCGGATGCCGGTTGGGCCGTCAGCAGGCATCGCCCAACCTTGTCCCGGAGCATGCATTCCCCCCGGTTTCGACATCGATTTAAACTTTTTACGACACGTCATCAGCGGTTCACTCACGTTCGTCTCTTTGACTCCCACCTGCCAGGGTCATCCCCCGACTTTTCCAACAACG
>NZ_KB903139.1:0-1089 GCF_000379565.1 Cupriavidus sp. UYPR2.512 | reverse complement strand
GCGATGGCCGTTTTTTAGTCACCGGTCGCGGGCTGCTCTCCCTGGGTGCTGTTCCTACGCACGCGGCCGCGACCGCTAACCAAAAACACCTCTGCGTAATCGGAAGCACGTGGTAATAAGAAGGAAATGGCCTGCCTCCCAGAGTTTTCAGGGCGGCAGGCAGTACGACCTTCTCATTATGGCACGTGCTTTTCACAGAGATTCGAGCCACGCTACCAACTCAGGGTTCCGCTTCCATCGCAGCGGGCGACCAGGCTTCGTTGATGGTTCGACCTGTTCTAGCGCTTTTCGCTTGGTGTCGAGATTGGCGCGCGCGTAGTGGTTGGTCGTATCCAGTCGCGCGTGCCCGAGCCAGCTACGGATTACTGTCACGTCGACACCAGCGGCGACGAGCTGAACTCCGACGCTGTGACGCCACGTGTGCGGAGTGATTCGTTTTTTCGCAAGCGATGGCACCTGCAGGGAGGCTGACTGAACGTACTGTTTGAGCTTGAAGCGAATCCCGGCTGCACTGAGTGGCTGGCCATATCGATTGACGAAGATAGGCTCGTTATCCGCACGCGGTTGTCGCCTGAGCAGCGCCTTGATTATGGCGACCGTCTCCGGCCATAAAGGGCAGATTCGAGTCTTGCGTCCCTTGCCAAACAGCTCTACTTGCGCGGGAGATTCAAAGCGGATGGCCCGTGGGCAAACATCCAGTGCCTCCTGGATTCGCGCTCCCGTGTTATACAGAAACGCGAGCAACGCATGATCCCTCTGTCCTTCTAGGCTCGATCGGTCAGGTTCTCGAAGGACCGCCGCAATTTCCTCGGCGTCCATGTAGCACATGGCTGGCCGGGGCCCCTTTTTGACCGGGATACGTGCGATCTCTGCGCACTGAGCGATCGCCAGCGGTTCTCGATGGGCAACGAAGGTAAAGAAGCTATGGATGGCGGCAAGTCGACAGTTGCGCGTGCCGATCGAGACCTTTCTGTCTTTCTCCAAATAGTCGAGGAACGGGCGAGGTTCAAAGGCGCGTTACACATGAGGAGGCACCTGGAGCGCCAGGCGATAATGGTGCCCCTTTTTCATCTGCGGCATCCATGACTC
>NZ_KB903138.1:0-1094 GCF_000379565.1 Cupriavidus sp. UYPR2.512 | reverse complement strand
CATTCGGTTCGGCTCCGAGAAGGGGGGAACGGTGCCACCAAGCTCGGCCCGCTGACGCTGTTACTCATTTACGCACGAATCCTTACCCCTACCCAAGACGGCAGGGAGCGGCGGCTACGCGATCAACCTCGGGGGCGACGCCGCCACGTTGCGCGTGCGCGGGCGCAAGCACCTGGGCGTCTATCACGCGGTGCTGCGCGGCCGGGCAAGCGCGCGCGGCGCTCACCGGCGCAGCGGCATTTCTGCGTCAAATGCGGCAGTGCGCTGTGGCTGTGGGATCCGCGCTGGCCGCACCTGGTCCATCCGCATGCGTCGGCCATCGACACGCCACTGCCGCGCCCGCCGGAGGTGGTGGAGGCGGCGCTGGATTCTGTCGCGCCCTGGGTGGATGTGCCCAAGGGCAAAGGCCATGTGCACTGCCGCACTTGGCCGAATGAATCGCTGGCGGACTGGCACAAGCGGCACCGCCTGTTGTCGCGCTGAAAATCTGCTGTTCGCGATTCGAGGCGCAGGTGGAATACCGGCTGCATATCGCCGGCCGGCAGGGCATGGTGTTCTGGGCCGGCACCGGCGCCATCGCGTCCAAGCCGGGCGACCTGGCCTCGGCACACTGGCTGCCCAATGCGGGCATCGGCTACCGCTTCGAGTTCAAGCCGCGCGTCAATGTGCGGCTCGATGCCGGCTTCGGGCGGCGCACGCGCGGGGTCTACTTCCAGATCAACGAAGCGTTCTGAGCGCCCGGGCCGCAAGGCCCGGGCGCTCAAGCCTGCTTAGGCGGGCAGGAACCCTTCGACGGTCAGGTAGCGCTCGCCGGTGTCGTAGTTGAAGCCCAGCACGCGCGCATTGGCCGGCAACTCGGGCAGCTTCTGCGCGATCGCGGCCAGCGTGGCGCCGGACGAGATGCCAACCAGGATGCCTTCCTCGCGCGCGCAGCGGCGTGCCATGTCGCGCGCTGGCTCGGCGTCGACCTGGATCACGCCGTCGAGCAACGACGTATCGAGATTCTTCGGGATAAAGCCCGCGCCGATGCCCTGGATCGGGTGCGGCGCCGGCGCGCCGCCGGAGATCACGGGCGAGGCCACCGGCTCGACGCC
>NZ_KB903137.1:0-1065 GCF_000379565.1 Cupriavidus sp. UYPR2.512 | reverse complement strand
GATTTTATTTGGCGGCTTATCTTGGGTGGATTGGTTGATGCAGGCCATCTGGCCTGCTGGCCCATATGGAATTCGCTGACGAGGGTCTCATCTAACAATCGAACGCGAAGGTTCAGTGCTCTTACCAGACTTTCCTCGTCCCGGTCCAACCTGTTAGCCATCATGCATTCGTAGCTTGCGCTCCCAGGTCAACGCCAAGGCAGTTCGGCCAATCCCAGCACGGGTCAGATCGGTCCGGCGTTCGAAGCGTATTTTGGACTGAGTGTCCCAGCAATCGCCCCTGCGGCTCATTGACGAGCGCATGCCATACGCCTTCAGGGCGTCTTGAAACAGGTGACTGCAATACTGGGCGGATTCAACCGGTCGGTGTGCACAATCACACCGGCTTCCGGGCGGCGCCGGAACCAGGCCATGCGCAGCGCGTCCGTGACCAATTCGGCCTTCATGTGTGGTTGCATCGACCAGCCAACCACCTGCCGGCTGAACAGGTCGATGATGACCACCAAATAGAGCCAGCCTTCAACTGTCGCCACATAGGTGATGTCGCTCGTCCAGACTTGATTGGGTGCTGCAGGGCTAAAGTCGCGTTGCAGCAGATTGGGGGCCACCGGCAAGTCGTGGTTCGAGTTGGTCGTCGCAATGTACTTGCGCTTGTGGCGGGCACGGACGTGCAGCACCATCAGCTTGCGAACACGCTCCTTGCCCACCCGCACTCCGCGCGCCAGCAGTTCTTTCCACATGCGCGGCCAGCCATACTCCCCCTTCGCCCCAGCGTGAATCGCCTTGATGTGGGCCAGCAAGGCATCGTCACTGAGTCGGCCTCTATGTGGCCTGTCGGTGCTTGCTGCGCGTTGCTTGCGCTGGTGATAGCCGCTGGGGCTGACACCCAGCATCTCACACAGGACCGAGACCGGCCAGTAACGTCGGTTTCGCTCGATGAACGCATACTTCACACCGACTCCTTCGCAAAGTCCTCATCTGATCATCGAGCGCTGTGGCTCACATTCCCTATCGGGTTTTCCTCGCCCCGGTCCAACCTGTTAGCCATCATGCGATCTATGCTTG
>NZ_KB903136.1:0-1125 GCF_000379565.1 Cupriavidus sp. UYPR2.512 | reverse complement strand
CATCTTCTGAGGTCCTTTCTGCCCGCCATTATGGCCGGCTCAGACCCCAGCTCTTCCATTTATCCGACTGTCCGAATTTCCGGCGCCACCTCTTCAGACAGTGGCTCGGCACTTTGCCTGCACCTTGATCATTTTCAGCGGCACCGCGAATAGCGGTAGCCATTATCATTTCACTTTGCCGGCGGGGCGCCCCTCTCTCAGAGAAGCTCGTGGTCGCGCGCGTCGATTTCAAGCGGCGCATTGACGTAGCCAAAGGTCGCGATCTCAGCCAGGTATGCAGGGAGAAAGCTCTCAATTGAGCCAGCTTGTTCATACTGATGAACATGCCGGAACTCATGCGTGAGCAAGCGCCGTGTGGCATGACCTTTCGCAATCAATATGGCGTACCCTAGTGTCAATCCAACCGTATCCGGACCAAACAATCCTGTTGAACAGGCGACATTCCGCAGTGTCTCATCCGCAGGCATCGGGAGAGTATCGACAATTGCGATGTGGATACGTTCGGGCATAGCAACACCAACGGCACTAGCGACCGATAGACCTTGTTCGGTTAGTGCGCTTCCGTTCCGGATTACTGGTTCGGCCATACTCTCGGCCCAGGCTACCGCGGCAGGCAATAGTGATGGCAGTAGAGATAACAGGTTGGATGTCATGTTGCGCATTTTTCCCGGTTGTATGAATTTGTGTCTCTAGGTATGAGAGAAAGCCGGCATCTGCTTCTTTCACCCAACGTGTCTGCGTGGTCGACAAACCGAAGGGTTATCAGCGGGCAGCCTGTGCTCCATCTTTGTGGACACGAAAGATTGTGTCAGAACTATATGACGGTTCGGATTCGTCTTCCCCACGAAAGTCCCGTCGCCGCTCTTTTACCCGGGTCTTAGCTCCATCGAATGTGGCGCCGATTGCCTCCAGGCATTCGTCGCGAGTAAGACTTGTCCGTTTGCATTGGTTACTGCACCCCGTGCTACGTCCTTCGGTACCTGCAGGCGTTCGCGAATGAGAGGGCAATTTCGCCTGGAAAAGGTTCATTCCGTGCTTATCCGGTTAGCTCCCAAACCTACTAGATGTAGTGGGTAGCGATTTTTGGCATAGAGCTCGGCATAGGTCGGCGCGGTGACGTCACCA
>NZ_KB903135.1:0-1069 GCF_000379565.1 Cupriavidus sp. UYPR2.512 | reverse complement strand
AGCGGCCTCACGATTGCCCATCCATGTCAAGCGTTTTTTCGATTTCCAACTACTTTCTCGCCCCCGATTCGGGGCGCTGAATGTCTAAAGTCCAGTTATCATAATGCATCTAGTAAATTAACATCCATTAAAGTACTTTCAGAAGGAACAGCTTCAGGCTTTCAAATCGCCCGATTCGGTTCAACTAATCGTGATTTCGACATGGTTGAGGTAGGCGGGTTCCATGATGATTTGCGCGCTGCGCGGGACATCGATTGGCTACCACTCGCCACACGTGACCTGCGCGTCCAACTCGATCGAGCCAGAGGTTTTCGACTTGCCCCGAAACCAGCATCGCAAGCAAGCTCTTGCGAAGCTAGTTACGTCCGACCACGCAGCTCAGCGTATTGTCGCTGGCAAGGTCGAGCGAATCGAATGGTGTGCCGCCGTTGCCGAAGCGAAACGAAAAGTGAAGGATCCTGTGCAACGTGCTGCGGATGTTACGCAAGCCAAAAGAGGCTCAGGAGAACTGGTAGAGATATTGTCAATTGTGGTGTATGAAGGCTGATCGTGGCCGGCATCAGGCGGCGAGTTTCTGCTGAACCGGCGGATTGCCTTGCGCCGGGGTTCCGTCCTTGAAGGGAACGCCCTTCAAGAGCAGTTCGATGTGTTCGGCGCCATTGATGGGGCGCCATGTTTTCTCGGCTTCCTCGATCAGCTTGAAGGCCAGGCCAAGGAAGGTTGCTCGTGACACACAATTGCGCGTGCGCGTCGTGCGGTGACGCACGGTCGCGAAGGTCGACTCAATCGCGTTCGTCGTGCGGATGTGCTGCCAGTGCTCGGCCGGGAAGTCGTAGAACGTCAGCAGGCTGTCTCGATCTTTGGTGAGCACGCCGGTGGCCTTGGGGTACTTGGCGCCGTAGATCGTCACAAAGCGATCGAAGGCAGCAAAGGCATCTGCGCGGGTGGCCGCCATCCAAATCGCCTGCAGATCTGCCTTGGCGCGGCCATGCTGGGATTTTGGGGTTCTGTCGCGATAAGGAATTAAGGGCGACCGAGGGTGGCGAGAGCGCCGCGGTCATATGGCCAA
>NZ_KB903134.1:0-1069 GCF_000379565.1 Cupriavidus sp. UYPR2.512 | reverse complement strand
TCACAACATTGCGCGGGCGACGCTTGCTGATTTGCTCAACCCACGGACCTGGCTCCTTCGCACGCGTCAACACGCTGCGCGCGCCGTGAATCAGCAGCGTGCGCAGATACGTGTCACCTCTCTTGCTGATGCCATGCAGTTTGATCTTGCTGCCCGATCCGGCTTGCTTTGGCACCAACCCGGCCCATGCAGCGAACTCGCGCCCCGAACTGAATGCTTTTGGATCACCCATCATCGCGACTGCCGCTGTTGCCGTTAGCAGGCCAACGCCAGGAATCTCGCTGATTGCCGTTACCGCCTGGTCTTCTTTCTTCCACTCGCGCATCCGACGCTCTATTTCAGCAACCTGCTCATCCAGCTTCGTCAATCCCTTCCATTGCTCCCTCAACGTGTCGATCAACACCGCAGGCAGGCGATCGGCAAGCCGACCAAGCACTTCCGGTATCTCCTTGTCCAGCGCAGCCCGTCCCTTGCTCATCACCTCGCCGTATTCTGTCAGCAGCCCACGCAGTCCGTTGACCTGCATCGTGCGGAATTTCACCAACTGCTCACGCATTCGGTGCAGCCCCAGCATTGCCTGTTGCATCTCGGTCTTCACGGCGACGGCCTTACTCGGCCGCTGCGCCGCCAGCCAGATCGCCTTCGCATCTGCTGCATCATTTTTGTTGCGGATGTTGAATGCCTTGACGAACTCCGCCGGCATCAGCCTCACCTCGTGACCCATCTTCATCAGTTGCCGAGCCCAGTGGTGCGCGCCCCCACACGCTTCCATTCCGATCAGGCAGGGGGCTCGATTCGCGAAATGCTCCAGGAACTTTGCCCGCTTGATCGGTTTGTTCACGATCTCTCCCGTTTCCTGATCGACGTAATGCAACTGAAACACGTTCTTGGCGATATCCACACCCACTGCCATACAATTCGTCATTGGATCCTGAAATGCATGCATTTTCCACTTTGGGCACATCGATGCCGTTGGCCCGTGAGGATCCACCTTACTTCGCTTTCGTTCACGGGTGGGACGCGTTCATTTCATTCTTTGCGGATCATGCGCATGGTCTCGATGCCACCG
>NZ_KB903133.1:0-1134 GCF_000379565.1 Cupriavidus sp. UYPR2.512 | reverse complement strand
CTACGCCGCTTCGTCAGAAGTTAACAGAGCCAGCGCTCCAGTCGTTGTGCGTAAACGTCAGCCCATCCGACCCCGGATTTATGCAACAACGCCACACCAATGCAACGAATATCTTAATGCCGCCGTCGACCAGTATCTTGTCGGGCGTCTTCTTTTGCAGCCGCAATGCGCTGGTCGGGCGTCACTGGCCGATAGAGAGACCTGTTACAAGTTGTCCACCACTTGGTAGCCACTTTCAATTTTTGGACACAACCTGCGACTGCGCGTTCGCGCTAACTGTCTTAGCCGGCGCCCCTGCCGCAGTCGAGACCCAGACACTCTTGGTCTCAAGGAACTCTCGCACAGCTTCGATACCATTCTCACGGCCAAGCCCGGACTGCTTTATCCCACCGAAAGGTAAGTTGAAGCTCATCGCGCGATAGGTGTTGATCCACACTGTGCCGGCCCTGAGCGCCTTTGACACACGAAGCGCCCTAGAAATATCTGTTGTCCAGACTCCTGCGGCGAGCCCGTAAATAACATCATTGGCGATCCTCACTGCGTCGGCTTCGTCATCGAAACCAATGACCGACAGCACAGGGCCGAACACTTCCTCTTGCGCGATGCGCATGTCGTTCGTCACGTCGACAAAAACCGTGGGCTTCACAAACTGCCCACCAGGGAGATCCCGTACAGGCTCACCCCCTAACACACAGCGAGCACCTTCGGATTTGGCAATGTCGATGTACCGCAACACCTTTTGATACTGCTCCGGCGTTGCGAGAGGACCAATGCTGTTCTCCCGTGCGTTTGGATCACCGATGCGTGC
Source organism: Cupriavidus sp. UYPR2.512 (assembly GCF_000379565.1). Taxonomy (NCBI): domain Bacteria; kingdom Pseudomonadati; phylum Pseudomonadota; class Betaproteobacteria; order Burkholderiales; family Burkholderiaceae; genus Cupriavidus; species Cupriavidus sp. UYPR2.512. Next base: position 326 of record NZ_KB903133.1, on the reverse strand, counting down.
CAACGCAACCATGCTCACAAGTTGATCGACGAAAAGGTCCTTGATGCTGTTCTGCACCAGCAAGCGGGAACCCGCGACGCACGCTTGACCGCTCGCGGCAAAAATCCCGGACATCGCTCCCACTACGGCCTGAGCGAAATTGCAGTCCTCGAACACAATATTGGGAGACTTACCACCTAATTCCATTGAAACCCGCTTCATCGACCTTGCAGCAGCCGCGTAGACCTTTGCCCATGCCCTTATACAAAACGCGGCCGGCCTGCGGCTTGAAAAAACCGTTTACGTTCAATGACATAGCAGAGGGGCTTGTTAACTGCGTCGCAAAG
>NZ_KB903132.1:0-1146 GCF_000379565.1 Cupriavidus sp. UYPR2.512 | reverse complement strand
TAGCTATCCACGTCCACAATCTCCGGACCCGCTGGGTGCGAGGGCCCGACGACCGACTGCGGGGTATTCGGATCGAACTCGCGGCTGCCGTAAGGCACCCCGTAACCGAGCGACGAGAGATCGGCAAACGTGGAACCCGACTCCTGCGGGCGGTTGTCCCCCTCCCACGGACTCAGGCCGCGAAAAAAGGAGGAACCCGGAGGACTGCGAGCGGCATCTGCCTGGCCCCAAGGAAGATCCTTACCATAACCTTCATAGGCATACGGCTGGGACGGGCCCCCTTGAAATGAAGCATGGTCTGTAACAGGTTGCTGAGTACGAGCCGCCCTCCGGCGCTCTATTGCCTCATTCACGGTTTGCTGCAGTTCCGGGGGCAGTCGTCGGTATATCGACTCACCGTCCTTCTTGAGACTACCGTCTTTGAAGAAGTATGCACTTGCATTTTGTAGTCCCGAAATTTGACCACACTCTGTCACGCTTTTGTTGAGGGCATACGGCTCAAGTGCCGCCACAAATCGCTCGGGTACACTCTCAGACAGCATCGTTTGTTTCACTCTCGCTAGCAGGGACGCATCAACTTTGCGGCGCTGGTCGTCTGACAGTCGACGGTAGGCAAACTCACCCTGCACCATAAGTTTCCCTTTTGAAGAAAAGTAGTTGCTGATGTTTTTAAGTCCGGAACGTTGTTCACATTCTTTCAGGCTTACTCCATGAGAGTAGAGATCAACGGCCGCCATAAATCTATCAAGAAATGGAGTGCAAACCGTCTCGCGCCGCGCCGCAAGCGACGCATCAACTTCACGTTGTTGCTCTTCCGAGAGTTTTTGATACAGCGATAGCCCAATCGGCGCCAAATAGCCGTCTTTAGTGAAATAAATGCTCATATTTTTAACGCCAGATATTTTTGCGCAATCGGATAAGGAAGCCCCTCTGGAGTAGGGGTCGAGTGCTAAGAAAAAACTCTCTAAAGGCGAGACAGAATCTAGATTTTTTTCCATGCGAAGATGGATAGCTTTTTCTATCTCGTGCTTCTGTTCTGGCGGAAGCTTGCTGAAAATGACGCGCCCATTTTTGCCCAAACTACCCGTTTTGGTCAGGTAGGTATCGAATCCTTTTATCTTAGCCTGTCGCCCGCACTCGGCTAGG
>NZ_KB903131.1:0-59287 GCF_000379565.1 Cupriavidus sp. UYPR2.512 | reverse complement strand
CTGAAGAACGTGCTGCCGTTCAACATGATGGCCATGGCGATGGGCCTGCATCCGCGCTGCGGCATCGAGGACACCATCATCGACCAGCACGGCAACCGCATGACCTCGGTNCAGCAGATCGAACAGTGCGTGCGCGTGGCGAAGGAACTGGGCCGCGAGATCGCCTCGGGCAAGGAAGCGCGCGAGATCTACCGCATCGGCACCTGGTACGACAGCGCCGACGCCACGCTGGAAGCCAATGGCATGGCGCCTAACCGCAAGACGGGACAGAAGAACCTGCCGCTGCGCGCGGCGGCCTGACGCTGGCCGCAGGGCTGGCATACCGGCCGGCCCTTGCCATGCACTACCGGAGTTCGTGATGCATCACCCTGACGCCCTCGCCAATCCCTGCATCAACATCTGCCGCATGGACCTCGCCAACCGCTATTGCCAGGGCTGCGCCAGGACACGGCTGGAAATCGGGCGCTGGGCGCAGATGAGCGAAGCGGAACGCGCGCAAGTGCTGGCGGCGGCGCCGGCCCGCCGCGGGCAGCGCGCCGCTATGGGCTCTCTGCCATGAACCAGCCCGCCTCCCTCTTCATCCAGGTCGGGTTCGACCTGGTCTGCCCCTGGTGCATGATCGGCAAGCGCCATCTCGAAACGGCGCTGGCGCAGCTGGCCACAGCACGGCCCGATGTCGTGGTCACGGTCGAATGGCGCAGCTGCCCCCTGTTTCCGACGCTGCCGCCGGCCGGCATTCCCTATCGCAAGTTCAGCCTGGCGCGGCTTGGCAGCGCCGAAGCCGTGGCGCTGCGGCAGGCGCAGGTTTGCGCCGCGGCGCGCGAGGCCGGCATCACGCTGGAACCCGACCGCATTGAAGTGCTGCCCAGCACCGTGCTTGCACATCGCCTGATCCGGTACGCGCGCCAGACTGGTGGCGAAGCGGCCGCATCCGCGCTGATCGACCGATTGTTTGAAAGGTACTTCCTGTGCGGTGAGGACCTCGGCGATCCGCGCGTGCTGCACGCGGCAGCGATCGCCTGTGGCACGCCGATGCCGCAAGCGGCGGCGCCAGCCACTGCGCAAGACCTGGCGTGGCTGCCGCCGCTGCATGGCGGGGAGGTGCCGCTACCCAGTCCCGGCCTGGGCGTGCCGCGCTTCGTGATCAACGGTGCGCCGCCGATCGCCGGCGCCAGGCCGCCGCGTGCCTTGCTGGAGGCAATGCTCCGGGCGCTGGCCCGCGCGTCTCCCGCTTCCTCACCCCCGCCAGGCATCGCGCTCACCGCTCGGTGACGCCGCGCCGGGCAACGCTGGACAGAAGATCCATACTACATAACGGAGACACAACATGCCCACCCACCCTTCATTCCTGCTGCGCATCGCCGCCGTGGCTGCCAGCCTGGCGCTGGCAGCCCCCGCTGCCATGGCCTGGACCAGCAAGCCGGTCCGGATGCTGGTGCCCGCCCCCGCGGGCGGCACCATGGACGTGCTTGCGCGCCTGCTGGCAGACCAGCTGTCGGCGGACCTTGGCCATCCCGTGGTGGTCGACAACAAGCCGGGCGCCGGCGGCGGCATTGCCATCACCACCATGCTGGCCGCGCCTGCTGATGGCCAGACCATCATGGTCACCGCCAGCAATGTGCTGACCGAGATCCCGCATGTGCTCAAGCAGGGGTTCGACCCGCTGAAAGACGTCAGGCCCATCGCCGCCGTGGCGCGTTCGCGCATGGTGATGATTGGCGCGCCTGGCCTGCCCGCCAAGGACCTGAAGAGCCTGGTCAGCTACGTCCGGGCCAATCCGGGCAAGCTCAGCTTTGCCTCGTACAGCGCCGGCACCGCTTCGCACTACGCCGGCATGATCATGAACCAGAAGGCCGGGCTGGACTTGCAGCATGTGCCCTTCGCCGGTTCCGCGCCGGCGCTCACGCAAGTGATGGGCAATCAGATTGCCGTGATGTACGACGGCATGGTGACCTCGCTGCCGATGATCCGTGCCGGCAAGGTGCAGGTCTATGCCGTGGCGTCGAAGAGCCGCTCGCCGCTGCTGCCGCAGGTGCCGACCTTTGCGGAATTGGGTTACCCGGACATGGAGTTCAGCAACTGGGTGGGCGTGATTGCATCGTCAAAGCTGTCGCCCGAACTGGCCGAGAAGATCCACGCGGCTACCTACAAGGCCGCGGCTTCTGCCAAGGTGCGTGACCGGATGGAGGCGCTCGGCTATGAGCCGCTGCCGGCGCAGCCCCTGCCGCAACTTAGCGAATCAGTGCGCGCGGAGTTCGAGCGCAATGCCGGCATCGTCAAGGCATTCAATATCCAGCCCTGAGTCCGCAGCTGGGCTGCCCTTTTTTACTTGGTTCTTCGGCGATTAGCGGGGGATGGTGGGCTAGTGGTTTTGGTGTTGGGATTGCGGTTGGGTGTCGTGCTTGACGGGCGTGGGCCGTTTCGCCGGCGAAACGGGGCCCACGCCCGCCAAGCACGACACAACCGCAGTGCCGAACCCAAAAACCACGCGGGGTGCCGTGCGCTACCCCCTGCGCGGCCAGCGCGCTAGCCAGCCGGCCGACGCGCTGGCGGAATTCGCGATAGCTATGGCGCAGCTGCCCGCGATACGTGATCTGCTGGTCGCCGTAGAGCGACAGCGAATTGAGCAGCAGCTGCCTGACGAGCAAGGGATAGGCATAGGCCTGCGCGCCGCAGGCACAAGGTTTGGTTGGATGTCTGCCTGTCTCCGTCAGAACGGCACGTCGCCGATGATGCCGGCGCGCTCCATCTTGCGCACCGTGGGCGCATAGTCCTGCACCGCGTAATGCTGGGTGCAGCGGTTGTCCCAGATCGCCACGCTGTTCTTCTTCCAGCGCCAGCGCACCTGGTACTCCGGGATCTCCGCCTGCGCGCACAGGTAGTGCAGCAGATCGCCCGCGCCGGGCATGAAATCCTTGCCGAAGCGGACCACGTCGTCGCGGTGGTAGTTGGCAAAGTGCGAGGTGAAGGCGTTGACGAACAGGATCTTTTCGCCCGTCTCCGGGTGGGTGCGCACCACGGGATGCTCTACCATCGGGAACTGCGCCGCCAGCGCGGCACGCTTCTCCGGCGGCATATTGGCGCCGAAGGTGTGTTCGATGCTGTGCTTGGCGCGCAGGCCTTCAATGCGGGCCTTGATGTCCTGCGGCAGGCGCCGGTACGCCTCGCCCATGTTCACCCAGATGGTGTCGCCGCCCACTGCGGGTGTTTCCACGCAGCGCAGCACGCAGCCCATCGGCGGCGCCTGGCGCCAGGTGGCGTCGCAATGGAAGGAGTTCTCGTAGTGCTCGACCTTGCTGTCGGGCGACTTGTAGATCTGCACCAGGCCCGGGTGTTCCGGGTCGCTGCCCACCACCGGGTGGTCTTCCAGTTCGCCGAAGCGGCGGGCAAAGGCAACGTGTTCGGCGCGGGTAATGTCCTGGTCGCGCAGGAACAGCACCTTGTGCTGCAGCAGCAGCGCCTTGATCTCGGCGAACAGGCCGGCGTCGCGTGATGCATCGGCCAGGCTGACGCCGGTCAGTTCGGCGCCGATGGTGCAGGTCAGGGGTTCTGCGTGCATGGTGTTGTCTCCTCTGTTGTTGTTCTCAGATGACGAAGATCGACGAACCGGTGGTGCGGCGCGCCTCCAGGTCCTGGTGCGCCTGGACCGCGTCTTCCAGCGCATAGCGCTGGTTGATGCCGATGCGGATGCGGCCCGCGCCTACGTGGTCGAACAGCTCGCCCGCCAGAGCTTGCTTCTCCGCGGGGTCGGCGATGTAGTCGGCCAGCGCCGGGCGCGTCAGGAACAGCGAGCCCTTCATTGCCAGCAGCACCGGGTCGAACGGCGGAATCGGGCCCGACGCGGTGCCCACGCACACCATGGTGCCGCGCCGCTTGAGCGAATCCAGCGACGCCATGAAGGTGGTCTTGCCGACGCTGTCGAACACCACCGAAACCCCCACGCCGTCGGTCAGCTCGCGCACGCGCCCGGCCACGTCTTCGCGGGTGTACTGGATGATGTGGTCGCAGCCGTGCGCGCGCGCCACTTCGGCCTTGGCTTCGGTGGACACCGTGCCGATCACGGTCAGGCCCAGCAGCTTGGCCCACTGCGACACGATCAGCCCGACCCCGCCCGCCGCGGCATGCAGCAGGATGGTGTCGCCCTGGCTGAACGGATAGATGCGGCGCATCAGGTAGGCCGAGGTCAGCCCGCGCATGGTCATGGCCGCGGCGGTTTCGAAGGCAATGCTCTCGGGCAGGCGGATCAGCGGCGCGGCCGGCACCAGGCGCTCGGTGCTGTAGGCGCCCAGCGTGTTGACGAAGCCGGTATAGGTGACGCGGTCGCCCGCCGCCACGTTGGTCACGCCCGGGCCGACGGATACCACCACGCCGGCGGCTTCCACGCCCATGCCGCTGGGCAGGGGCACGGGATAGGTGCCGTTGCGGAAGTAGGTGTCGGCGTAGTTCAGCCCCACCGCCACGTGGCGGATGCGGACCTGGCCCGGGCCCGGCTCGCCCACTTCCATGTGTTCGTAGCGCAGCACTTCGGGGCCGCCGGTCTCGTACATGCGGACAACATTTGCCATGGTCTTGTCTCCTGGAATCTCATTGGTGCAGAACACGCTGCACATGCAGGGAACTGTAGAGATTGCCGCCCCGGCCCGCTTTGCATTGGCTACCGATGACTTTGCATTTCATGCCACATGGCCCTATGATCGCTGCTGCGGCGGGCAGGCTGCCCGCCGGCAACAGACAACGCATCGCAAGGCAACGCTGGCTTGGAAACCCTGATACGTGCTGCCGCACTGACCAACTTCCTGGAGGTTTCGCGCGACCTGGGCCTGGATCCGCAGCCGTTGCTGCGCCAGGCGCGGTTGCGGCGGGCCTGGCTGGACGATCCCGACCAGCGCATCCCGGTCAGCGCCTGCGTGGCGCTGCTGGAAGCCGCCGCGCAGGCCTCGGCCTGCCCGACCTTCGGGCTGCGCATGGCGGAGTCGCGCCAGTTGTCGGACTTTGGCGTGATGAGCCTGCTGATCAGCCAGCAGCCCACGCTGCGCGCCGCGCTGGCCACGACCATCCGTTACCGGCACCTGGTCAATGACTCGGTGGCGCTGTTGCTCGAAGATGCCGGCAGCGCCGTGGTCATCCGGCAGGAAGTGCTCAGTGACGCGCCCTCGCGGCAGGCCACCGAGCTGGCCATCGGCGTCGTATTCCGCATGTGCGCGCTGCTGCTGGGCCCGCGCTGGCAGCCGATCGGCGTGAGTTTCACGCATGCGGCGCCGGCCGATCTGCGCATCCATCGCCGCCTGTTCGGTTGCCCGCTGGAATTCAACGCGGAATGCAATGGCATCATCTGCCGCGCGGCCGACCTCGACGCGCCGAACCCGACGGCGGACCCGGTCATGGCACGCTACGCGCAGCAGTTCATCGACACGCTGCCCCGCGCCAACCCGCGGTCCATCGGCCATGAAGTGCGCGCCGCCATCTACCTGATGCTGCCGATGGGCCGCGCCACCTGTGAAGCCGTGGCCGAAGGCCTGGGCCTGAGCCTGCGCACCATGCAGCGCCAGCTCGACGACGCGGGCGAGACTTTCACTGAGATCCTGAACGACGTGCGGCGCGAACTGGCGCGACGGTACGTGGAGAATCCGCGCTATTCGCTGCTGCGGGTGTCGCAGTTGCTGGGGTATGGGTCGGCCAGTTCGTTTACACGGTGGTTTTCGGCGCAGTTCGGGATGGCGCCAGCCAACTGGCGCAGGGATCGCGCAGGGGGGTAGGAGGGCAGGGCGTCGTGCTGGCGTGCGGCCGCGGTGTCTGGATGCTCGTCGATATCGACCTGTCGCGCGTCAACACGAAGGCGGTGCGTGTGAATATCAGCCTGCCGGAGCGTCTGGTGCAGGCCATCGATGATGCTGCCAGAAACCGGCCTATGAGCCGGTCCGCATTCCTCGCAATGGCGGCGCAGCATGAGATGGAACATCACTAGACACGAGTCAGGTTGCGGGAGACGGCGTTGAGTCGCGGTTCCTGACGAAGGGCCATTCCCGCCAGCGTACACTGTGGCTCCCGACCTCCGGAGCCCCGCACCGATGCCTGACCTGCGCACCCTCTATCCTGAAATCGAGCCTTATGAAACCGGCACGCTGGATGTCGGCAACGGGCATGTCATCTATTACGAGCGCGTCGGCACGCTTGGCGCCAAGCCGGCGGTATTCCTGCATGGCGGCCGGGCGGTGGCATTTCCGCTGACCATCGGCGGCTGTTCGACCCGGCGCGCTATGACGTGCTGCTGTTCGACCAGCGCGGCTGCGGGCGCTCGACCCCGCATGCCGGGCTGGAGGCCAACACCACCTGGCACCTGGTCGACGATATCGAGCGCCTGCGCGCGCTGGCCGGCGTCGAGCGCTGGCTGGTGTTCGGCGGCTCATGGGGCTCGACGCTGGCGCTGGCCTATGCGCAGAAGCACCCGCAGCGCGTCAGCGAGCTGGTGCTGCGTGGCATCTACACGGTGTCGCAGGCGGAGCTGGATTGGTATTACCAATACGGCGTGTCCGAAATGTTCCCCGACAAGTGGGCGCGTTTCCAGGCGCCGGTGCCCGAGGCCGAGCGCGGCAACATGATGGCCGCGTACCGCAAGCTGCTGACCGGCGACGACCCGGACCAGCAGGTGGAGGCGGCGCGCGCGTGGAGCGTTTGGGAAGGCGAGACCATCACGCTGCTGCCGGACGCGGGCAATAGTGCCAAGCATGACGACGGGCACTTCGCGCTGGCGTTCGCGCGGCTGGAGAACCACTACTTCACGCACCGCTGCTGGCTGGAAGACGGGCAGCTGCTGCGCGACGCGCACAAGCTGGCCGACATCCCCGGCGTGATCGTGCACGGCCGCTATGACATGCCGTGCCCGGTGCGCTATGCCTATGCGCTGCACCAGGCGTGGCCCACGGCTGATTTCCACCTGATCGAAGGCGCCGGCCATGCGTGGACCGAGCCGGGCATCATGGACCAGCTGATTGCCGCGACCGATCGCTTTGCGGCGCAGCGGTAGCCGCCGCGTGCCGGAACCACAGGAGACCACGATGGAGCTGTTTGCCCACCCGTTTTCATCCTATTGCCAGAAGGTCCTCGTCGCGCTGTACGAGAATGCCATCCCGTTCAAGCTACGCATGCTATCGCCCGAGCATCCGCAGAACCTGGCCGAGCAAGCCAGGCTGTGGCCGCTCAAGCGCATGCCGGTGCTGGTCGACGGCAGCCGCTCGGTGCTTGAATCGAGCATCATCATCGAATACCTGGACCTGCATCACCGCGGTGCGGTGCGCTGGCTGCCGGAGTCGCCTGACGCCGCGCTGGACGTGCGCATGCTCGACCGCTTCTTCGACCAGTACGTGATGACGCCGATGCAGCGCATCGTCGCCGATTACCTGCGCCCGGCGGAGCACCGCGATGCCTTTGGCGTGGCCGAGGCACGCAAGTTGCTCGACGCGGCCTATGCCTGGCTGGAGCCAACGCTGGCCGACCGGGAATGGGCTGCGGGCGGCGCCTTTACGCTGGCCGACTGCGCCGCCGCGCCGTCGCTGTTCTACGCGGATTGGGTGCAACCGATCCCGGACGCGTACGGCAATGTGCGTGCCTATCGCCGCCGGTTGCTGTCGCGGCCATCGTTTGCGCGCGCGGTGGACGAGGCGCGTCCCTATCGCCCGCTCTTTCCGCCGGGTGCGCCGGACCGGGACTGACGGGCAAGGTCAGGCAGCGTCAGCGCGATCCGCGCCGCCATGGCGCGATAGCCCGCGTCGCCCGGATGCAGGTGGTCGCCGCTGTCGAACGCTGGCAGCAAGGCGCGCGGGCGCGCGGGATCACGCACCGCGGCGTCGAAGTCCACCACCGCATCAAACGCGCCGCCGTTGCGGATCCAGTCGTTGACCGCCAGCCGTACCGCTTCCTTGCCCGGGCTGTCATAGCCGCGGATGGGCGTATCGCGCAGCGCCCCCGCAAACGGCGTGATGGTGGCGCCGATCACGCGCACGCCGCGCGCATGGGCGCGCGCGATCAGGCGGCGATAGCCCTCGATCAGCTCGGCGGCCTGCGGCACCGCATCGCCCGGTGCAAAGGTGGAGCCAGGCCAGGCGATATCGTTGATGCCAATCGCGGCGATCACGGCGCGCACATGCGGCTGGCTCAGCACGTCGCGATCCAGTCGCGCCAGCGCGGACACCCCCATGCCATCGCGCAGCAGCCGGCCGCCGGAGATGCCGGCATTGAGCACAGCCACGCCGTTGCCGGCCGCACGCTGTGCCAGCACGTCCGGCCAGCGGCGGTTGGTGTCGGGGGTGGAGCCGTTGCCCTCGGTGATCGAATCGCCGATTGCCACCACGGCGCCCGCGTGCTCGGGCGCTTCGACCTGCACCTCGCTGAGCAGGACGCGTGCGCTGAATGATTGCGGCGCAGGCAGCATGGCCTGCGTGGCCGCGTTGCCGGCCGCGAGCCACGCGGTCTGACGGCCATCCCAATGGAACGACTCGATCGCGGTGGCTTGCGGCAGGTAGAGGCTGAGTGCAAGTTCGCCCAGTGCCGGGGCCTCGATGGCGACCGGATCGCTTGCCACGGCCTGGCCAGCCGGGATGATCACCGACGCGCTGCCGCCGAACGTCACCGCGCGGCTGCCCGCCGCGTCGATACTGCCCCCGCCGGCATGGTGCGCGAGTTGCGCCGCGCCGACCGCGACCGGGTGGTGGCCGTAGGGGTTGGACAGCACCACGCGCACGCGCTTGCCGCCCACGCTGAGGCGCACCACCTGGCGCAGCGTCTGGCCGGACAGCACCGTGGGCACGCCGGTCGGCAGCGGCTGGGCGCCGGGCTGCCACACCGGCTGCTGGCTTGCCATCCAGCTGGTCAGCCAGGCCGGGTCCTGCAAGGGGCTGGCCAGCGCCGCAGCGCTGGCGATGGTGGCTGAGAACGTCAGCGCGGTCAGGCGGCGCACGATGCGGGGAATGCGGAACATGGATTTGCCTCGGTTCGTGGACCGGCGTTGGTGCCGGGATGACGCCAAAGGTAGGTCATTCCAGAAATGACAGCTAGCGGGCAGAATGGCATATCACTCATTCCATGATGGAATGAGGTGGCACAAAGAAACAGCATGGACACCATCAGGGCAATGCAGATCTTCGTGCGCGCCGTGGAGCTGGGCAGCCTGTCGGCGGTGGCGCGCGAGCAGCAGTCGACCCAGCCGACCATCAGCAAGGCCGTGGCTGCCCTGGAGAAAGACATGGGCGTGCGGCTGCTGGAGCGCAGCACCACCAGCCTGTCGCCGACCGAGGCGGGGCGGCGCTTCTATGAGCGCGCGCGCCGCATGCTGGATGAATACGGCGAGGCGGTCAGCGATGCGCGTGGCATGTCCGGGCACCCGGCCGGGCGGGTGCGCGTCAGCGCGCCGGCCAGTTTCGGCGTGCTGCGGCTCAATGCGCTGGTGCTGGCGTTCCAGCAGCGCTATCCGGAGGTGGAGGTGGAGTTGCGGTTCGACGACCGCTTCGTCGACCTGGTGGAAGAGGGCGTCGACGTCGCGGTGCGCCTCGGCGCCTCGCTGCCGCCCAACGTGGTTGCGCGCCGCATCGCGGTGTCGCCGCGGCTGCTGGTGGCCTCGCCCGATTACCTCGCACGCCATCCGCGCATCCGGCAGCCGGCAGACCTGGCGCGGCACCAGATCCTGCGCTTCACCTGGCTGGCCGCTGGCGACAAGATCGTGCTCGACGGGCCTGGCGGGCAGGCGCTGGTCAGCGCGCCCGGCCGCTACCGCGTCAACAACTCGCTGGCGATGCGCGAGAGCTTCCTGGCCGGCGCCGGCTTTGGCATGACGCCGGCATGGCTGGTGCAGGACCTGCTCGACAGCGGTGCCTTGCAGCGCGTGTTGCCACGCTGGAGCGGTCCGGCGCAGGAAGCCTTCCTGGTCTATCCGTCGCGGCGCTACCTGCCGGCGCGGGTGCGGGTGTTGCTGGAATACCTGGCGCAGGCGATGGCAGGGTTGCCGGGGTTGATCCCGGTGTGAGCGGCCGGATGGCGCTTGATGCAACCGGCCCCGCGCCACCAGCATCGTCAACGGCAACGATGCTGACCCCGTTCATCGGGCCACGCTGGCGACGACGTTCTTTATCCGAACATCCCGCCGTTGACCGAGATCACCTGGCGCGTGATATAGCCGGCGTCGGGCGACATCAGGAAGGCCACGGTCGCTGCCACTTCATCGGGCGTGCCGAGCCGCCGCGCCGGGATCATGCGCAGCGCCTCGTCGCGCACGTGCTGCTCGACCATGTCGGTGTCGATCAGGCCGGGCGCCACGCAGTTGACCGTGATGGCGCGTTTGGCAAGTTCGATCGCCAGCGCCTTGGTGGCGCCGATGATGCCGGCCTTGGCCGCGCTGTAGTTGGTCTGGCCGCGGTTGCCCACCAGGCCCGAGACCGACGACAGCGTGACGATGCGCCCGGGCTGGCGCCGCTGCACCATCGGCATCACCACCGGGTTGAGCACGTTGTAGAAAGCGTCGAGGTTGGTGTGCACCACCTCGTCCCATTCGGCGCCGCTCATGGCCGGGAAGGCCGCGTCGCGCGCCAGGCCGGCGTTGCAGACCACGCCGTAGTAGCAGTCATGCGCGGCAATATCGGCCAGCAGCGCGGCGGCTGCTTCCTCGCGCCGGGCCACGTCGAAGCACAACACGCGGGCCTTGCGGCCGCAGGCGCGCACCGCGTCGGCGACCGAGTCGGCTTCGTCGCGGCGCGAGCGGCAATGCACCACCACGTCGTAGCCGTCGCGGGCCAGCCGCAGGGCGATGGCGCGACCGATGCCGCGCGACGATCCCGTTACCAGCACGGTCGGATTGGTCATACCTGGTGTCCTTGAAAAAAGTCCGCTGCGGGCGCAGGTGCGAAAGCGGAACGCGTGCGGATGCGGAGCATCATACGCGGCAGAATTCTTCCAGCACCGCCAGCCGGCGGCGCGGCTCGGCCACGAAGGGGTTGCTGCGGTCCCACGCGTAGCCGGCCAGGATCGACGAGATCATGTCGCGGATTTCGGAGTTGGCATTGGGATGGAAGATCAGCTGCTGGAAGCGGCCTTCGTACCAGGCTTCGACAAAAACGCGGAAGCAGTCCACGCCGGCCTTGAGCGGCTGGGCGAAGTCTTTCTCCCAGTCCACGGTGTCGCCGGCAAGCTGGCGCACCAGGCATTGGGCCGCCAGGCTGGCCGACTTGAAGGCGATGGTCACGCCGGACGAGAACACCGGGTCCAGGAACTCCCCGGCATTGCCGAGCAGCGCATAGCCGTTGCCCCACAGTGACTTCACATTGGCCGAATAGCCCGCGATCTGGCGCGCCGGGGTGTCCCATTGCGCCTGGCCAAGCAGCTTCGCCAGGCCGGGTTCCTCGGCCACCAGCGCCCGCAGCCGTTCGGTCTCGGTGCCGGTGTAGCGGTCCAGCAATGCCTTCTCGGCAACCACGCCCTGCGAGCAGCGGCCGTCCGAGAACGGGATGGTCCAGTACCAGACGTCCGGGTGTTGCGGATGCACGCTGATCAGGATCTTGTTGCGGTCGAAGGCGCCCGGCGCGATGCGGTCTTCCACGTGGGTGAAGAGCGCGCTGCGCACCGGGAAGCCCGACGGCGATTCCAGCTGCAGCAGGCGCGGCAGGATGCGGCCAAAGCCGGAGGCATCGAGCAGGAACTTCGCGCGCACCGTGTAGCGGCTGCCGTCTGGCGCACGCACGGTCACCTCCGGCTGCGTGCCGCTGACGTCGACGTCCTCGACCAGGTGCGAGAAGCGCACCTCGGCGCCCTGGCGCGCCGCCTCGCGGATCAGCACGTCGTCAAAGCGTGCGCGCTGTACCTGGTAGGTGGTGCCCCAGCCGGGCGAGAACTTCTCGCGGAAGTCGAAGGCGGTCTGCTGGTCGCCGCGCGAGAAGGCGGCGCCGTTCTTGTACTGGAAGCCGGCTTCCACCACCGCGCGCAGCATGCCTGCCTCTTCGATATAGGCCATGCTCTGCGGCAGCAGGCTTTCACCGATGGAAAAACGCGGGAACGTCTCCTTCTCGATCACCAGTACCGGAATCCCATGCTTGCGCAGCAAGCCGGCCGCGACCGAGCCCGCGGGCCCTGCGCCGATGATGACGACATCCGTGGTTTCCGTTTTCATGAGCTTCGATTCTTCTCTTCTATTGCATGGGGACGGTGGCGAGGGTTGGGCAAAGCGTCATCCTCGCGCGGCAGACGCAAGAATATGACTGCAAATTGGCTCCTGTTGGCCGGCCTGCAACATATTGAAACCATTCTCCCGGGCTGGATTATCGATGGACCGCGCAGAAAGCGCGGGGGGCCAGCAAGCCACGCCAACTCGGGGCAAAATGTGGAACCGTGGTCACAGCCTGCCATTTCCGTCTGTGCCCTGCGCTTACACCACCCCGAGGCCATCCCACCCCATCCGAAGGAGCCACCATGCCTGCCACCACTATGCCCTACCGCCGCCTAGGCGCCAGCAACCTGCGTGTTTCGGCACTTTGCCTGGGCACCATGATGTTCGCCGACCAGACCGATGAGGCCGAAGCCGCCCGCATCGTCGCCAGCGCGCGCGACCACGGCGTGAACTTCATCGACACCGCCGACGTGTACACCAAGGGCGCGTCGGAGCAGATGGTCGGGCGCCTGCTGACCGCCAACCGCCACGACTGGGTGCTTGCCACCAAGCTGGGAAACGCGATGCAGGCGGCGCCCAACCACGGGCACTATTCGCGGGTCTGGATCCTGCGCGCGGTGGAGGACAGCCTGCACCGGCTGGCGACGGACTACATCGACATTCTCTACCTGCACCGCGACTATCCCGGCACGAACCTGGAAGAGGCGGTGCGGGCAATGGGCGACCTGGTGCGCAGCGGCAAGATCCGCTACTGGGCGGTGTCGAACTTCCGCGGCTGGCGCATTGCGGAAATCGCGCGCCTGTGCGGCGAGCTGGGCGTGCCGCGCCCGGTGGCGTGCCAGCCCTACTACAACTTGCTGAACCGGATGCCGGAGGTGGAGATCCTGCCGGCATGCGAGCACTACGGGCTGGGCGTGGTGCCCTACAGCCCGGTGGCGCGCGGCGTGCTGACCGGCAAGTACGCGCCCGGGCAGGCACCGGGCGAGGGTACGCGCGCCGGCCGCGCCGACCGCCGCATGATGGAAACTGAGTTCCGTGAAGCATCGCTGGTGATTGCACAGCAGCTCAAGGTCCATGCCGAAGGGCGCGGGCTGACGCCGGGCCAGTTCGCCACGGCGTGGGTGCTGGCCAACCCGATCATCTCGTCGGTCATTGCCGGTCCGCGCACGCTGGCGCAATTCGAGGACTATCTGGGCGCGCCCGCTGCCGTCATCACGCCCGAGGAAGAATCGATGGTCGATGCGCTGGTGTCGCCGGGCCATGCCTCGACGCACGGCTACAACGACCCGGGCTACCCGTTCGGGGGACGACCCGTGGCACGCGCGCAGGCAGCCTGATGACCCGTTCGGACAGGGGGCGCAATGTGGCGCAGGCGCTGCCTGGAGTGATGCCTGTATGCAACGGCACGCTGCGCGTGCGCGCGCTTGCTGCAGGCTGCCTTTACTCCTACTAATATCAAGACAGGCGGCGCGCCGCGTGCGTGCGCCGCGAGAACATTGCGCTTCGAGCCGGTGCATGACAGCGCCTGCGCGCTGCATCGGCCCAACAGGGAAGCCCAAACGTGTCGCGTCGTGGCTGGATCTTCGCTGGCTTGGCGGTCGCCCTTGGTGGGGGCGCCTATGTCGTGTACAGCTTTGTCGCAAGCGAAGTGCGCAACTCGCACTTGCAGGCGCGGCTGATCGGTAGCCTGGGGCAGCGGCTGACATTCGAGATCCAGCCGGGCGCCAGCGACAGCATCCGTTTTCCGCATTCCGGCCCCTATGACGCCCGCATGGGCTACGGCCGCATGCCGCTCTTCGCACAGCGGCTGGAGCAGCGCGGCTACGTGCCCGCCGAGCAGGCGCGCATGTCGCCCGATATGGTGCGGATGATCGACGAAGGCCTGTTCACGCCCTATCGCGAGAAGAACCAGGCGGGCCTGCTGCTGCGCGACTGCAACGGGCTGACGCTGGCGTTCGAGCGTTATCCGCAGCGCCAGTACCCGGACTTCGGCGCAGTGCCGCCGCTGCTGGTGAGCGCCTTGCTCTATGTCGAGAACCAGGGCCTGCTCAACCCGGAATACCCCAATATGAACCCGGCGCTGGACTGGCGCCGGCTGTCGCGCGCGGTGCTTGACCAGGTGATCCGGCTTGCCGACAAGTCGCATGACGCGCCCGGCGGCAGCACGCTGGCCACGCAGATCGAGAAATACCGGCACTCGCCCGAAGGCCGCACCGCATCGGTCCCCGAAAAATTCCGCCAGATGGCGTCGGCGTCGCTGCGTGCCTACCTGGACGGCCCCGACACCCAGCGCGCGCGCGAGCGCATCGTGGTCGACTACCTGAACACGGTGCCGCTGTCGGCGCGCGCCGGCTTCGGCGAGATCAGCGGCATCGGCGACGGGCTCTGGGTCTGGTATGGCGAGGATTTCGGCGAGGTCAACCGGCTGCTCAAGGAAATGGACGTGCGCGCCCCTGAACCGCGCCAGGCGCAGGCCTTCAAGCGCGCGCTGTCGCTGATCATCTCGCAGCGCCGCCCGTCCTACCACCTGCGCCGCGACGACACCAACCTGGATGCGCTGACCGGCAGCTACCTGCGCCTGCTGGCTGCCAACAACATCATCACCGCCGAGCTGCGCGACGCGGCGCTGGCGCAGCCGCTGGACAAGGCCGCGCCGCCGCAGCGCCCGCCGCAGGAGCCGTTTGTCACGCGCAAGGCCGTCAACCGCGTGCGCACCGATATCACCCGGCTGACCGGGGTGGAGAGCCGCTACGACATGGACCGGCTCGACCTGACCGTCGACAGCACCATCAACCGCGAAGCGCAGCGCATCATCACCGAGACGCTGCAGCGCGTGAACAACAAGGCCGATGCGCGTGCCATGGGCCTGTACGGCCACAATCTGCTGCGCGACAATGACGATCCCTCCAAACTGGTCACAAGCTTCACCCTGTATGAGCGCGTGGGCAATGCCAGCGTGGTGCGGGTGCAGGCCGACAATATCGACCAGCCCTTCGATATCAACAGCGGCGCGCGCCTGAACCTGGGCTCCACGGCCAAGCTGCGCACGCTGGTGACCTACCTGGAAATCATCAGCGAACTGCATGCGCGATACGCCGGCATGACCCCCGCCGAGCTGGCCGCGGTGCCGCTGGCGCGCCAGGACGCGCTCAGCCGCTGGGCCGTCGATTACCTGGCCAAGGCGCGCAAGCCTGCCGAGCGCGAGCTGATGGCGATGCTCGAGGCCTCCATGGAACGCAAGTATTCCGGCAGTGCCGGCGAAGGCTTCTACACTGGCGGCGGCCTGCAGAGCTTTTCCAACTTCGAGCGCTGGGAAGGTGAGCGCATCATGACCGTGCGCATGGGCTTCCAGCATTCGGTCAACCTGGTGTTCATCCGCATGATGCGCGACATCGTGCGCTATGAAATGTTCCACGCCAAGCCGGACATGGGCGACCTGTTCGAAGACCGCAACGCGCCCGGCCGGCGCGAGTACCTGGAGCGCTTTGCCGACCAGGAAGGCAGCGCCTACATGACCGGTTTCTACCAGCGCTACCGCGGCAAGGATTCCGCGCAGCGCCTGGACACGCTGCTGGGCCGCGTGCGCATGACCATTCCGCACCTGAATGCGGTGCGCATGTCGGTGACGCTGCTGAGTGCGCGGCCGCACCTGGATGAGGAAAGCTATGTCCGCATCATGCGCGCGCGCCTGGGCGACAAGCAGCTGGCCAAGGAAGACCTGGCGGCGCTGTACCGCAAGTACGGCAAGGACAAGTTCAACCTGAACGACCGTGGCTACCTGTCGCGGGTGCACCCGCTGGAGCTGTGGATGGTGGAGTACCTGGACCAGCATCCCAACGCCACGCTGGCGGAGATCCTGCGCGCCAGCACCGCCGAGCGCCAGGAAGTATACAAATGGCTGTTCAAGACGCACAGCAAGGCGGGCCAGGACAACCGCATCCGCACGCTGCTGGAGCAGGACGCGTTCGCTCGCATTGCCCGGCGCTGGCAGCGGCTGGGCTATCCGTTCGATTCGCTGACGCCGTCCTATGCCAGCGCCATCGGCGCCTCGGGCGACCGACCGGCCGCGCTGGCGGAACTGGCGGGCATCCTGATGTCAGGCGGGATCGCCTCGCAGAACGCCGCGGTGTACAGCCTCGCCTTTGCCGATGGCACGCCCTATGCCACGCGCTACGTGCTGCAGCCGGCGCCGGGCAAGCGCCTGCTGCCGGAAGAAGTGACCGCCGTGGTGCGGCGCTCGATGATCGATGTGGTGGAAGGCGGCACCGCCAGGTCGATCCGGGGCGCCTTCACCATGCCGGGGCGCAATGGCGCCACGCTGACGGTGGCGGGCAAGACCGGCACCGGCGACCAGCGCTTCCAGGTTTACGGCCCGGGCGGACGGCTGATCTCGTCGCGCTCGGTCAACCGCTCGGCGACCTTCGTGTTCACGCTGGGCGATCGCTTCTTCGGCACCGTGGTAGTCAATGCCAGGGAACCCTACGCGGCGCGCTACAGCTATACCAGCGCGCTGGCGGTCAGGGTGCTGCGCGCGATCGCGCCGCAGATCTCGGCGATGGCGCCAGGCGGCGACCGAGCACTGCTGCGTTGCCGCGATACGTCGCCGGGGCTGCGCGCCCCGCGCACGCCGACACTGACCGAGGCCGTGCCCGGCGCGCCGCTGGCCCAGGCACAGCCGGCCAACCCTGCCAGCCCCGTGCGCGCACCGGACACGCCGGCGCTGGCCGACGCGCAGGACGCCGCCGGCGTGCGCCGCGCCAGTCAGCCCTTGCGCCGGACCATGCCGTAGATCACGAGCAGCACGATCGCGCCAATTACCGACGCAATCCAGCCGGCCGGCTGACCCGGCTGGTACCAGCCGAGGGCGCGGCCGACGTAGCCGGCAGCCAGTGAGCCCAGCACGCCCAGCACGATGGTCATGATCCAGCCCATCTTGTCGTCGCCGGGTTTGACCGCCCTGGCGATCAGGCCGACGATTAGGCCAACGAACACGGTGCGAATGAATGCCATCATGATGCGCCCTCCTGGTAGTGGTCTGAGTCCATGCCGGCCGCATGGGGCGGCCGGCTGCGCTTCATGATACACGCAGCAGTCTGGTGCGTATGACGCTCAAGTGACAAACGGCGGCGCTGCCGTCAGGCCTGCGCCAGCCGGAACTGGCCGACCGCGTGATGCAGCGCATCCGCCTGGTCTTCCAGCGAGGCGGCGGCGGCCGCGGCTTCTTCCACGAGTGCGGCGTTCTGCTGCGCCATCTGGTCCATCTGCGACACCGCCTGGTTGACCTGCTCGATGCCGCCGGTCTGCTCCTCGGTGGCCGCGCGCATCTCGGCCATCAGGTCGGTCACGCGCCTGACCGCGCCGACGATCTCATCCATCGCCTTGCCCGCGCTTTCAACCAGCACCGCGCCGTCGTCCACGCGCTGCGCCGAGTTGCCGATCAGCGCCTTGATCTCCTTGGCCGCGGTGGCGCTGCGCTGCGCCAGCGTGCGCACCTCGCCGGCCACCACCGCGAAGCCGCGGCCCTGGTCGCCGGCACGCGCCGCTTCCACGGCCGCATTGAGCGCGAGGATGTTGGTCTGGAAGGCAATGCCCTCGATCACGCCGATGATGTCGACCACCTTGCCCGAGGCGTTCTTGATCTCGCCCATGGTGTTCACCACCTGGCTGACAATGGTGCCGCCGCGCACCGCAATGTCCGACGCGCCTTCGGCCAGCTGGCTGGCCTGGCGTGCGTTCTCGGCGCTCTGGCGCACGGTGCTGGTGAGCTGCTCCATGCTGGCGGCGGTTTCCTGCAGCGACGCGGCCTGTTCTTCGCTGCGGCGCGACAGGTCGGCGTTGCCCGCGGCGATCTGCTTGGCCGCGCCCGCGATTGAATCGGCCGAGCCGCGGATGCTGCCGATCGCGCCGGTCAGGCGCGCCTGCATGCGCTGCATCGCATAAAGGACGCTGTGCTCGTCGCCGGGGCGAACCGCGACCTGGCTGCCGAGGTCGCCTTCGGCAATGCGCCCGGCGATGTGCGCCGTGGTGGCGGGCTCGCCGCCCAGCTGGCGCTGCAGGCTGGCGGCCACGCGCACCATCACCAGCGACATCAGCAAGCCAACCCCCAGCAGGATGCCGAACGCCTTCATCAGCTCGGCGCGGAACGCCGCCTCGATGTCATCCAGGTACAGGCCCGCGATGAAGTTCCAGTCCCATGGGCGGAAGTTGGCCACGTAGCTCAGCTTGGGCTGCGGCGCCTCGGCGCCGGGCTTGGGCCACAGGTATTCGATAAAGCCCTTGCCAGGCCCTTTGCCGAGCTCGGCGATTTCGCGGAAGAGGTAGACGCCGTTGGGGTCCTTGGTGCCTTCCATGGCCTTGCCGTTCATCTCGGGCTTGAACGGATGCATCAGCACCACCGTGTCCGAGCGCATCAGCGTGAAATAGCCATCGCTGCCGAAGCGCATCGCGCGCACGCGCTCGATGGCCTGATTCCTGGCCTCATCCTGCGTTAGCTTGCCGGCCTTGGCCAGCGCCTCGTACTCGGCCACCACCGAGAACGCGGTGTCGGTGACGTGGGCCAGGTCCAGGCGCCGCTCTTCCATGCGCAGCGTGCGGATCTGCCATGCGTTCCACAGCGTGATGCCGAGCAGGCAGACCCAGCTCAGCACCAGCGGCAATAACAGCTTCTTCTTCAGGCTCAGGTTGTGCAGCATTGCTTTCACTCCTCCATTCCGCGCTCTGCGCGTTTCTTATCGGCGACACGCCGGCGGCGTCATGCATCGGTGGCGCCTGTCGCATGCGTGTGAGTCATCGCCTTAACGGCGGAGGAGGCAACTAACTTGATTGGGGTAAATTCACCCCTTCAGGTGATGTGGTTGATTGGCTTACATCGTGCCGTCGTGCTTGTGCTTGCCGCCGCCGCTTCACGTTGTAATGCGCTGTAATCCAGCGCCATCCCCGGTTCGTTGCGATTTCAAATGCGAACGATTATCCTTCTCTCTTCCGCTAGCCATTGTGCAGACAATGGCACACCCGAGCGCCATGTGATGCGCACAAGGGGGCGCTCCAGCTATCCATACACAGGGCAAGACCGGGCCGCCACTTGGCTGCGCCCGCCGGCCAACCGCAATGACCGAACCCCAGCCGGCCTCCGGCCAGCAGCGCCGTGCGTTCTGGCTCAAGCATCTCCACCAGTGGCACTGGATCAGTTCCGCGATCTGCCTGATCGGGATGCTGCTGTTTGCCATCACCGGCTTCACGCTCAACCACGCCGCACAGATCGAGGCCAGGCCCGCGGTCGAGACGCGCCACGCCACCATGCCCACGCGCGTGCTCGACAAGGTGCGAGCCGAAGCACCGGCGGGCGATGCCCCGGCGCGTGACAAGAAGGCGCCGGTGCCGGCGGTGCTGGCCGACTGGCTGGCGCAGGCGCTGGCCATCGACGCCAGCGGACGCGAGGCCGAATGGTCCGCCGACGAGATCTACGTGGCGCTGCCGCGCCCGGGCGGCGATGCCTGGGTCAGCCTGGAACTCGACAGCGGCGAAGCCCAGTACGAGAAGACCACGCGCGGCGCCATCTCTTACCTGAACGACCTGCACAAGGGCCGTAACACCGGCGCGGCGTGGAGCCTGTTCCTGGATGTGTTCGCGCTGGCGTGCCTGATCTTCAGCGTGACCGGCCTGTTCCTGCTCAAGCTGCATGCGGCCGGGCGCGTGGCGACCTGGCCGCTGGTGGGGCTGGGACTGGTGGTGCCGGTGCTGCTGGCGATCCTGTTTATCCATTGAGTCAACCGTTCCAACCGTTTTCCTTCTGCATCTCACTGACGAGGTTTCTCCGATATGCGCCGAATGCTCTCCGTCACCCTGACCGGCATGGCCGCGGTTCCCCTGGCCGGCCCCGCGCTGGCCGCGGACCTGAACGTCAAGGTCGAAATCCCGCGCCTGACCGTGGCCGAGTACCACCGCCCCTATGTGGCGATGTGGGTCGAGCGTGCCGACCAGAGCCCGGTGCAGACCCTGGCGGTCTGGTACGACGGCAAGCTCAAGGACGGCGAAGGCACCAAGTGGCTCAAGGACATGCGCCAGTGGTGGCGCAAGGCCGGCCGCGACCTGCACATGCCGGCCGACGGCATCTCCGGCGCCACGCGCGCGCCGGGCGAGCACAGCGTGAGCTTCAGCGAGGGCAAGGCGCCGCTGGGCAAGCTGCCCGCGGGCAACTACCAGCTGGTGGTGGAAGCCGCGCGTGAAGTGGGCGGGCGCGAACTGCTGCGCGTGCCGTTCACGTGGCCGCCACAAGCCGCACAGACCGCCCGCGCCAAGGGCGAACACGAACTCGGCGGCGTGACCGTGGAACTGAAGCCGTAATCCTTCCGGAGCCAGACGATGAAACCTTCCCTTATCTCCGCCGCATCTTCCCGCATGGCCACACGCGTGACCGTGCTTGCCCTGGCTGCCCTGGCCCCGCTGGCCGCGCACGCGCATCGCCAGTGGCTGCTGCCGTCTGCCACCGTGCTGTCCGGCAGCGATCCGTGGGTGACCGTGGACGCTGCTGTCTCCAATGACCTGTTCTACTTCGAGCACGTGCCGATGCGGCTCGACAACCTGCAGGTGACCGCGCCCGACGGCAGCGCCGTCAAGGCCGAGAACGCGGCCACCGGCAAGTACCGCAGCACCTTCGACCTGCACCTGACCCAGCCAGGCACGTACCGCGTGGCGGTGGTCAACAACGGCCTGTTCGCCAGCTACAAGGTCGACGGCCAGGCCAGGCGCTGGCGCGGCTCGGCCGAGAACTTCGCCAGGGAAGTCCCGGCCGATGCGCAGGACCTGCAGGTTACCCAGGCCGAAGGCCGCATCGAATCCTTCGTCACCGCCGGCAAGCCCAGCGAGAAAGGCCTGCGCACCGTCGGCCGCGGCCTGGAACTGGCGCCGATCACGCACCCGAACGACCTGGTCGCGGGCGACACCGCCAGCTTCCGCCTGCTGCTCGACGGCAAGCCTGCCGGCAACCTGAAGGTCTCGGTGGTGCCGGGCGGCATCCGCTACCGCGACCAGCTGCAGGAGTTCAGCGCCACCACCGACGCCGACGGCAAGTTCAGCGTCAAGTGGCCGGCCCCCGGCATGTACTGGATGGAAGCCGAGGTCAAGGACGACAAGACCACCTTCAAGCAGGCCAGGTCGCGCCGCGCCGTCTATGCGGTGACGGTGGAAGTGCTGCCGCAATAAGCCGGTTGCCGGGTTTGCACCGCGTCCTGGTCCCCGTTGCGCTGTCCGCGCCTGCGCCGCCGCCCGCTGCCGACACGCGGCTGCAGCGCTGGACCGGCGCGACCATGGGCACGACCTGGTCGGTGGCGGCGCTGCTGCCGGCCGCGGCGGATGCCCACGGCATCGCAGCCGGCATCCGGGCCGTGCTCGATGGCGTGATCGCGCAGATGAGCAACTGGGAAGCGGGTTCTGACCTGAGTCGCTTCAACCACGCGGCTCCCGGCAACTGGCACGCGCTGCCGGACGACTGCTTCGCGGTGCTGCAATGCGCGCTGCAGGTGGCGCGCGACAGCGGGGGTGCCTATGACCCGAGCGCCGGTCCGCTGGTCGACCTGTGGGGCTTTGGCCCCGCCCCGGCGCGCACCGCGCCGCCGTCGCCAGACGTGGTGCAGGCCGCGCGCGGCCGCTGCGGCTGGGCGCGCATCGAAGTCGATGCCGTGGGCCGGCGTGCCCGGCAGCCAGGCGGCGTGTCGCTGGACTTCTGCGCCATCGCCAAGGGTTTTGCCGTCGACGCGGTGGCAGCCTACCTGTGTGAACAGGGCCTGGACCACCACCTGACCGAGATCGGCGGCGAACTGCGCGGCCATGGCGTCAAGCCCGACGGCATGCCGTGGTGGGTCGCGCTGGAATCACCACCCGGCCTGGACTGCGACGCCGGGGGGCAGACGCTGGTGGCGCTGCACGGCCTGTCCATCGCCACCTCCGGCGACTATCGCCGCTATTTCGACCGTGACGGCCGCCGCTACGCTCATACCATCGATCCGCGCACCGGCTATCCGGCCAGCCACGCGCTGGCCTCGGTCACGGTCATCCATGCGCAGTGCATGCTGGCCGATGCGATGTCCACCGCGCTGACCGTGCTGGGCCCAGAGGCCGGCATGGCGCACGCGCGCCGCCACGGCATTGCCGCGCGTTTCCTGGTGCGCACGCCGGGCGGTTTCGACGAACATCTTTCCCCGGCCTTTGCCGCGATGCTGGCATGAGCGCGAAGGCCATGCCGTCCGCCATCGCTGGCGCAAGCTGGCTTGCCGTTGCCGGCGGCGTCGCGCTGTCCGTGCTGGGGCCGTCGCGCATGGCCATGGCGGCCGGCGTGGTGGCAGCCTATGCGGGCTTCTGCAGCGCGGTGGTTGCCCACTATCGCCAGCGGCACGCGCGCGTGGCGGCACTGGCTGGCACGGAAGAAGGCGCAACGCTGATTGCCTATGCCTCCCAGACCGGGTTTGCCGAACAGCTGGCGCTGCAAACCGCCACCGCGCTGCAAGGCGCTGGCGTGCCGGTGCAACTGCTCTCGCTGGCCGATGTCGATGCGCGGCGCCTGCAGGCATGCCGCCAGGCGCTGTTCCTGGTCAGCACTACCGGCGAGGGCGACGCCCCCGACAGCGCATCCGGTTTTTCACGCCGCTTGCTGGCCGGCGCGGATGGCCTGCAGTCTTTGCGCTACGGCATCCTCGCGCTCGGCGACAGCAGCTACGCGCGCTTCTGCGCTTTCGGCCACACGCTCGACGGCTGGCTGCAGCGCCACCGTGCGCAGCCGCTCTTTGACCTGGTCGAAGTCGACAACGGGGACGCCGGCGCCCTGCGCCACTGGCAGAACCACCTGTCGGCCCTGAGCGGCGGCGCGGAGATTGCCGACTGGGAACGCCCGCGCTATGACAGCTGGCGGCTCGCGCAACGTCACCATTTGAACCCCGGCAGCCAGGGCGCGCCGGCGTTCCACCTGTCGCTGGCGCCGCAGGGTGATGCGGCAATGGACTGGCAAGCCGGCGACATCGCCGAGATCGGCCCGTGCCACGCGCCGGCCGAGGTTGAACGGCTGCTGGCGCGGCTTGGCCTGGACGGCGCCACGCCGGTGCGTTGCGATGGCCACGACACCATCCTGGTCGAGGCCATGGCCACGCGCATGCCATTGCCCGAACCGCACTTTGCGGCGATGCAGGGCCTGCCGCCGCAGCAACTGGTGGACACGCTGCCGCCGCTGCCGCACCGCGAGTATTCGATCGCCTCGCTGCCGCAGGACGGGCAACTCGAACTGCTGGTGCGGCAGACCCGCTACGACGACGGCCGCCTCGGCCTGGCCTCCGGCTGGCTGACCGAGCACGCGGCCGTGGGCGCCCGCATCGCGCTGCGCATCCGCACCAACCGCAGCTTCCACCCGCCGGCCGATGACCGGCCCCTGATCCTGGTCGGCAACGGCACCGGGCTGGCCGGGCTGCGCGCCCAGCTCAAGGCCCGCGCCGTGGCCGGGCAGCGCCGCAACTGGTTGCTGTTCGGCGAGCGCTCGGCACAGCATGACGCGCTCTTTGCCGGGGAACTGGCCGCATGGCAGGCCGACGGCACGCTGCAGCGCGTGGACCGCGCCTGGTCGCGTGACGGCGGCGCGCCGCGCTACGTACAGGACGCCCTGCGCGCACAGGCCGAGAGGGTGCGCCAGTGGGTGGCGGACGGCGCGGCCGTCTACGTTTGCGGCAGCCTGCAGGGCATGGCCGGCGGCGTCCATGACGCACTGGCAGGGATCCTCGGCGAAGACGCGCTGCGCCGGCTTGCCGATGACGGCCGCTACCGGCGCGACGTCTACTGAGCGAACCCGCAGCGGCACGCGCCGTGCGGAGATCGGCCGCGCGGCTCGCGCGCCGGCCGGGGATGCACTATCTTCGGTGTGAACTGCAAGACATCTGCAGCCAATCACAACACCGAGGAGACCTGATGTTACGCACCCCCCGCCGCCTGGCCGCTGCGCTGGCCCTGCTCGCCACCACCATCCCGGCCGCCATGGCCGAAGCTCCCGCCCGCAACAACGTGCTTGCCGTGCCCGGCCTGGAAAAGCCCGCCAGCGTGCTGGTCGACCGCTGGGGCGTGCCGCATATCTATGCCGGCACGCTCTACGACGCCTTCTTTGTGCAGGGCTTCATGGCCGCGCGCGACCGCCTGTGGCAGATCGACCTGTGGCGCAAGCGCGGACTCGGCGAGATGGCCAGGGACTTCGGCCCGGCCTATGCCGATGGCGACCGCATGGCGCGCGCGGTGCTGTTCCGCGGCGACATGTACCGCGAATGGCTGGCCTATGGCTCCGACGCCAAGCGCGTGGCCGAGGCCTTCGTGGCCGGGGTGAACGCCTATGTGGCGCTGACCGAGCAGAAGCCCGAGCTGCTGCCGCCGGAATTCCGCAAGCTCAACTACAAGCCTGCGCGCTGGCAGGCCGAAGACATCGTGCGCATCCGCCACCACGGCTTGACGCTCAACTTCACCGGCGAAGTCGAACGCGCCCAGCTCTATTGCCAGGCCAGGCAGGACGCCCCGCGTGCCGACTGGCTGCGCCGCGAACTCGATCCGCAGATCGAGCCCAGGCTCAACCCCGGCGTCGACCCCTGCACCGTGCCCGCAGCGGAACTGCGCCGCGCCTATGAACTGGCCACCGCCGCCGCGCGCTTCCCGAAGGAGGCGTGGGCCGCGGCACAGGCCGGCAGTATCCCGCTCGACCAGCTCTACGCACTGGTGGACCCCAACAGCGACACCGGCCGCAGCCTCGGGTCGAACAACTGGGTCATCGGCGGCAAGCGCACCACCACCGGCCGCCCGATCCTGGCCAACGACCCGCACCGCTCGCACGGCGCGCCCAGCCTGCGCTATATCAGCCACCTGAACGCGCCAGGGATGTCGGTGATCGGCGCGGGCGAGCCGTTCCTGCCCGGCATCTCGATCGGGCACAACGGCACCATCGCCTTCGGCCTGACGCGCTTCTACATGGACCAGGAAGACCTGTACGGCTACGAGCTCAATCCGGCCAACCCGCATGAGTACAAATACAAGGGCCGCTGGGAGCCGATGGAGACCATCACCGAAGAGATCGTGGTCAAGGGCGAGTCCACGCCGCGCAAGGTCACTATCGACTTCACCCGCCACGGCCCGGTGCTGGTCGCCGATGCCGGCCGCGCGCAGGCGTGGGCGCTGCGCGCCGCGTGGCTCGACTACGGCATGGCGCCGTACTTCGGCTCGATGGACTATATGCGCGCGCGCGATTGGGACCAGTTCCGCGCCGCCATGAACCGCTGGGGCGCGCCCGGCGAAAACCAGGTCTATGCCGACACCAGCGGCAACATCGGCTGGATCCCGGGCGGGCTGACCGTCAAGCGGCCCAACTGGGACGGCCTCACGCCGGTGGCGGGCGCTGGCCGCTACGAGTGGGCCGGCTACCGCAACATGGACGAGCTGCCGTGGGCCTTCAACCCCGCGCCTGGCTATATCGTCACCGCCAACGAGAACAACATCCCGCCCGAGCACCCCGCCGCGAAACTTGGCGTAGGCTACGAATGGAGCGACAGCTCGCGCGCGCGCCGGCTCAAGGCTCTGGTGGGAGCCAATACGCGCAGCTCGGTGCAGGACTCGATGGCGTGGCAGAACGACACTGTGTCGCTACCGGCGCAGCGCGCGGTCGCGATGCTGAAGGATGTGCGCAGCGACGACCCGCAACTGGCCCGCGGCCTGGACCTGCTGCGCAACTGGGACGGCAACGAGCGCGCGGACAGCGCCGCCGCGGCACTGTTCGAGGTCTGGTTCAGCAAGCACCTGCGCCAGGCCGTGGTGCGCGCCGCGCTGCCGCCAGAAGCCGCGCGGCTGGTGGGCGCAGGCGATGCCGCGCGCGTGCTGGCGGTGCGGGAGCAGCCCGGGCCGCGGATGCCGGCGGAGCGGCGCAATGCGGTGATGCTGGAATCGCTGAAAGCCGCCATGGCGGAACTCGAAGCCAAGCTCGGCCCCGATCCGCGCGCATGGCAATGGGGCAAGCTCCATACCGCCGTGTTCACGCATCCGATGGACCCGATCCTGAGCGACGCGGAACGCGATCAGTTCAACGTCAACGCCGGCCCGATCGGCGGCTCGGCCTTCACGCCGATGAACACCAGCTACCGCAATACCGACTTCCGCCTGACCGCCGGCGCGTCCTTCCGCATGGTGCTGGATGTGGGCAACTGGGATGCCTCGCGCGTGGTCAACACGCCGGGACAGTCAGGGAATCCGGCCAGCCCGCATTACCGGGACCTGGCGCCGTTGTGGGCGAAGGGGGAGTATTTCCCGCTGGTGTATACGCGCAAGGCGGTGGAGAAGGCTAGTCGGGAGCGGTTGGAGTTGGTGCCGCAGTGAGGGTGGTGCTGTCGTACGCCCGTATTTGATATAGGCTAATGCGCCTTGTGAAAATGGCCCTCTTCCGCGAGCGGGAGAGGGCCGTTGCATTTCTTCGACCCCAATTTCAGCATTGTCCGATTGAGTCTTCGCCAAGGCCACTTCTATGATCGGCCGTTGGCTACAACGGCGAAGACATGGACGCAATTGACGAATTCAACGGATACGGCGCCAGAGTGCCTGGGCGTCAGGCATATCATCTGATCGTCCCTGGTGCGGCCAGCGCGCCGGGGCTATCGGTAGTGTCATTCAAGGCGGTCGAGCGGCTGGGTGAGCCCTATCGCGTAACCGTCCAGCTGACCCACCCGCTGGCGGTGGATCGCGCCGAATACCTCAACCGGAACGGCACCTTTGTGATTGACGCAGGCGACGGCAGTGCGCCGCGCCAATTCGCTGGCTGGATTTCAGAATTTTCGCTCATCCGGCGCAGCCGCGATTTCATCGGCTACGAAATCGTGCTTCGGCCCCTCGTGGCACGGCTCGAACTGACCCACGCAAGCCGCATCTACCAGCACAAGACCGCTCCGCAGATCATCGAGGCGATCCTGCGTCAGCATGGTCTCGAGGGCCATCAATTTGCCTTCAGGACGCGCCGGCGCTACCCGGAGCACAAGTTCCGCCTTCAGTATCAGATGACAGATTGGGACTATGTCGGGCTGCTGATGAGGCAGGAGGGCCTGTACTGCTATTTCATCCCCGGCAAGTTTGGCGAGATGATCGTATTCGGCGACGACATCGATCACTACGTCTACCAGCCTGAACTACGCATGCCATATCGCGAGACTGCCGGCCTGGAGGCCGGCATCGAAGCCGTATTCGACATCCGCGTTCATGCGAAAACGGTGCCGCAATCCTTCTGCGTCGCGGACTACAACCCGGATCTGGCATGGGAGCGCCTCAAGCAGGAGGCGAACGTCGCCCGCAAGGACAGCACAACCTATGGCCAGCCTTATGTCTTCGGCACACACCATCTGGACGAGGCCAGCGCGAAATGGGAGGCGCAGTTGCGCCATGAGGCGGCATTGGCCAGTCAATGCCTCCTTGAGGGCGAGAGCAACGTCCTGGAGTTGCGCCCCGCGCGTGTCCTGCGCATGGACGAAGCCCTTTCGGATGCCCCCAACGGCCAGGTCGTCATCGAGGTCAGCCACAGCGGCGGGCGCGATCAGGCTTACCGCAATAGCTACAAGGCAATTCCCTCAGACCGGCGCTACCGACTGCCGCTGGAAGAGGAAAAATGGCCACGCATCCACGGCACCCTGAGTGCGCGCATCACGTCGCCGGGGCAGTACAAGTATGCGTACCTGACGCAGGAGGGTCGTTACGTCGTCCGCTTCGACCTGGACTTCGATGAATGGCCGAACGGCGGCGAGAGCGTGCCGCTGGCGCTCGCCAAGCCGTTCGCGGGAGCGCTGCAGACTGGGTTCCACTTCCCGCTGATCGACGGCACCTACGTGGAGGTGTCATTCCGGGACGGCAATCCGAACAAGCCGTACATCGCCCATGTCCAGCACAACAGCCAGCACGGAGACCTGATCACCAATCAGGACCGCTGGCTGTCGCGCAACGTGATCCGCACGCAGAGCGACAACAAGGTCGAGCTGGAAGACTGGGAGGGCCAGGAGCACGTCAAGCTGTCCACCGAGCATTCGGGCAAGAGCCAGCTGACCCTGGGCCACATTGTCAACGGCAAGCGCGTGCCGCGCGGCGAAGGCTTCGAGCTGCGCACCGATGCGCAGGGTGCCCTTCGGGCGGGCCGAGGCTTGCTGCTTACCGCATGGACGCAGCAGCGAGCCAACGGGCAGCAGCTCGACATGGATGTGGCCATGCAAGAGATGCGCGCCGTCCTCTCCCAGGCGCAGGCGCTGGCGAATGCGGCCACACAGTCCAAGGCCGAAATCGCTGACCTGAAGGCCGAGAACGCATGGCTGCGCAGCAGCGTGAATGAGCTGAAGCAGGCCGTCATGATGCTCACCGCACCCCATGGCATTGCCCTTGCCACCCCAGACCGCATCTCGGTCGCCGCGGGACGGGACGTCAATGTCGCCACGAAGGCTGGCTTCCACGTCAGCGCGCTCGAAAAGGTTGCCATCGCCGCCGGTGACGCGTTGTCGCTGTTCGCCTCGAGGCTGGGCGTCAAGGTGTTCGCAGCGAAAGGCAAGGTGGAAATCCAGGCGCAGAACGGGGCGCTCGATTTGTTCGCGGACAAGCAGGTGCATATCGCAAGCGCTGGCGAAGAGGTGGTCATCAACGCGGCCAAGAAGGTCGTGATAGGCAGCAGCGGGGCCCACCTGGTTTTCGACAACCATAGCGCCACATTCCATTGTGCTGGAGCGTTCAAGGTAAAAGCCGCCTCTTTCACATTCGAAGGTCCGGAAGGGCAAAGCCATGCATTGCCGAACCTGCCGAAGACCTGCCTGCAAGTCAGCGACCAGTATCCGTCGTCCCACTGAATCATGATCATCAGCCCTCCCTTCCTGCCGGCCGAAGTCCTGCAATCCACGGATCGGGCCAAGACCGATCCGATGATGGATCTCGTTGACCAGTACGAACTTGGTCATCATGGTGTCTACCCGATTGCATTTGACCGGCGCTGGCATCGTGGTGCGCATCTCGCACCCTCGTTTCAAAACGAACCCGTGCGCGCGATTGCCGATGGTGAAGTCGTTGCCTATCGTGTCAGCCAGAGGCCCATTTGTGATGGGAAGAAGAATAGCGACGGCAGCGACAGCCTGAACTCGAACACCGGCTTTGTGCTGCTCAGGCATGCCACTGACACGGGGGAAGGCCGGACCATCACCTTCTATTCGCTGTACATGCACTTGCGGGACCTTGACGGCATTCGAAATGCCGTGGGCCCGTTGCCAAACAATCCGCCCGAGACAGGATCATCCACCGTCCTGCCGGAATGGTTGTCCAATTCCATCGATGGCGTGCAGGTGCCCAAGAACCTGAAGGTCTATCGCAAGGACATGTTGGGCTACGCCGGTGCGTGCCACGGCCAACCGCACCTGCACTTCGAGATCTTCATGACCGAGGGTGACTTCAGGGCGTGGTTCGAGCAGTCGGGCCATGTCGTGGAACTTGGAAGCAGGAATCCCACTACGCCAGCATCGAAGGACTACTGGGGCCATAGCTACTTTGTGATCCCTGGTGGGCAGGTATTCGTCAGCAAGCCACCCAATGCGGTAGGCACGGCGGCAGCGTATTTCCCACCACTACAGTCGGGCACGCTGGACACCGGCAGCAAGCTGTACGTTGAAGCCTATTTCCACAAGGGGCAACGCTACACGCGCTCCTGGGTTGAAATGGCCGGAACTCTTATGCCCCTGACTCCCGCGCCTGTACCGGACACCTACGCCGACTACGAATACAAGATGTACGAGCGAGCCACCGCGCTCTACCCGCAATGCCCAAGCGATGGCTACGAACTGCTCCGCTTCGGCCGGATACTGAACGACCACCCCACACTGCCGGCAGCTGCCCAGCAGACCTGGGTGGCCGCGACCTTCGAGGCAGGCAAGCAGGGCTATATCGACATCAGCCAGCCGGCAATCCAGAAGCTGTCCGACGCGGACTTCCCGTTCTTTATGGGCTGGCAGAAGATCGAAGAAGGCAACACGCCATTCAGCCAGGATGGCATCTGCGATTACGACGCGTTGAGAAAAATCGTTGCTGTGGTTGAGGATGCCGAGACCTCTGCCGAAAGAGTGCGCCCCGCCCATGAACAGGAAGCCAAGCTGGCCGCTTACATAGCACACCATCGAGAGGTGCGGGAGAAGTTCAGGGGCTTCGTTTGCCAAGCGCCAAGCGAGTGGGATGCGAGCGGCAACGAGGCGCGCTACAAGAGGCTGAAGGATCCGGATGGGTTCTTCGGGAAGCGCAAGGAACTTGATCCGAATGGGTATGACGACTTCATCAGGTTCCTGAAGCGGTTTCAGTTTCTAGAGAAGACCTCGCTCGGCGGCGGCAAGAAATTTTGGTTCTTCCACCCGCTAGCTTTTATCCGTCATTTCAGGAAGTGCGGGTGGTTGAGTCAAAATGATTTTAAGAGAATCTATGATGAGAAAAACTATATATCGGTTGGGAAGCGTGGGATCGAATATAAGGAATGTTATAGGTATTCAATAAATCTCGTCTTGCGAAAGTATGCGCTAAATACTCAGGTTAGAGCCTCGCATTTTTTCGGGCAGTGTGCAATAGAATCATTCTATATGATGGTTGTGCGTGAAAGTTCTGTGGCGATTGCCAAGGCGGTTAAATCTAATCATGTGTCCATAGCGCCAGAAACGAATGGATATCTGCAGTCTCCACCCGCAGCACCATCTGATGTTGCGTATTTTATAAAATACGATGGTATATCTCAACTTGGCAACACTGATCCCGGAGATGGCGTTAAATTTAGAGGAAGGGGATTAAAGCAACTCACGGGAAGATATAACTATTCTCAGTACAGGGTATTTCGGGGGTGGTTGGATGCAAAATCCTATGATCATGCGTGGTTTAAAAAGAAAAAATCTGGCCCTGCAATGGATCATCCAGAGGTCGCTGGCAATGACCCGTTCACATGTGTCGACACCGCCGGTTTCTACTGCGCATATCGACACGTGGCGAAGGCGGCTGATGCGGGCGTTAGAGAGTTCGTTTCGCTCGCCGTATCAAAGATCGTGAACCCGTATGACGTGAAAAGCCCATCTTTGCGATGGGATGAAACAAAAAAGGCATATGCGATACTGGGAGACTCAAAATGAGGGGATTTTTCGTTATTGCAATTCTATTTCTTTATTTTGGCTTTGCGTTAGCTGCGCCTTCCATTCAGTCGTGTGATGGGTTGTACGCGGCCAAAATGGATGGTAATGGGGTATTGTTAATAAATCACGGTTTCCGGCGATTCGCATCGAAACGAATAGATCATAATCTCTCGGGTGGGGTGTTTAGCCTGGATAACTCG
The DNA here is from genome assembly GCF_000379565.1 of Cupriavidus sp. UYPR2.512. Classification (NCBI taxonomy): domain Bacteria; kingdom Pseudomonadati; phylum Pseudomonadota; class Betaproteobacteria; order Burkholderiales; family Burkholderiaceae; genus Cupriavidus; species Cupriavidus sp. UYPR2.512. The sequence continues at coordinate 27,779 of NZ_KB903131.1, read as the reverse complement.
ATATTAATCGTGTTCGGATCGCCAAGAAATGTAAATTCCAAAGGTCCCCAGGTCACCCGTCTCTCAATTATTAGTGTAAGACGACGGCCTTTTGTCATTATGAGGCAAATTTATGGTGGTGGAGTATATGATGCCGCGTTCAGCTCCGATCAGAATTTTGTTTCTGTAGAAAATAAATTTGGGATTGATGTATTGGATCTGACTCACAAGACATCCAAAATGTTCGCCCCCACGTATAGGGTTGGCTTCTCGACGCAGAAGTGCCTAAGTAAATAGGAATTAATAAAAACCGCAATAGACGTGGAATCTCCCATTCGCCTCGGCGACAGACTCGAAAACGGCGGCCAAGTCACAACCGCCTCGCCGACCATGACATTCATGAACCGCCCGCTCGCGCGCAAGGGGGATGCAGCGCATTGCGCCCGCCACGGCGCGACGACGATTGCAGAGGGTCATGACGGCTTTCGCGACCAGGACGGACGGCCCGTAGCCATGCACCACTACCGTTGCACGTGTGGCTGCCGGCTGATTTCGTCGCTCCTGAATGTCCATATCGCTTGAACATGCCCATCGATTTGTCCCCGGGTGGTGAGGCGAGTCCGTACCCGGCAGACGTTCGCCGCTTCTTGTCGTGGCTCGTCATCTGGGCCTTGTGCGTCGTCGTCGGCGCGGCTATCGCCTTGCTGCTGTGGCCCGTAGGGGTACCGGCACGTGGGACCCTGTTTTGGTGGCGCATTGCTGGCATACCGAATGGCGTCTTTCTGATCCTGCTAGGCATCGCGCGCGTCGGATACGAAGTGCAATGGCATCGCGCCAATCATTGGAATGTCCACAGGCAGAAATGGATCGACGCGCGCGTGCGAGAAGCGCAGCGCCCATTGCAGGTACTGGGGGCCAGCTATTGCCTGCCCCTTCAAGGGCACAAGGATCTTTCCAGCGCGTTGCGTGCGGCAAAGCCTCTGGTCGATCAGCGCGCACCGCGCACTCGTGCAGCACTGATCGCGCATAGCCGGTTCGATGAGGATTCGCTGTGCGCCCGTCTATTGGAAGGTGAATCACCGGCCGGGGACCATCCGGACGAGCCTGTGCAGCAAACGTTCGAGACGGTTTCCACCATTGTGCTGAAGATGGTCGATGCGCTGGTTCCGCTCGCGCAGCACCTGCAAGTGTTGTCCCAATATGGGCCTGGCCACGCCCCGGCGGTGCGCGTATTGGCCGAGGCCGAGATGGCGACGATTCGTCTGGCCCAAGTGCAGGAAGCGCTGGGCCGCATTGGATTTCCGCACCTCGAATGCCAGACAGTACCGGCGTCCGATGCACTGATGGTTGCCGATGCATGGCTCGATCTGCGTGAATGGCGGCCGCTACTGGTGATTGCCGCTGAATGGCACGATGCCAATCCTCCGGCCAACAGTGGGGAGGGGTGTGTTGCCGTGTTGCTCAATCCCGGCTGCTTTCAGTTGCCCGAGCCGGTGAAGGTGGTCGGGCTACTCCATCGGCCCCTTGCCGACGCAGCCGGCGCATCGGGCGATCTTGTCGCCAACGCGATCCGATGGGGGAAAACCGAACCCGCGGCGTTGCAGCGGGCATGGATCACCGGCCTGGGAAGCCAGCAAGACATAGCGCTTTCTGCCGCGATGAAGGCAGCCTCCCTGCCGCAACTCAACGAGTGGGAGGCCCAATGCCGCGTGGATCGCATCGTCGGCAATGTCGGCGCGGTCGATCCCTGGCTTTCCGTTGCGGCCGCCATCGAATCCCGCGAGACCGGCTCGCATCTCATCCTTGACCGCGCGCAGGCAGCGGTCCTTCACGTCCTGACACCACCGCATGACGAATCCAAGTACTGATCTGAAGGCCGAGACGGCGAACTCGAAGACTCCCGGCGCCATATCCCTGTGGGGTGGTCCCCTGGTCCTGGCGGGAACGGGAGCGTTGGCGGCCCTCGTTGTTTGGTTCCATGGCGAGAGCTTCGGGCTGATTTCGCGCGATGCCAGGATGTCTGTGCTGCTGTGGATTCCCCTTGTGGTTATCTTTGCCATTCTCGTGTACTTGGTCTCGGTTCTGCTCGGTGCCGATCGGGCCACGGCGCGGCTTTTCGCCCGCGAGGCGGGTGACGCGCGCTCTCCTTGGGGCAGAAGGCCTCGGCGCGACACCCGGCTGGAAGAACTACGCCATGATCTGCGCAGCTCCTTGGGCTGGCGCTGGCGTTCGCGCATGCCGTGGCTGATGTTGTGCGGCGACGATGCATCGATTGATGAAGTCGCCCCTGGCCTGAAGCAGGCCGGCGTGTGGCGCTCGGAGGAAGCCGTTCTCGTCCATGCCTCGCCCGCCGGCAGCGAGGCGGCCACATGGCTCCGACAAGTGCGGAAGTTGCGCTACCGTTGTCCGGTCGATGCCATGGTGCAAGTGGTATCGGGAAACAATGCGGGTGCGGCGCACACGCAGGCGCTGCGTGCCCTGGCCGCGACCCAGGGTGAATTAGGCTGGGCCGCGCCGGTGATCTTCGTCCACCCCGTGACGCTGCAGGGCGCGCACCGGGGGGAATTCACGGCCATCGGCGCATTCCTCGATGAGGCAAGTCATCGGACCCGTGGCGCAGCAGCCAACGCCATGGATGACTTATTGGTATCGCTGGAGGCTCGCACCGCTGTGCTTGGCGTGCAATGGTGTGCTGAACCTAGAAAGTCACCATTCATCGCGAGAATTTCAGCCTACATCGGGGAGCACCGGGCTGGCATCGTGAATCGGTGGGCGGCGTGGCATGCGTCAGCCTGGCGGCGTGCGCCGATGGCCGGCGTCATGTTTGCTCCGGTGTTCGCCGCGCCTTCGATGCCGGTACCCGTGCCCGCAGCGGATGCTTCGGCCGAAGTGGCCAGCCTGGCCGCCGCAATCCACGGGCCGGAGGCGGCCGGCATGCAACTGGTTACGCTATTAGCGACCTGGCGAGAGATTGGCGAGCGTGCCGCAAACTATCGCGCGCGCAGAATCGGAATACATCCGCTTACGGTCCTCACCTTGGTTGCGCTGGTATCGGTCGCTTTTTGGAGCGCTGGCATGCTGGCTTCCGGTTTGCGCAATACCCAAGACCTGCGCACGGCGCGGCAGACGATTCAGGACATGCAGACGGCCTCCACTCCTGCCGCTCGCCTGAAGGCACTGCTTGCGCTGCAGCAACAGATCGAGCGCTTCGAATACCGAACGCAGCATTACGCGCCGTTGCTGACCCGCTTCGGGTTGAATCGCGATCCGGAGGTGCTGGCCGTCCTGTGGAAGCCATACGCACAGGCCAGCCGCCAGTTGCTGGTCACACCGGTCCAGGAAGCGCTGGAGGCGTCGCTGACGGACCTTGCGCAGATGCGGACCGATTCGCTGGACGAGCAGACCAGCCGTTGGGCACTGGAGGGCCATCAGGGACTTAAGACTTACCTGATGCTGGCATATCCCGAGCGCGCCGATGCAGCGTTCCTGGCCCCGCAACTGGCGCAGCACTGGTCCACAGACGCGCGGATCACCCCAGGCGAGCGTCAGGACCTTGCCGGACGCTTGCTCAACTTCTATGCCAATCACCTGAAGGCCAACCCGGGCTGGCATATCCAGCCCCGCCCTGAACTGGTAGCTGGCGCGCGCCAGACTCTGCTGGCGGTCATCGGGCAACGCAACGCCGAGGAGACCATCTACCAGGGCATCCTCACCGCGTTCGGAGAGCTTGGCGGCAGCAAGTATCCCGATCAAAGCCTGGCATCGCTGACCGCGGGCACGGATCCACGAGGGCTGCTGCGCAGCGCCGCCATCGTCCCCGCAGTGTTCACGCGTCAAGCTTACGAGGGCTATGTCGCCCCCGCGATCGAGACGGCTGCCACACGCAGCGAAATTGCCAGCGACTGGGTGCTGGCGGATGACAAGGTGCAGGCAAATGCGGCAATACATCGCACTGCACAGACCCTGCAAGCTGCGTTGACCGAACAGTATTTCTCCGACTACGCGGACCGCTGGCAGGGTTTTATGAACAGCCTGCAATGGGAGCCCGCGCCGACGCTGCCGACCGCGATCGACCAGCTCAAGCTGATGGCGGACGCGCGCCAGTCGCCGGTTATGGCATTGATGAAGGCATTGGAATACCAGGGCGGCGCCGGGGCCCGCAAGGAATCGCTTTCCGATACCTTGGTCGAGAAGGCGCAGAACCTGCTGGGCAAACCGGCCGAACCCGGTGCGATCAAGCCGGATCCGGCGGGGCCGCTTGGCACTGCCTTCGCACCGGTACTGCGCCTGATGGGGCAGGGCCAATCCGCCAATCCCGGCGCCAACGGTGACATGAGCTTGCAACGTTTCCTTGACCGGGCGACGGCACTGCGCCTGCGCTTGCAGCAGGTCAGCAACAGCGCCGATGCCGATGCACAGTCTCGCCAGATGGCGCAGGCGCTATTCCAGGGAAAAGGCTCGGAGTTGGCTGACACGCAAGCCTACGCGCAGTTGATGGCCGCCAGCCTTGGCAGCCAGTGGGCGGGCATGGGCGAGACGCTGTTCGTGCGCCCGATTGCGCAAGCGACGCAGACCGTGCTGCAGCCCGCGCAAGCGAGCCTGAACGACTCGTGGCGGCAAAGCATCGCGATGACGTGGGGCCGGGCATTCGCCGGACGCTATCCGTTCGCGGACAGCACTGAGGATGCCTCGCTGCCCGAGCTGGCGCGCTTCCTGCGGCCGCAGAGCGGGCTGATTGGCGCGTTCCTTGGCACACAACTGGCCGGCGTGCTGGAATTGCGTGGGGACCAATGGGTGCCAGCCGCCACCAGTGGTCAGGCAATGGCTTTCGATCCCGCCTTCCTGAGGGCGGTCAACACCCTGCAGCGCATCGCCGCGCATCTGCTGGCGCAAGGACAGCCCGGGTACCGCTTCGAGTTCCAGCCGGTTCCGACTCCGGGCCTGACTGATACGCTCCTGACTGTCGACGGACAGAAGCTGCACTACTACAACCAGCGCGAGATCTGGCAGGCGATGACCTGGCCGGGCAATAGCCCGCAAGACCTGGGGACGCACCTGCAATGGCGGACCGAGAAAGCCGGGCTCAACAAGAGCTATGAGTTCGGTGGCCGCTGGGGACTGGTGCGGATGCTGGAGCGCGCGCACATCGAGCCGCTGAGCAGTGCGACCTATCAACTGACCTGGCAGGCCGTCCCGGACACGTTGGCGCCGATAGCCGACCCGGGCGAAACGGACCCGGACAGCCTGACGGCACGCGCCGCGAAGCTGGCGGCTGCAGGGGACATGATCTATCCCATCCGCTACCAGATGCGCACAGAGATCGGCCAGGGGCCGTTGGAGATGCTCGCGCTGCGGGGCTTTGTGTTGCCTGGCCGGATTTTTGCCGCCCGCGAGCCGCAAGCCCCGGTGCCTGCCGCCCCGCCCCAGCGCAGGTAGGGGCGGCGCGCCATCGGGAAAGCCTTACTTCAACATCTTCAACAAAGCCGCCGCCGCCGCATCGGACGACGCGGGATTCTGCCCCGTCACCAGCCGGCCTGCCACCACGACATGACTGGCCCAGTCCTCGCCACGCGTAAAGCGCCCGCCATTGGCCTTGAGCATGTCCTCCACCAGGAACGGCACCACCGTGGTCAGCTGCACCGCGTCTTCCTCGCTGTTGGTGAAGCCGGTCACTTCCTTGCCGCTGACCAGCGGTTTCCCGTCCGCGCCCTTGGTATGGCGGAACACTGCGGGGGCGTGGCATACCGCTCCCACCGGCTTGCCGGCGCGGTCGAACTGCTCGATCAGGGCGACCGAGCGCTGGTCTTCGGCCAGGTCCCACAGCGGGCCGTGGCCGCCCGGATAGAAGACGGCGTCAAAGTCTTCCGCCTTCACCTGATCCAGGGTCAGCGTGCTGGCGAGTGCGGCCTTGGCGGCCGGGTCACCCTGGAAGCGCCGGGTGGCGTCGGTCTGGGCGCCGGGGTCGTCGCTTTTCGGGTCGATCGGCGGCTGGCCGCCCTTGGGCGAGGCCAGCGTGATGTCGGCGCCAGCGTCCCTGAAGACGTAGTAGGGCGCGGCGAACTCCTCCAGCCAGAAGCCGGTCTTGTGGCCGGTATTGCCCAGCTTGTCGTGGGAGGTCAGCACCATCAGGATTTTCATTGTTCCGCTCCATTGGTTCACAGGCAGCCGGGCTGAAATGCCGCGGCACTGGCAACATCCTAGGCAGCGGACTATGATTCGAAAACTTCTATTATTCGATCTCTGCTATCCAAAAAATGAATATCGGCAGCAAGGACCTCAACCTGCTGTACGTGTTTCACGTGCTGTACCAGGAAGGCAATGCCTCGCGCGCGGCCGCGCGCATGGCGCTGAGCCAGCCGGCGCTGAGCCACAAGCTCAACCGCCTGCGCGATGAGCTGGGCGATCCGTTGTTCGTGCGCGCGCCGCGCGGACTGACGCCAACGCCGCGTGCGCATGCGCTGGCGCCGCAGGTGCAGCGGCTGGTCGGGGACCTCGACGCGTTCTATGACGCCTGTGCCGGCCACGATTACCTGGCGCGCAGCGAGCACCTGCATATCTATACCACCGACTACATGGAGCAGTTGCTGCTGCCCGCCCTGCTGCCGCGGCTGCGCAGCCAGGCGCCGGGCGTGGTGCTGGTCACGCACAACACGCGCGGCGAGCTGCCGCGCGAGGAACTGGAGAAGGGCACCTGCGACCTGGCGATCGCGGGCTTCTATGAGAACCTGCCCGACACCTTCCACCAGCAGCGGCTATGCAGCGAGGACTTCGTGGTGCTGGCTTCGCGCGCCAATCCACGGATTGCCGATGGCCTGGATCTCGACGCCTTCCTGGCGTGCGAACACCTGCTGACCACGCTGACCGGCGACCTCAACGGTGTGGTCGACCGCGCGCTGGCCCGGCAGGGGCACAAGCGCACAGTGGTGGCGGGTTTGTCGAGCTTCCTTGCCCCGAGCCGGCTGGTGCGCGGCACGGAACTGCTGCTGACCTGCCTGCGCTCGGTCGCGGAAGAGGCCGTGGCGCGCGACTCTGACCTGGTGCTGCTACCGGTTCCCTTCACGCTGCCCCAGGTCGACATGATGCAGATCTGGCACGCGCGCACCGATGCCGACCGGCTGCGGCGCTGGTTGCGCCAGCAGATCCAGGAGGTGGCCAGCGCCATCAGCGCGGCCGGACCGGCCGCGCGCAAGCCCCGCGTCAGGCGCGGTTGACCACCGGAACCAGCGCGCCCTGCACGGCGCGTGCCGCATCCGAGGCCAGGAACAGGATCACGTCGGCCAGCGCATCCAGGCTGACCCAGCGCGTGGCATCGGCGTCAGGCATGGCCTGGTGGTTCTCGGGCGTATCCAGCACGCTGGGCAGCACCGCGTTGATGCGGATGCCCTGGTCGCGCAGCTCTGCCGACATCGATTCGGTCACGCGCGCCAGCGCGTCCTTCGAGGCGCAATAAGCGCTCATCTGCGCCAGTCCGCGCGCGGCCGAGTTGGCGCCCACGTTGACGATGGCGCCGCCGCCCGCGGCAAGCATGTGCGGCACCACCGCGCGCGCCATGTTCAGCACGGTACCCACATTCATGTCGAACAGGTGGTTCCAGGTATCGGCGCTGGTTTCATGCACGTTCGGGCCCATTGAAAAGCCGCCGGCCAGGTTGCACACCACGTCGATGCGTCCGCATGCCTGGATGGCCTGCGTGACGGCCTCGCCGAGCTGACCGGCATCGAGCAGGTCCGCCTGCAGGGCCAGGTGGCCGGTGCCCGCTTCGGGCAGCGGCGCCACATGCCGGTCCAGCAGCACCACGCGCGCGCCTGCCTGCGCAAAGGCCTGCGCCACGGCGCGGCCCAGGTTGCCGCGTGCGCCGGTGATCAATACGTTCTTGCCGTTGAAGTTCATTTGCGTGCTCCTGCGCCGTCGTGGCGCACATGGTCGGGGTCAGCCATCGCCCGGGGCCGGCTTTTACCTCGTGGGCCGGGGCGAAAAACGCAAGCCAGTCTACGCACCGCCCCCCAACATTTGCTTGCGAAATTGCCTCGGGCTAACCCTTGAACGGCACAGGAAGTTGCGCGGCGGGCCGGCGTCATTGCCGATTGCGCCGTGGCTTGCGCGCTGGCGCGGTGTCCGCGGGGGCGGCCGCCGCTTCCGCTGCCGCGGTCTGCTCAAGGAACCCCACCAACAGCCGCGCCGCCGGCGACAGCAGTTCCAGGTCGCGGAAGCAGATCGCAAAGCGCCGCCGCGCCCAGTCGTTGCGCAGCGGGATCACGCGCAGGCTGAAGGTGGGCGCGATCGGCGCGGCGATCTCAGCCGGGATGATGGTGATGCCCAGGTTGGCACGCACACAGCGCAGCGCAGCGTCGAAAGTCGAGACCACCGCGCGGTAGGCGATGCCGCGCCCGAGGATGGCCGCATAGCGCGTCAGCATGGTCTGCACCGCGGTCTGGGCGGGCATGCCGATATGGTCGTAATCCAGCGTGTCCTCGAAGCGGCAGTCGGCGGCCTGCGCCAGCGGATGCGAAGCATGCACCACCGCCGCCAGGTGATCGGTGCGGTAGGGCCGGGTCTGGAAGCCTTCCAGGTCGGCCGCGTCCCAGCAGATCCCCAGCGGCGCCGAGCCCTCGCGCAGCGCGCGCACCACGTCGCTGCTCAGGCTTTCCTCGATGGTCACGCGCACGTCGCGGTTGGCCGGCTGCTGCAGGAAGGCGGCGATATCGTCCGGCAGCGATTCCGCCATTGAGGACACCGTGGCCAGCAGCCGTACCTGCCCGCGGATGCCCGCGCCGTAGTCGGCCATGTCGCGCGCGACCCGGTCCGCCGCCGCCAGCATGGCGCGCGCATGCGCCAGCACCATCTCGCCCGCGGGCGTCGGGATCACGCCGCGGCGGCGCCGCTCCAGCAGGGTCGCGCCTACGGTCTCTTCCAGTTGCGCGAGCCGCTTGCTGATGGCGGATGCCACGATGTGCTCCTGCTCGCCCGCGCGCGCCATATTGCGGGTTTCGCAGACGGCGACGAACAGGCGCAGGGTGGTGAGGTCGAGGTCTCGCATGGCTGTGAGGGACTGCGAATTTCCGGAATGGAATGGTAAGCCTATTTGGGTGGCGGTAATCATTCATCCGGGAACTCCTTGAATTTTCTGTGCGGCGCCAAGAAGACATTCCGATTCGGAATTTTATCGTGCGTAAATCACCGCTTCAGCTCTTTGGCAGAAACTCATAAAGTTCTTCCATCGCTCCCGCCTCAGGGCGCAAACCGGAAGCCGCTGAATCATGTCTGTTCCCTTTCCCCGCCACGCCGTCATCCGCGAAGTCGGATTGCGCGACGGCCTGCAAAGCATCCGCACCATCCTGCCCACGGCAAGCAAGGAGGCCTGGATCCGCGGCGCCCATGCAGCCGGCCTGCGTGAGCTGCAGGTGGGCTCGTTCGTGCCGGCGCACCTGCTGCCGCAACTGGCAGATACCGCGCAGCTGGTCGCATTCGCGCGCACGCTGGCGGACTTGTTCGTCTCGGTGCTGGTGCCCAACCTGCGCGGCGCGCAGGATGCGCTGGCCAGCGGCGCTGACCTGATGATCGTGCCGCTGTCGGCCAGCCACGCGCACAGCCTGGCCAACCTGCGCAAGACGCCGGACGAGGTGGTGGCCGAAGTGGCGCGCATCCGTGCCGCGCGCGATGCCAGCGGTGCGAAGACGCTGATCGAAGGCGGTGTCGGCACCGCCTTCGGCTGCACGCTGCAGGGCCATGTCGATCCGGACGAAGTGCTGCGCCTGATGCAGGCGCTGCTCGATGCCGGCGCCGACCGCGTCAGCCTGGCCGATACCGTCGGCTATGCCGACCCGCGCATGGTGCGCGAGCTGTTTGCGCGTGCGCTCGATATAGCCGGCGATCGCTTCTGGTGCGGCCATTTCCACGATACCCGCGGGCTTGGCCTGGCCAACGTCCACGCGGCGCTGGAAACCGGCGTGACCCGCTTTGACGCCTGCCTGGCCGGCATCGGCGGCTGCCCGCACGCGCCTGGCGCCAGCGGCAATGTCACGACCGAAGACCTGGCCTACATGCTCGGCAGCATGGGCATCGACAACGGCATCGATATCGGCCGCCTGCTCGCGCTGCGTGAAGACGTGGCTGGCTGGCTCAAGGACGAAACCCTGCACGGCACGCTGTGGCGCGCCGGCCTGCCCAAGACCTTCCCGGCCCAGTCCGCTGGCGCCGCTGCCTGAGACACAAGATGATCCAAGACAAAAGCAACTCCCTGCCGCTGGCCGGCATCCGCGTGGTCGAATTCACGCATATGGTGATGGGCCCCACCTGCGGCATGATCCTGGCCGACCTGGGCGCCGAGGTGATCAAGGTGGAGCCGCCCGGCGGCGACAAGACGCGCAACCTGCCGGGCCTGGGCATCGGCTTCTTCCGCGCCTTCAACCGCAACAAGAAGAGCGTGGTGCTGGACATCACCACCGAGGAAGGGCGTGCCGCCGCCGCCGAGCTGGCGGGCCAGAGCGACGTGCTGCTGGAGAACTTCCGGCCCGGCCTGATGCAGAAGCTGGGGCTGGACTACGCCACGCTGTCGCGCGACTACCCGCACCTGATCTACGTTTCGCACAAGGGCTTCCTGCCCGGCCCCTACGAGAACCGGCTGGCGCTGGACGAAGTGGTGCAGATGATGGGCGGGCTGTCTTACATGACCGGGCCAAGCGGGCGGCCGCTGCGTGCCGGCACCTCGGTCAACGACATTATGGGCGGCATGTTCGGCGCCATCGGCGTGCTGGCCGCGCTGCGCGAGCGCGACCGCACCGGGCGCGGCCAGGAGATCCAGAGCGCGCTGTTCGAGAACTGCGTATTCCTGGCCTCGCAGCATATGCAGCAGTTTGCGATGACCGGCGAGGCGCCGCCGCCGATGCCGTCGCGCGTGTCGGCGTGGAGCGTGTACGACGTCTTCACGCTGGCCGGCGACGAGCAGCTCTTCATTGGCGCGGTCAGTGACAAGCAGTTCGTCATGCTGTGCCAGGTGCTGGGACATCCGGAGCTTCTCGACAAGCCTGAGTACGCCAGCAATACCTCGCGCGTGGCAGTGCGTCCGCAACTGCTCGACGAACTGGGCGCGATCCTGCGCCACCACCGCAGCGCAGAACTCGCGCCCAAACTCGAAGCCGCCGGCATCCCCTATGCGCCGATCGTGCGCCCGGACCAGTTGCTCGACGATCCGCACCTGCTCGCCAGCGGCGGATTGGTGCCGATGCAGGCCGACGACGGCTCGACCACGCCCACGGTGCTGCTGCCGCTGCTGATGGGCGGGCGCCGCCCGGGCGTGCGCCGGCCGCTGCCCCGGGCTGGCGAGCACAACGAAGAAATCCTGTCGCAGCTGGGCACGGGCCGCACCGGCTGAGCCGCAACGCAGCGTGCATGCCGCGGCACAGCGGCAGTCCGCAAAGATCCTACGATAACGATACGGAGACAACCCCATGCACCCCCGTCGCATCCTTCTCAAGTCAGGGCTGGCACTGGCCGCCACCGTTGCCACCGTGCTGGCGGCGCCGGGTATCGGCGCGCTCGCGCAGGGCGGCACCGGCAAGCCGGTGCGACTGATCCTGCCAATCAGCGCCGGCTCCGGCGTGGACACCATCGCGCGCGCGGCCGGACCCGCGCTGGGCAAGGCCTTCGGCCAGCCGGTGGTGATCGAGAACCTGCCCGGCGCCGGCGGCATCACCGGGGCCGCGGCCGTGGTCAAGGCGCAGCCGGACGGCAGCACGCTCGGGCTGGTCTCGAACAACCATGTCATCAACCCGAGCGTGTTCCGCACAATGCCGTTCGATGCCATCAAGGACATCACCCCGATCAGCGTGATCGGCACCACGCCGCTGGTGCTCGTAGTGAATCCCAGGGTGCCGGCTAGGAACGTGAAGGAACTGGTGGCGCTGCTCAAGGCCAGGCCCGACGGCTACAACTACGGGTCGTCCGGCAATGGCACCATCATCCACCTGGCTGGGGAGATGTTCCTGGACGAGGCCGGCGTGAGTGCGCGCCATGTGCCGTACAAGGGCACCGGGCCGATGATGAATGACCTGATCGCCGGCCAGGTTGAGCTGGGCGTGGTCGCACTCAACGCGGTGACGCCGCACCTGAAGGCCGGCACGCTGCGCGCGATCGGCGTGTGCGGCGACAAGCGCTCGGCGGCCGCGCCGGACATCCCCACCATCGCCGAACAAGGCTTGCCCCATTACAACGTCGCCGGCTGGTTTGCCGTGGTTGGCCCTGCCGGCATGCCGCCGGCAGAGGTGAAGCGCGTGCATGACGCATTCGCCAGGGCCTTCACCTCGCCTGAAGTGCTGGAAGCGATGAAGAAGCAAGCCACCGTGATCGAGCCCGGCACACCCGAAGCCGCCGCGAGCTTCTTCCGCAGCGAGGCCACACGCTACGCCGCGCTGGTGAAGAAAGCCAACGTCAAGATCGAATAGCGCCCCACTTCGCTGCGGCACCACACCTGATCCATCCTCACGCTCTCATTCATGACCCTCTACAAACTTGGCGACCTCGCGCCCGCCATCGCCGGTACCGCCTTTGTCGCGGCGCAAGCCACCATCATCGGCCGCGCGGAACTGGCCGAACACGTCTCGGTCTGGCCCGGCGCGGTGATCCGCGCCGACAACGAGCCGGTGACCATTGGCGCCGGCAGCAATGTGCAGGAAGGCGCGGTGCTGCATACCGACCCGGGCTGTCCGCTGGCGATCGGGGCCGGCGTGACCGTGGGGCACCAGGCCATGCTGCATGGCTGCACCGTGGGCGATGGCGCGTTGGTCGGCATCCAGGCCGTGGTCCTGAACAACGCGTCGATCGGCGCCGAGTCGCTGGTGGCCGCCGGCGCGCTGGTGACCGAGGGCAAGCAGTTCCCGCCGCGCTCGCTGATCCTGGGATCGCCCGCCAAGGCTGTGCGCGAACTGACGGATGAGGAAGTGACGCACCTGCGCGTGAATGCCGAGGACTACGTCCGGCGTGCCGCGTATTACCGGACAGCGCTGGAAAAGATCGGCTAAGTGACTGGGCACGGTGGCCTGCAGGATGCGCGCCAAGCGCCTAGAATGCCAGCAGCCACCGTGGCGATGCCCCCAGGAGGACGACCATGTCCGACAAGCCCGTCAAGATCCCCGGCCCCGACCACCCGATCACCATCACGCCGACCGCCGGCAGGGTCGTGGTCAAGGTGGCCGGCGTCACCATTGCCGACAGCGACGCTGCGCTCACGCTGAAAGAGGCGGCCTACCCGCCGGTGCAGTACATCCCGCGCGCGCATGTCGACATGGCGCAGCTGGAGCGTACCGCGCACGCTACATACTGTCCGTACAAGGGCGACTGCAGCTACTTCTCCATTCCCGCAGGCGGCGAGCGTTCGCGCAATGCGGTGTGGAGCTATGAAGCGCCTTACGCCGCGGTCGCCGCCATTGGCTCGTACCTGGCCTTCTATCCGGAGCGCGTCGGCAGCATCGAGATCCTCGGCAACTGAGGGATCGCGCGCCGCGCGGCATGGCGGCGGCACCAGCAAAGGAACCAACCAAGGAACCAGCGCGCGCGGGTTCCAGTGGCCAGGGCTTTCGAAGCCCCAGAAGCGCCAGAACGCCAGCGAAACCCAGCAGCACCATGATCGCGGTGATGATGCCTTGCCGATAGCCGTTGAGCACCACTTGCGGCGCTGGCTCGGGTGAAGCCGCTGGATCGGAAGCGTTCAGGGCGTCTCCAGTGTGGCGTTGCGTCGCCGCAGTGTTGCCAGGCGGGCCGCGGATTCAGCCGCCGCGGGCCGGCAATTGCACCACGGCCAGCGTGGCATCGGCTGGCCCGACGACCTTGCTCAGGTGCCCTTTGCCCGTGGTGTCTTCCAGCAGCAGCGCACTGCCTGCCGATAGCGGCCGGCGTTCGCCGTCGCTGGCTTCGAACTCCATCGCACCGGCCAGAACGAAGATCCACATGCGCAGCGGCGACGGGTGCAGTGCGCCCGCCCAGCCGGCCGGCACCAGCAGGAAGCCCTGCCGCGCGGCTTCGTCCAGCGGCGACACCCAGAAGGCGCGCGCCGGCGGCGCGAACAGGCGCTCCGTGATGGCAACGGAAAGCGGGGCAAAGTGGGACTCGCCGGCGGCATCCGCGTAAAGCCGCTCAAAGGCCAGCGGCGCACGCGCACTTGTGACGGGTTCGGCAGTGGCAGCCATGGCGCACCTCCCTGCGGCGCATTGCGCGCGGCATTGTTATGCAGCCAGTCTAGGCTGCCGGGCGCGGAGTGCAATGCCTGCCTGGAACGTGCGAGGGCAGGGCATCAGCCCTTGCTGAAGATGCTGTAGAAGTCCGGCGCGCCGCTGTCGGGCACGCTCAGGTCGAGCGAGCCTTCGATGTGTTCCAGGTGTTGCGCCATCATCGCGCTGCTCGATGGCGTCGATCAGCTGGCGGTGCTCATGCTCGGCGCAGGCCGGCGCGCCGGGGCGGTCGTACAGCGTGATGATCAGGCAGGTCAGCGACACCATCTCGCGGATCAGTTTTTCGAGGATGGCATTGCCGCATCTACGCGAGCGGTACCCGCGCTCTTATCGCATCAACGCCTTCGGCTGCGCCCCGCGCAAGCGCAGAAAAAACCAACAGGGCACTTTGAGCCGGCGCAGCAGCCGTAGGCGTCCCCGCGATGCGGCTGGCAGCAGGCGGCCTACGCCCTCCATGGGGATCGTTCAATAGTGGGTTAGCGCAGGCACTATCCCTGACTCACATGGCGTTAGCAGGGTCGAACGGGCAACCACATCGAACGGCAAGCACCACCGTGGGAACCACCAACGCCGAGGAATTGATTGCCAGCCGCACAGGCGACGCGTTTCTTGGTTACTTCTTGTCGCTCGGCCAAGAAGTGACTCGCCGGCTGCGCCGGCGAAACAGCCCACGCTAGTCAAGCACGACACCCCACCGCATTGCCAATGCCCCCAGTACCACAACCACCCCCACCAAATCAGCACAGAATCAAAAGAACCCCACTCCCAAGAGCGCAGTTCTTTGCCACGACCCCGCCGCCGACGGGATCTCAATATGCAATCCTCGCCGTCAGGCTCACGCTGCGCGGATCCGCAGGCTGGATGTAGTTCTCATACTGGAAGCCCCAGTAGCGCTTGTTGGTCACGTTGTTCAGCGCGGCGCGCAGCGTCAGGTCCTTGCCGGCGACGCGGGTGTTGTAGCTCGCGCCGAGATTGAACACCGTGTAGCCGCCGGCCTCCAGCGTATTGCCCGCGTTCAGCTTGGTATTGCCGGTGTACTTGCCATCGACACCAAGGCGCAGACCCGGCACGAACGGCATGCGGTAGCTGATGCGTCCCGCCAGCACCAGGTCCGGCGCACCGGCGACGCGCTTGCCGTTGTTGGCCATGCCCTTGTCGTAGTACGAGTCCAGGTACATCGCGCTCGCGCCGAATTCCCACTGCGTGCCCAGCCGGTACACGCCGGCCAGCTCCAGCCCCTGGTAGATCGAGGTGCCGTCCTGCTGGCGCGTCGGCACGCCGCCGTTGATGCTGTCGTACTCGGCGCCGCGCTCGATGCGGAAGGCGGCGGCAGTGGCGCTCCAGGCGGCCTGGTCGGCCTTGACGCCGATTTCATACTGCTTGCTGCGGATCGGGCTGAGCAGCTGGCGTGCGTTGGTGTAGCCATCCGGCACGATCGAGCCAGGCTCCAGCGCTTCCACGTAGCTGGCGTAGACCGTGGCCGTGGGCACCGGCTTGAACATCAGCGCCAGCGTGGGCGTGACCACGCCGTTCTTGCTGTAGCTGGAGGTCACCGGCACGTAACCGTTCTGCTCGAAGTTGGTCACGCGCAGGCCGGCCAGCGCCGACCAGCGCTCGCTCAGCTGCACGGTGTCGCTGGCGAACACCGACTTCTGCGTAATGTCGCTATTGCGCACCTTGTTGAAGGCGGTCGAGCTGTAGTACGTGTTGGTGTTGGGCTCGAAGATGTTGCCGGTGCCGATGACGGCGCCGAAGCCGTTGTTGTCATAGCGGTCGATCTGCTTCTGCCATGACAGGCCGGCCACCAGCTGGTGCCCGAACGGCCCGGTGCGGAACTTGCCTTCCAGCATCGCCTGCCATTGCCCCACCTGCTGGTTCTGCGCGGTGTCGTAGCGCTGGTCGCTGTAGTCGCCGGCCTGGTTCAGCAGGTTGTAGGTGCTTTCGTTGCGGTCGCGGTTGACCTTGGTGAAGCTGTAGCTGGTGCTGACCGCCCAGTCGGGATTGATCTGGTAGCGCAGGCCGGTGCTGTACAGCTGCAGGTTGGTGTTCAGGTGCTGGTCGGCACCGGCGAAGTTGCGGATGCGGCCGGACACCGCGGCCGGCAGGGCCGTGTCGCCGTAGCTCCACAGGCTGAACGACGGCATCTGGCCAGTGGCGCGGCGGTCCTGGTAGAGCGAGTCGAAGGTCCAGATCAGGTCCTTGGTCAGGTGCGCATCCAGGCCCAGCGAGACGCTGTCGCGCTTGATACTGCGCGCGTTGTAGGGCGTGCCTTCCTCATGCGTCACGTTCAGGCGGTAGCCGAACATGTTGTCCGGGCCGGCGCGCCCGCCCAGGTCGACGTGCTCGCTCCAGACATTGGCGGCGCGGTAACCCAGTTCGAACGAGGCGGTGAAGGTGTCGGTCGGCTTCTTGGTGACGTAGTTGACGATGCCACCCGGGGTGGCGAAGCCGTACATGAAGCCCGGCAGGCCCTTGAGCAGTTCCACCTGCTCCATGTGCTCGTACGGCAGCGTGATGCCGTAGGCGATGAACGGCAGCCCGTTGATCTTGAAGCCGTTCTGCCAGTCGATCTGCAGGCCGCGCACGCTCAGGTAGCTGGACCAGCTGTTGTAGCCGTTGCCGTTGTCGCTGACCGACGCATCCATCGCAAACACATCGCCCAGCTTGGCCACCTGGCGGTCGGCCAGGTCTTCGGCGGTGACGATGGTGGTCGAGTACGGGGTGTCGAGCTGCGCGCGCGCGCCCAGCGCGCCGGTGCTGGCCTTTTTCTCAAGCTGCAGGCCGGAATCGTCGACTGCCGAGGCGCTGACGGTCACCGCGGGCAGCGGCTGCGCATCCGCCGGCGCCGCGGCTTGCTGCGCCAGCGCGGCGGTTGTCGGAAAGCCAGCCAGGACGGCCAGTCGCGCCAGCACGGCGAAATGGCGAGTTTGGGGTGCGCGCAGGCGCGCGGCGCGAATGACTTGGCGGTTCATAAGGCGACAGCAGGAGACAGGCGGGCCTGTATTTGAATGTAAATACAAATGCGAATAATTCGCATTTGAGAAAAGACTGAATGATGCCTACGCTCGTTGCGGGGGTCAAGGTGGGGGGGAGGGGGGTGTTGCGGTGGAAACAACGTTGGCTGGCGTAGCCGGTTCGCGCCTCCCTGACTCCCCTATCGATTGCTGGAGCCTGCCATGGCCATGTCGAACATTCGTGTCCGGATTGACCTGCGAACCAAGGAGGAGGCTGCTGCACCGGGCGGTCCGACACCGCCGCGTCCAGCTCGGCCGCGGTCTGGAAGCGACCCAGCTTCCAGTTCACCTGGCCTCCTCCCGGTTCTACCGGCCGATATATTGGGCGGCAACATAAGAGAAATCGCTGTGCAGGGAAAGCCGCTGCGCGGGGCCGTGCGCCGCTAGATGTGCCGTATCAGGCGCGTGGCGCGCTGCCTTTGTGTGAGGTGTAGGACAAACACCCGGCGCGGAACAGGAAGGGCACCGCTGCCGCGGCCACGGCGCGCGGTATATCGTGCGAGGTAGCAGGCGCTGCACGCCGGCCGGCGCGCGGAGCCAGCCCTATCCCATCCCGCCGCAGGGGGACCTCACGGATGTTCCAGACGCTCTGCCATGTCCCGTTCGCTACCCGGCCACGCGGTGCCGCGGGGCATGCGGGCGCCAGCCGCCGCCGGGGCCTGCGCCGGCTGACGGCGGTGATGCTGGGCTCCGTGCTGGCGGCCGGGGTGCTGGCAGGGTGCGCCAGCCTGCCGGCCTCGGCGCAGCGCACCCCCTCTAACGCCCCGGCCAGTACCACCGATACCCCGCTGGGCAAGGTGCTGGCGCCGCGCCTGGCGCAGCGCCCCGGCGAGTCGCTGTTCTATCCGCTGTCATCCGGGCCCGACGCGCTCGCTGCGCGGCTGGCGATGGCGCGTGCGGCGCAGCGCAGCCTTGACCTGCAGACCTATATCTTCGAAACCACCGGCACCGGCGCCGCCGTGCTGGGCGACATCATCAACGCGGCCGACCGCGGCGTGCGCGTGCGCATGCTGCTCGACGACCTGCATACCGGCGGCATGGACCAGATTCTGTCGGCCATCGATTCGCATCCCAATATCGAGGTGCGCCTGTTCAATCCCTTTGCCAACCGCAGCGTGCGCTGGCTGGAAATGCTGGCCGGCTTCAAGCGGCTGGACCGGCGCATGCACAACAAGTCGATGACGGTGGACAACCAGATGTCCCTGGTGGGCGGGCGCAATGTTGGCGATGCCTACTTCTCCGCGCGCACCGACATGGACTTCAGCGACCTCGATGTGCTGATTGCCGGACCGGCGGTGCCGCAGGTGTCGGCCGTATTCGACGAATACTGGAACGACCCGTCCTCATATCCGGTGGTGGCGCTGATCCCCGCAGGCAAGGAAGCGCCGGTTGAGATGCGCAGCCTGCGCAAGGGTCTGGAAGCTCGCGGCGACCAGGCGGTCGCCAGCCCCTACGTGAAGGAATTGCTGGAGTCGGGCCTGGCCAAGAGCATCGAGAGCGGCCATATGCCTGCTTACAGCGGCAAGGCTGTCGTGGTCTCCGACAAGGCCGCCAAGATCACGCACCAGACCGACGACGATCCCGGGCACGCCACCGCCCGTCTCGAGAAAATGATCAACGGCGCGCAGAAGGAAGTGCTGCTGACCTCGCCGTACTTCGTGCCGGACGACGACGGCGAGGCCTGGCTGATCGCCCTGGCAAAGCGCGGCATCCGCGTGCGCATCCTGACCAACTCGTTTGCCGCCACCGATGTCAGCCCGGTGCATGCCGGCTATGCGCCGCACCGGCTGGCGCTGGTGGCCGCGGGCGTCGAGCTGTATGAGCTCAAGCCCAGCGCCTATGCCGAACTGGCAAGCAGCGGCAAGGCCGCGCGCGGTTCGCGCTCATGGCTATCGTCCAGCCGCGCCAGCCTGCATGCCAAGAACTACATCGTCGACCGGCGCCTGGTATTCATCGGCTCGCTCAACATGGACCCGCGCTCGGCCAAGCTCAATACCGAGATGGGCATCGTGCTGGACAGCCCGGCGCTGGCCGAGCGCATGATCAAGTCCACCGAGAACGGGCTGCTCGACATGGCCTACCGTGTCGGGATGCAGGCCGATGGCGACGGCGGCAACCGGCGCCTGACCTGGACCACGCGCGAGAAGGGGCAGCTCATGGTCTACGACAGCGAACCCGGCATGGGTCCGCTGCAGCATCTGGGCATCGGTGTGCTGCGCGTGCTCCCGATCAAGGAAGAGCTGTAAGCCTGGCCTCGGTGCTGCACCGCGCCTTTCCTGAACCTGGGTTTGGGCGTATGGTTTTCCGCTTCGTTGCCTTTCGCAAAGGAGCTTCATGAAAGCCGCTGTCCTGCATCAACCCAAGACCCCGCTGGTGATCGAAGACGTTGCCATCGGCAAGCCCGGCCCGCGCGAGGTGCTGGTGCGCACCGCCGCCGTGGGCGTGTGCCACTCGGACCTGCATTTCCTGGACGGTGCCTACCCGCACCCGATGCCGGCGATCCTGGGCCACGAGGCCGCGGGAGTGGTCGAGCAGGTCGGCGCCGAAGTGCGCACGGTCAAGCCCGGCGACCATGTGATCACCTGCCTGTCGGCATACTGCGGCCATTGCGAGCACTGCCTGACCGGCCACCTGTCGCTGTGCACCGAGCCCGATACCCGCCGCCGCGAAGACGAAGAGCCGCGCCTGATGGCCCGCCAGGGCGGGCCGATGAACCAGTTCCTGAACCTGTCGGCGTTTGCCGAGCAGATGCTGATCCATGAGCACGCGCTGGTGGCAATCCGCCGCGACATGCCGCTGGACCGCGCCGCGCTGATCGGCTGCGCGGTCACCACCGGCATGGGCGCGGTGATCCATACCGCGAAGGTGCAGCCGGGCGAGACCGTTGCCGTGATCGGCTGCGGCGGCATCGGGCTGGCCACGGTCAACAGCGCCGCCATTGCCGGCGCCGGGCGCATCATCGCCATCGACCGCGTGCCGGCCAAGCTGGAACTGGCGCGCAGGTTCGGCGCGACCGACGTGATCGACGCCGCTAATGCCACCCCAGCTGACGTGCTGGACGCCGTACGCACCCTCACCGGCGGCGGCGTGCACCATGCCTTTGAGGCCATCGGCCTGAAGCAGACCACCGAGCAGGCCTTTGCCATGCTGCGCCGGGGCGGCACCGCCACGGTCATCGGCATGATCGCGCCGGGCGTCAAGATCGAACTGAAGGGCAGCGACTTCCTTGCCGAGAAGCGCATCCAGGGTTCACTGATGGGATCCAACCGCTTTCCGGTGGACATGCCGCGCATGGTGGACTTCTACATGGCCGGCCGCCTGCACCTGGACGAACTGATTGCGCAGCGCCTGCCGCTGGAGCGCATCAACGATGCCTTCGACGAACTGCGCCGCGGCGAGCTGGCGCGCTCGGTGATCCTGTTCGATTAAGGGCCGCCGCCCCCAGCGCCATTGTTCGCGCTGTGGGACAATCGCGGCGCACCGCAATGACGAGGCGCCGCATGAAGACAATCGAATGGAAGGACTGGGAGATTTTTTGCCGCGTGGTGGAAGGCGGCGGCTTCACCCAGGGGGCCGAGCTGGCAGAAGTACCCAAATCTTCCGCCAGCGCCGCGGTGGCGCGGCTGGAAAGCCAGCTTGGCATCCGCCTGTTCGAGCGCACCACGCGCCGCGTGCGCGTGACCGAACGCGGCCAGCGCCTGTATGAGCGCGTGGCGCCGCTGTTCGCCGAACTCCATGAAATCAGCGCCGAGGCCGCCTCGGACAGCGCCGAGGTCAGCGGCCTGCTGCGTATCTCCACCCCCTATGAAGTCGGCTCCCAGCATCTGTCCGAAAGCCTGACGCGCGTGCTGCGCGCCCACCCCGGCCTGCGCGTGCAGGTCGATGTCAGCTGGGACCAGCCCGACCTGATCCGTCACGGCTACGACCTCGCGTTCGTGATGACCGACACCGCGCTGCACGACACCTCGTTCGCCAGCAAGCGCGTGGTCCTGATTGAACGCGCTTTCTATGCCGCGCCGGCACTGATCAAGGCGCGCGGGCTGCCGCGCACGCCGCAGGACTTGCAGGGGTGGCCCACGCTGGGCAACGCTGACGACCGGCACTGGGAGTTCCTGCGCGACGGCGTGGAGATTGCACGCCTGGATGTCGAGCCGCGCATCTGCACCCATAACGCCGAGCTGCGGCTCAAGGCGGCGCTCGACGGCCTGGGCGTGACGCGGCTGTCGCCGCGCTTCGTGCAGGATGCGGTCGGGCAGGGGCAACTGGTGCGCGTGCTGCCGGGCTATGCCTCATCGCCGCTGAAGGTCTACGTGCTGATGCCGGCGCGCAAGCTGATGCCGGCCAGCGTGCGGCTGCTGCTGGACGTGCTGGAGCAGACGCTGGGCGTGCCGGAGACGCGGCGCCCGGCCGGCAAGCGGCGGGAGAACGCTTAGCTGCCGGGGCCTGCGCCCTCAGGCATCGGTCAGTAAGGCTGCCCGGCCGGCCGCACGTCAAAGTGCAGGACTTCGGCAAGATCCAGCATCTCCTCATCGTCCTCGCTGCGCGTGATCCAGCCGCCGTAGGCATCGCCGCCCGTATCCCAGTTCCACAGCGTATAGCCGGCCACGCGCAACTGGTTGTGCACCAGTTCCATCAGTTCCGGCACGCTGGTGCTTTCCAGGAAGGCCTCGTCCTCGGGGTCGTCGCTGCCCCAGTCGATCTCCAGGTCCATCCGTTCGCACAGCTGGTTCAGGCAGCCGATAAAGGACTGGGCATCCTTCCAGTCGACAAAGAACCCGGACTGCCAGTCGATGACCTCGCGGATCACCCACAGCAGTTCCTGGCCATCGGTGTCATCGTCCTCGGCATCGAGCAAGGCGTCTTCAAACATCGACAGCTGCGCCGAGGTCTGTGCGCTGTCGCCAAGGTTGATCAGGGCGAAGAAACGCGCAATCGCGTCCTGCGTGTCGTCGTCCAGTGGTGTGGCCATCTTGATTTCTCCTGTTGCTGCGGTCTAGGCCGCGATGCGCATGATCTCGCGTTGGCCAGCCGGTGTCACGCGCAACGCGCGCGAGGTGCGCGTAGGCTCGACCCAGCCGCGCGCCAGCAGGCTGCCCAAGAGCGCCGCGCCCAGGGCGCCGCCCAGGTGCGGCTTGCGCTCGCTCCAGTCCGGGCAGGTGCAGGCAAACTGGCGCCGCTTGCGCCGCGCCGCCTCGACGTCGACGCCCAGCCCCGCCAGCGCCTGCGCGCCGTCGCCGCTCAGGTCTACGCGCTGTCCGTCCAGCATCAGCCAGCCTGAATGCGTCATCCGCTCGAACAGGCCCACGGCCAGCTCGCCCGCCAGGTGATCGTAGCAGGTGCGCGCCTGGCGCAGCGCCGGTGGAGCGGTGCGCGATACCGGCACGTCGCGCAGCCGCGGCGGCCGGCTGGCCAGCGACGCCGACGCCAGCGCCTCGATCGCCACGCCGATCTCCGGCGTGGCCAGGCGGTAGTAGCGGTTGCGCCCGCGCGTCTCGGCCACCAGCAGCCCGCCTTCGGCCAGCCGGGCCAGGTGGCCGCTGGTGGAAGAGGCCGACAGCCCGGCAATCAGCGCCAGTTCGCCGGCGGGCCGGGCGCTGCCATCCATCAGCGCCCACAGCATGGCCGCGCGGCCGGGATCGGCGAGCAGGCCGGCGAGGTGGCTGATGCCCGGCGTGTAATCCATGGTTTGGCTCCGGATGAAGGGTGGCATGCGGAGTATAGGTGATGGGCCGGTCGTTGACCTCGGACATTAAAGCCCTTGCAAGACATTAAAGTCCCGTTCTAAACATTGATGTCCTTTCCGTAGACATCAGTGTCCTTGTGAAATGTCCCGTTCTGTGCGGTAGCTTCCCGTTGTGGTGGTCAAGTAATTTCGGACAGGCAGATAGGTTCTTTCACTGTCGATTTCGCCTCGTGGGCAATGGGCGACAGTATCCGGCTTCGTGCTTTCCCTAACTGCCCCGAACTGTCAATTGGGCGCCCCAGATTGTCAAAGCGCTTCGCATCGTTGCTGGATACTTGTTGGGTTCGAATGCCGCGGCCTCCGGGTTCGGCGAGTGGCCGATGGCTGACGCACTCATCGCGCGGCCATCGAGCCATGGCGTTGCGGCCCAGCTTCGCTGACAAACACAAACACACTCAGGGGCGACGGTGTTTTCCCCTCTCCCGCCCGGCGGGAGAGGGGGAGAAAACCGCTCGCCAATCTCACCAGGCGCGCGCGGACTTTGACATCCGGCGCAGGTTTGCAAGGAGAAGACCATGGAGCTGAAGGACAAGGTTGCAATCATCACTGGCGCCGGCCAAGGCGGCGGCGAAGGCATCGCACGCGTGCTGGCGCGTGAAGGCGCGAAGATCGCTGTGGTGGACCTGAATCTTGACGCCGCCCGGCGCGTCGCTTCCAGCATCGACCCGGACGGCAAGCGTGCGATTGCCATCCGCGCCGACGTCAGCAAGAAGGCAGACGCGCAAGCCATGGCCAGCCAGACCCTTGAGGCCTTCGGCGCGATCGACATTCTGGTCAACAACGCCGGCGTCGGCGGCGCGTCCGCGCTGGTGTGCGACGTCACCGAGGAGAACTGGGACCGCGTGATGGGGGTGAATGCAAAGGGCATCCTGTTCTGCTGCCAGGCCGTCATCCCCGCCATGAGCGCACAGGGAAAGGGCAAGATCGTCAATATCGACTCGATTGCCGGCATCCGCATGGCTTACTTCAGCAGCGTGGATTACACGGCATCAAAGCATGCGGTCACGGGACTGACGCAGCATCTCGCATGGGAGCTGGCGGACCAGCGCATCAACGTCAATGCGGTATGCCCTGGCGGCATCCTGACACCTGCGATTGAAGCCTATGCAAGCCCGGAAAAGCGCGAAGCCCTGATCCGGCGGACGGTGCCGCTGGGCAGGTTCTGCAAGCCCACGGAGATCGGCGAAGCGGTATCTTTCCTCGCCAGCGAGCGTGCGGACATGATCACGGGCCAGATGCTGGCGGTGGACGGCGGCACCCTCACCGGTTACGGGGAAGACCTGCGCGCGGTATTGCGGCAGCGGCTTCAGGAAGAAGGGAGCCATTGACAGCAGCGCTGCCGGCAGCGCCTCGTCAGAAGCAGGGGCGAAGCTGCCGGCGGTGGTTCACGGTGAGCTTAGTAGTGGATGATGCCGGGGCTCCCCCCGCCCACGGGGATGGCTTCACCATTGATTGCCACGCTCAGCGGTGACGCGAGGAAGGTCACCACGCTGGCGACCTCGCTGGCATCGACCATGCGACCAAGGGTGCTCTTGGTCGCCGCCCACGCCTCGGTTGCGGCGTCGGTCTTCTCGGTGCGCGTGGGTCCGGGATGGACCGCCGTGACATTGATGCCCTTCGGGCCAAGTTCATCAGCGAGGTTCTTGGTGATTGCCGCCACACCGACATTGCGCAGCGTGGCAATGGGCCGGCCCGTGTGGTAGATCGCCAACCCGCCGATATTGATGATGCGGCCCCAGCCGTTTGCGGCCAGGTGCGGTGCCAGCGCCCTCGCGGTGCGAAGGTAGCCGATAACCTTGATGTCGATGTCTTCGAGCGCTTGTGCATCGACGATCTCATCGAGCCGCGTGGCTGGCGAGATGCCGCCCGGCAAGGCTGCGGCGTTGACCAGGATATCGATGCCACCGAGGGCCTCGATAGCCTGCTTCACCATGGCATCAACGGAAGCCTTGTCGGCGGTGTTGACCGTCAGCGGCACGATGCGCCGGCCGGTCAGTGCCGCAAGTTCCGCGGCTGTCTCGGCCAGGGCGTCTTGCCCGCGCGCTGCGAGCACCACGTCGACCCCCTCCTGTGCGAGCTGCAGTGCAATGGCCTTGCCGATGCCGCCGCTGCCGCCTGTCACGATTGCGCGCTTGCCTTTTAACCCCAGGTCCATGATGTCTCCGATTTCATGCAAAGGAGCGGGGCGAACGTGCCATGAACACGTCGCCCCGCGATCGTTTCTTGGTCCAGGCGCACAGGCGATGAGGTCCGCGCGCCAGGCTGCAAGCGTTACGGTACCAGGACGGTAGCGCCGCTGGTCTTCCTGGATTCGAGCGCGCGGTGGGCCTCGGCGGCATCGGCCAGCGCGAAGCTCTGCTTGGGCTCGCTCGTGATCTTGCCGGCCAGCACCATGTCGAATAACTCCCTGGCCATGTCCAGCATGTGCGAACGCGGCGTGGCGTAGTGCACCATGGCCGGACGCGTGACCCACAGCGAACCCTTGGCCGCGAGTGTGCGGCTGTCGATTTCCACCGGCCCGGAAGTCGTGCCGTTGCTGACCAGGGTGCCCCGCACCTGCAGGCAGGACAGCGATGCATCCAGTGTCGATTTGCCGACCGAGTCGAACACGACCGGGACCTTCTTGCCGTCGGTGATTTCCATCACGCGCTCGACGATGTCTTCGCGCGAAGTGACGATGGTGTGCGCGCAGCCATTGGCCCTGGCGATCTCGGCCTTTTCATCCGAGCTGACCGTGCCGATCATGGTCACGCCAAGCGCGCGTGCCCACTGACACGCGATCAGGCCGACGCCGCCAGCCGCGGCGTGATAGAGGATGGTTTCGCCACCCTTGAGCGGGTAGACCTGGCGGAACAGGTATTGGGCAGTCATGCCCTTCATGATGAGCGTCGAGGCAGTACGGTCGGAGACGCCATCGGGCAACGGGATCAGGACTTCCGCAGGCATCACGCGCACGTCCGAGTAAGCGCCCTGGGGCCCGAGCAGATAGCCGACGCGGTCGCCGACACGGATGTCGGTCACGCCCGGGCCGACGGCCTCGACCACGCCAACCGCATCCGAGCCCAGGCCGTTGGGCAGCTGAAGCGGATAGTGGCCGGTGCGGAAGTAGATGTCGATGAAATTGACCGCGATATAGGTGTGGCGAACGCGCGCCTGGCCCGGGCCGGGATCGCCGACCTCGACTGTTTCGAGCTTGAGGACGTCGGCGCTGCCGGTCTCGTAGAAGCGAATAGCTTTTGCCATAAAGGTCTCCTGGTAGAAAGTCTATGCCTGACTGCCGGCCGCGGGGGCGGCGCAAGTCATGGCTGAATATGGAATGCCTTCACGATGCCGGCATTGCGATCGAACTCCGTGCGCAGTGCCTGGCTGAGTTCCGGCAGCCCCTGCGCGGGCGCTGGCTCCATGCCGAGTGCCATGAACCGTTCCTGCACACGGGGTTTCGACGCCGCCTTGTAGACCGCCGCCTGGATCTTCTGGCTGAGGTCTGCCGGCACCTTGGCGGATACGAAAACACCACCCCAGTTGCTGAAATCGATGTCCGGATAGCCGAGCTCGGCGAAAGTCGGAACCTGCGGCAGCAGCGGCGAACGCTGCTTTGCCGCCAGCGCATAGGGCCTCAGCTTGCCGGCCTTGATCAGTGGCAGCGAAGTCACCATGTTGTCGTACATCACAGTGATCTGCCCGCCCATTACTTGTGTCAGTCCCGGCGGTGAGCCGGGAAACGGCACGTGCTGCAGATCCATGCCGGCCTTCTGGTTCATGATCATGCCGGCATAGTGGCCGACCGTGCCCGCACTGGGCGAAGCAAAGCTCAGCTTGCCGGGGTTGGCCTTCACATAGCGGATCAGGCCCGGCAGATCCCTGGCCGGCAGGTCAGTCGATGCGACCAGCACCATGGTCACCTTGCTCACGGCGGCAACGGGCCTCACGTCCTTCACCGGATCAAAGGAGACCTTCATCACATGCGGAACTTCGGTGAAGACATTGGTGAGCGTGACCAGGATGGTCTGGCCGTCAGGCGGCGCCGCCAGCAGGGTATTGATCGCGATGCCACCACTGGCGCCCGGCTTGTTGTCGACCACCACGGGCTGCCCGAGGTCCGCCGAAAGCTGCTCGGCCAGCACGCGGGCGATGACGTCCATGGTCCCGCCGGCGGGGGCAGGCACCAGCATGCGCACGGGCTTGCTGGTCCAGGCCATGGCCGCGGGCATCGCTGCGGCCAGCATGACGGCAACGGCAACCTTGCGGAATGCGAAGAGCGCAGGACGATTGGACATGTTGGTCTCGATTAAGGACAGGGAAGCCTGCCGCCCCGGCCGCGGCGATGCCCGCGGCCGGGGCGGCAGGTTGCATCAGGCCGCGCGCAGCGGCAGGTTCCTGACGCCGGCCTGCCGATTGGGTGCCATGCCGTGGGCGGCCAGCGTCTCGTCGGCGCTGTCGTACCAGGTGCCGATGCGGTAGATCTCGCGCGCTTCCTTGCCCGAGGCGATCTCGCGGCCCAGTTCCTCTGCCACGCGCACGCACTGCTCGATCTGCTGCACCGAGGTCATGCGCTTGCCGTGCTGGTCGATGATGGTGTCCTCGATGCCGCAGCGCGGATGCAGGCCCATCGCCATGGCCATCATGTTGAACGGCAGCACGTTCTTCAGCAGCGACTCGGCGGTCAGCGTGCAGCCGTCCGGCGCGCGGTGCACGAAGTTGAAGAAGTTGAACGGGTTGGGGCCGTCGAAGCCGCCGCCGATGCCGATCCAGGTCAGGTTC
Source organism: Cupriavidus sp. UYPR2.512 (assembly GCF_000379565.1). NCBI lineage: Bacteria > Pseudomonadati > Pseudomonadota > Betaproteobacteria > Burkholderiales > Burkholderiaceae > Cupriavidus > Cupriavidus sp. UYPR2.512. The sequence goes on along the minus strand of NZ_KB903131.1, from coordinate 60 downwards.
AGCGGGCCGGTGTAGGCGCCGCTGCGCACCAGGCGCTCGAGCGTTTCGAGTGCGTGGATG
>NZ_KB903130.1:0-1156 GCF_000379565.1 Cupriavidus sp. UYPR2.512 | reverse complement strand
TTCATCTGGACCAAGAGCGCTCGCGACATCCTACAGAAGGTCATTCGTGCCAACCGCCGCTTAAGTTCCAAACAGAATGGAACATTGCACTAGGAGAACACTCCTTGCCACCACGCCTGGTTACGGCGCTCGAGCGCTTGCATGAACACTTCAAGTATCTCAGCGAACAGATCGCCGGGATCGAGAAGGAAATCATCCAGCAGCTCGCCGACGATGATCTCGGCCAGCGTCTGATAGCAAGTTCTGGCTCAAGTCTTCAACGAACTCAAGAGCCGAGGCTGTCAGGACATCCTGATCACGGTGGTCGACGGCCTCAAGAAGTTGACCGAAGCCGTAGCCACGGCCTATCCCCGCATGGTACAAGCCTGCATTGTGCATTGGATCCGCAACAGCATGGACTACGCCAGCTACAAGGAGCGCAGGTGCTGGCACAGGCGCTGGAGGCCTTCGCCGACGGCCCGTGGGGCGCCAAGTACCCAAGATCGTGCTGTCGTGGACGCGCCTGGGAGCACGTCATACCGTTCTTCGTGTTTCCGCCCGATATCCGGCGGGCGGTGATCTTCGCCTCGTCTGGAATCCAGACCTCGGGCAGGAAGCCACTGGCATAGAGTTGCGCAAGGATTGCCGCATCGATCTTGTCCATCTTCACGCAAGCCGCAATCGTCGCGGCTTCGCTTGGCGGCAAAGCGTTCCAGCTCGTCGCGTCGCAGTCCGACGCGCCCGCCGGCACGTAGCAGGCCGTTCTCCAAATAGGCGTCTCGGCTACGGATCGCGATACATCTAGTCCAATCATTCGCAATGGCGTCTCCTATGAGAAACATCGCAAATGGGAGCCGGTGAGACAGCACGACAACTACGGATTCGCGCTCGCAGCGCAACCGGCGGGTCGCAGGGCCGGCCAACTACTAACACGAGTTCGCAGCTCAACGCGTATATGAACTGCCTGCCCACCCGAAGTGCTCCCCGGTACCCCTGTCCCGGACGGTCGAACCTACACCAACTTGCTCAGTGCGGAGAGGGGCACCTGTTCCTATCGTGCCAGAGGCGGGGGCGACGGCTTGTAGACCCCTGTCCGATTCGGAGCACCTGCCATGTTCAGCCCACCCTGTGCCGCCCATTGGAAGTTCCCAACGTTCGTCTTGCCATCGGCGCCAGC
>NZ_KB903129.1:0-1159 GCF_000379565.1 Cupriavidus sp. UYPR2.512 | reverse complement strand
CTGCAACAAGGCCGGATATACAGCTGCAACCCATCCTGTCGATGTCGGAACACACGAAACACTGGCGCAATCGGGGCGCGTTCATATACAACCAGCTGTACGCGAAACCCTCGCTGAATCTGGCGAGCCCAATGCCTATGATGGACCTATAACAGGAGTACCAATCGCCATGGGAATCTGTGGTTCAAAAAGCGTGTCGAGAGAAGCATATTGCGAGACACTAGGAACATCTTCGGTTGACGAGTCTGCAAGCACATCCACCCCGGGGGGCATCAGAGCGCGCGCCGTGTCGCCAACGTTATCCGGGCTTGCCCAAGGAGCGCTTTCCCGACCAGCCTCACCTTCGCAGTGGTCTTCGGTTAAGAGAAGCATCCGCCGAGCTAATCCGAGCGATAGACGCTTCACACGCGCAGTTGCTGCGTTAGGTGCGATCTACAGCAGTTCTCCGACGTTCAGGCGACTAGCCGAGAAAATTTGGGATGAAGGCGGTGTAACGCTTCAAGCGGACGATGGAGGCATCGCCATCGCCGCAACGGATGCAACCCGCCGCGCCATTCTCGTTTCACCGCAGACCCTCTCGAACTTCGGAACAGCACCGGGCCCCTCTCTTGTGAGTGCGTTGGTCTTTGAGATGAACAACCTTGCCCGGGCCAACGAATTCAATGCCATACTCGATCGGGTCCAGTACGACACATCTAGTGCGGCAATCTGCGCTCAGGAACTGGAGCGGATCGAATACAGCAGCAGCGAGACTTGCGGACAGATATTTCGGGAGGCCCGTGACGCCCTTCGCGCTTTTGGCGAAGCTGGCCATCCGGAGCGTTGGTTTCTACACCACGATCCACACAACGCGTCGTTGCAGCCGCTGTATTCGACGTTCGAAGAATACTTGGCGTACCAGCAGCAAAGTGGTCACACTCAGGATTACGAACAGAGACTTTCAGACTCACTCAACCACCTGCGGTAGGTAGTCGGAGCTCTGATGTGATGGGCTTTGTCCGGACGGGTATTGCAAAGATGGTGCGGGTTGTGTAAAAGCGCAACATCATGAAGGCCAGCATTGAATAAAGCCAGACTAAAGACGGGTGAACCGCGCAAGCGCAAGAAGCCGGGGTACCGGGTGACGAACGCGCGGGCGTATAACCAGAGCCTGAGAAAG
>NZ_KB903128.1:0-1131 GCF_000379565.1 Cupriavidus sp. UYPR2.512 | reverse complement strand
GGCCGGACGTGTCGTTTGATCACCTTGAAAGGGGTGCGGCTCAGACCCCAGCTCTTCCATTTATCCGACTGTCCGAATTTCCGGCGCCACCTCTTTCGAGAACTCGCTCGACGTTTCTGACTTGCCTTCATGAACGACTGAATCGATGCTTCGATCAGGTGGACGCGCTCTTCGATCGCGTGCAGGTGCTGAAGCATCTCGGTCAGTAGCGTCTGGCAGAACGACGTCAGCTCGTTGGCGCTCTTACTAAGCAGTTCCGGAATCGCACGCTTGAACGCCTCTGGTGAGCGCGAAATCGTGAGCCCACGCTCGCCGAGCAGACCACGCATCTGGTTGATCATGGCGGTACGGTGGCGGATCAGGATTGCGCGCATTCGATGCGCGGCCTGGATGTCCTGTTGCTCGACCGATTTGACCGCAACGAAGCGCATGGCGGGCCGGCTGGCTGCCTCCACAATCGCCTCGGCGTCGTTGCGATCGTTCTTGTTGGTCTTGACGAAGGGCGACACATACTGTGGACTGATCAGCCGGACCTCAATACCGAGCGACTGGAAGCGCCGTGCCCAGTGGTGCGCTGTGCTGCAGGCTTCCATGACAACCATTCCCGGCTTCAGTGTGCGCACTGCCTCCAGCAGCGAGCCACGCGAGACCTTCGCTCGATGCACAGGCCGTCCGCGACGGTCGGCGCCATGGAGCTGGAACACCTGTTTGGCGAGATCGATGCCGAGGATGTCGATTTCCATGATGAACCTCCACGTGTCAGGTTGAGGCCGATAGTGTCCCCCCGAAGGGAGGCGCCGGGTCCATCTCAGTAAAATCTGGCGGTGATCAACCAGAGAGCCGCCTCCAGCAAGGCTATGCCTCTTCCCGCCTTTCGCATGACCGGTGAGATTGCAACCCCTTGATTCACAATAGCTTTTTTGGCCAGACCGCCAGATTTAACACGAAAGGTACGATCACCCCAACTCAGGGGATCTAGCTCAAAGCCGGTAACTCACCACCGGTCGGTTTGACGACGGCAGGCTGCCCAGTTCCGAAAAACGGAGGATTTTATGCCCGCCCCGTTCAAGGTGATTAAACGACATGACAGGGGCCGGTAGAAGCCGTGCTGCGCATCCGGCCACATAGCCT
>NZ_KB903127.1:0-1106 GCF_000379565.1 Cupriavidus sp. UYPR2.512 | reverse complement strand
CGGTTTTGCTGCCAGAAGCGGGGGGCAGAGGCGAGGCCGCCCCCGGGTATTACGCCGTGCAGACACGCGCGCCCGCGTCAGGGCATAGCGTGGATTGAATCGCCCCGGGTTTCGAGGAGGCTGTGTAGTTTAAGTTGATGCTGGCACGACAGCGGTGCTGCTGAGTTGCCGGTAGTAGTTTGCCTCAGCTTCAGCCGGTGGGATATAGCCGAGGCTTTCCATCAGGCGGTGGTTGTTGAACCAGGCCACCCATTCCAAGGTCGCAAGCTCCACGGCCTCACGGGTTTTCCAAGGGCCACGCTTGTGGATCAGTTCGGCCTTGTACAGGCCATTGATGGTCTCAGCCAGGGCGTTGTCGTAGGAGTCGCCACGGCTGCCGACGGACGGTTCGATGCCGGCTTCCGAAAGACGCTCGGTATAGCGAATACTGACGTATTGCGCCCCCCTGTCAGAATGATGAATGAGCGTCCTGTCATCATTTGGCTGACGTGCGTAAAGCGCTTGTTCCAGAGCGTCCAGAACGAAGTCCGTGGTCATCGAAGTGCTGACGCGCCAGCCAACAATGTTGCGGGCGAACACATCGATCACGAAGGCCACGTACAGCCAGCCCGGCCAAGTCGAAACGTACGTGAAATCGCTGACCCACAACTGGTTGGGCTGTGCTGCGTGGAACTGGCGCTTGACGCGATCCAACGGGCACGGCGCCGAGTCGTCTGCCACCGTGGTGCGCTTCTTCTTGCCTCGACGCACCCCCTCCAGGCCAATCTGTTTCATCAACCGTTCGACCGTGCAGCGCGCCACCGCCATGCCTTCCCGATTCATCTGTTTCCAGACTTTGTCCGCACCATAGACCTGCATGTTGCCCTCCCAGACCCGCTTGATTTCGGGCCGCAGACGTTCATCACGAATTGCACGGGCGCTGCGTCGCGACGGATCGCGAAGCCGTGCGGCATGGCGCCGATAGCATGACGGGGCAATCTGCAAGACTTGGCAGATCGGCTCGACCCCGAAGGCATCTCGATGCTCATCGACGAAGGCCTTCAGGACTTGAGCCGGCGGTCGAGCTCCGCCTGGGCGAAAAACGCGCTGGCCAGCTTCAGGATCTC
>NZ_KB903126.1:0-1171 GCF_000379565.1 Cupriavidus sp. UYPR2.512 | reverse complement strand
TTTTCCCAGTCGCTGAAATAGGGAATTTCTGTGCAGTCGAAGCTGTTATCCAAGCGTACCCACACAATGGAATACTTCACTTCGCAGTCATAGGCATTCAGCTTCGCGCGCGGCGGAATGGCTTTGTCCGGGCAAGCCGGTACGAGTTTGCAAATCCCCTCGTTGTCGTACTGCCAGCCGTGATACGGACACGCCAGGAAGTCTTGGCCATCTCGCTTGCTCACGCGACCAAGCGAGAGCTTTGCCGAGCGGTGGGCGCATCGATCGCTGGCTGCGACGATCTTTCCATTAAGGCGGGCCAGCACGATCGGTTCGCCGAGCAGGGTCACGGCCATCGGACCATGGCCAGAGGCGTTGGCGCGTTCGAACTCTGCCAGGGTACAAACCGGATGCCAGAAGTGGCGAAGGTAAGTCTTATCCTCGAGGAGAGGCCTGTACTGCTCATTCATTTTAAGTGTCTCCAGTGCGGTCGGGTGTGTGAGGCCAAAATTACAGTCTGGGAAGCCAAATAGATCAACTGGTATACCAGACTATAGAGCGTAACGGAGGCCGACAATCAGGGATAACCCGTTGGTACCGTGAATGGAAGCCGAGCTATAGGATCAAGCGACGGCTCTAATTTCTTGCATGTGCCGCAATAGAGGCTCCCGGACGGGTACGAAACGCGCCCCTTGCACGCGAAATTTGAGCAGGACGAATATGGATAGCGCCCTTATTTAGTGCCAAACGATGCGCTTGAGGTACCATTCTGGAAATCTGGTCGACCAAACCACAATGCGGCGCCGCGCTGCACCCTAGCGACGATAAATCATGCTCACCCAAAAGATTGTAGGCACCATCTCCGATGCTATCTATCACCGTCGTCTCCCGCCGGGCACGAAACTCAACGAGCGGGACATCGCCGAACTCTTTGGTGTAAGCCGCACAGTGGTCCGCCAAGCACTGATCCGCTTGTCTCAAGATGGGCTAGTCGAGATCTCCCCGAAACGGTCCTCGTCCGTTTGGCGGCCGACCTTCGACGATGCCTTCGAGCTCTACCAAATGCTGCTGGTGCTTGAGAGCGGGGTGATCGACCAACTGATCAAGACAATCACCCCAGATCAGCTCAAGGCGCTGCGTGCTCATACGGGAAAGGAGCGGGTGGCGTTTGAGAAGCACAAACACGATCTAG
>NZ_KB903125.1:0-1181 GCF_000379565.1 Cupriavidus sp. UYPR2.512 | reverse complement strand
CTGGAGGAGCTGGTTGAGTATGCGATCACGACGTACAACGGTACGCCGCATACCGGCTTGAACAGCGTGACCCCGCTCGAAGCAATGGAATACTTGCTCAATACTCAACAGGTGGTGCTGACGCGGCTTGCTGAGCATCATCGTCGCACGCTGTGCTTGATGCAGTCGGCCCGCCGNTGTCGTGTGCGTGCCTATCTTGAGCAAGGCGTACGTCCGCACATTAACCTGTATGGCGTGCGCTACACGAGTGGTGTGCTGGCAAGAAGCACGCGGCTGGTCGGCAAGCAGCTACTCGTCTACCTGAATGCTGACGATCTGCGATGCGTGCGTGCCTTTCTCACGGATGGCACGGAACTCGGCATCCTGGATGCACAAGGCGCCTGGGGTGTGGTGCCGCACAACCTGAAGCTGCGCCAGGAGGTGAGAAAGCTGCGGGATCGGCGTCGAAGCCAACCGGGCGACTCGAATCCGATCGAAGCTTATGTGCAGGCCAAGCTCGAGCAGGCAAAGACTAGTCGGAAGGCCGCGACGGAATACGCGCGGACCGTGCGGCTGCTTGCCAGTGCACCGACAACGCGTACGCCAGCCGAGGCCACGCCCACCACGCGGAGCGCTGCCTCCTCCGTGGTGTCTGCACCGGCTGCGGCAGCAGCAGACGCTGTCTCGATTTTGCCCCAACAGCCGGCGCAGCCGCGCAAACTCACTATCGGGACTGGCCAAGTCTTCTAACACCGTCGTTCACATTGCGAGGTATGCCATGACACCTCAGATGCCGCGTCCCATCGATCCGTCACTTCACCCGCTGGTGACCGGCAATTATCGTATCGCCACGCCTGCGATCGAAGCCTTTTATGAGTTGGTCGAGCGATGTCTACGCTATCGCGTCATGGGAGCACTGATCTATGGCCCGTCCCGCATCGGCAAGACACGGGCGATCGAGTACGTGCGATTGCTGCTGGCGCGCAATCATCCGAAGATGACGAGCTACCACGCGCAATGCGAACACAAACCGCGGCATGCCGAAGGCCCGTTCTTTGCGAACTTGCTCGAGGCCGTTGGAGACCCCGACCCGAACGCAGGTTCCAATCCGGCCAAGCGGATGCGTCTGGCCCTGCGGATTCGCGAGGCGGCTGCTCGAGCGGGGAGCGGCACAGTGCTGCTTTTCTGTGACGAGGCACAGC
>NZ_KB903124.1:0-1182 GCF_000379565.1 Cupriavidus sp. UYPR2.512 | reverse complement strand
TTTAGCGAGCGTTTTCCAGCCGTCTCGATTGAAACTTGATATTCGGCGTTTAAGCGCTTCCGTGCCGTCGTCCCATCGTAGTTGGTCGGCGACGATGGGATGGTACGACGTCGTTAGCGCGATTTTCGGCATAACNTGTGCAGTGCCGGTTTGATTAGTGAAAACGAGAGTTACATCCTGGCCGTTCAGCCCTGAGATGCTGATGGGAGTCTCCACAGCCGAGGTGTGGTATTAACGCTTTCCCAGACGCCTATGCCGCTACCAGCATAGGTGTGCGCGTCCAACGCTCCGCAATTCGAACAGACCTTCTCGACGAGGACCGACGCGGTGGCAGTGGACGTCGCCGCAGGATCGCCGCCGTCACCTTCCCCTCCACCGCAAGAGGCCAGCACTACAGATATCAGTGCTGTCTGAGCAAGCGTCCAAAAAGAATGCAACGTGCGCTGCTTGTACTTCATATATCTTCGTCTTAGTTAGACTTCAATACGTGGCATCCCGACACAGCTCTTTTCGCGGCACGTTTTCTTGTAGCGTTGGCCTATACTTTTTTCACGCCAATGCCACCGCAAGTCAACATGGCAATCCTGCCAAATTCCTGAAGCGCCTGTCATTCAAGTCTCTAACTTGCGTAACGAAATCGTCATCCAACTTTAGTCAGCTACCACACGATTGAAGGGAAAGCGAAATCTATGCCAATTCATTCCATTGTATAGGTGCACATATTGTTGCACCTTACAAGTATTGAAGGATTTTTTTCGAAATGCAGTGAGAATGGGAATTCAAAGCCGACAATGGCGACCAAGACTTTGTCGATGTTGCGACAGACATGTCGATGTTGCGACAGACAATAACGGGGTTTCTTGCGGCATTGATTCGACTATTTCCTATGGACGACTCAGTCAGAAGCGGGACTTTTGACGTGGGTCAAGCTGCGCCGTCGTTTTCAATGTCAGCATATTATGTGGTACCAGCGAAGGAGCGCTTCCGGTGACCGTACGAATTCCGTGTTCACCCCTACAGCTCAGGGGGGCCAGTGAGAGATATTACGCATCTGAAATGGATTTCTGATTTTTGCGATATAGGCGCTAGACTCATTGTCAAACTCGTCCAATTCACCGCTATTGAAGGCGCCACACTGGACCGAGCATGCTTTATTTCGGACGACGAGGCCGAAGCGCTCGT
>NZ_KB903123.1:0-1190 GCF_000379565.1 Cupriavidus sp. UYPR2.512 | reverse complement strand
CCAGATACTCCACAAGTTGCGCGCCGGCATGGTGCGCCCCGACCAGGATCGGATCGGTGGCAAGCCTGAGGAACACGTCGAGGCCGATGAGGCCGCATCGGCTTGCCTCTGTCCCCTGCCCCAACCAACCCCAGACGCCTCATGCCTTCGATCCCTTGGAAATAGTATAGCCGCTTGGATGGACACGGGTTGTACGGCGCTGCGGTCGACACCTGCCCGATATTTTTCATCAGGGACCACGAAGGTACGGCGAGGCGTGTCAAAAGCCCCTACTTTTCCGCTGCCTGGTAAGGAGCAGCGGTACGTCGTCGTACGCCTTGAGACGCTACTTCTGCATCCGTATTAAGGCTTCTCTCAGCTATTTGTACCGCCTGCTTTTGCGGTCCTTTGTACCGATTCATAGAACGTGGTGGTCGCGTTGACGGAGTCCTGCCAAGCTGCCAATGGCGCTGCTTGAACGGCTTCCGCCTTGTCAACAACAATTTCCATGAAGTCCTGCCATCCCTGCTTGCCAGTCGTGTATTGAACCTCCATGACCTTTTCAAATTCTCTCCGCGTAGCAGCCAGTAGCTCAAGTATTTGGCGATTATATGCCAATGCACGATCTGCTGCGGGTTGAATTGATTCCCACTGAAATCCCTGTGGATTCTCTCCTGACGGGGGATTCTCCGGGGTGCCACGTGTTTCTGAAAGAGAAAATTGCATGGCTTTAAGGTTCAATTCGACCAGTTTCTGGAAACCGGCACAGGCATGGCCGGTTAGCCCAACTAGGGCGTCAATGCCTGCGATTTGATTGGGGGACCACTGTGTCATCTTATCTCTCCTTGGCTCGACCTACCAACCGAGTTGTCCATGTGTCGGTGAGGGATCGAGGGAATTATGATTGCTATATCTCATATTTATGAGCGCACAGCAAGGCAAGACCGAGGCATTTGCCGCATTAAATGAACCTGAAAGGCCCCGTCGGCACGGGTGATCACCCACATGCCGTATGGCCTCCATCATTACAATGTATTAGCTTAGACTTTTCCAAGTCAGAATTGAGAAATATTGATGCACATCAAATCCGACGGCAGCGATAATAGGGAGATCCGGACCCAATCCACCCAAGATAAGCCGCCAAATAAAATCGCAATTGGCGCCGAGAACGCTTGACAGGTGACGAGGTTCGAGGGGCCGCCGCCCTGCTT
>NZ_KB903122.1:0-1193 GCF_000379565.1 Cupriavidus sp. UYPR2.512 | reverse complement strand
CGAACCTTCAGGGCGACGGAAATCGCGCTATATCATGCACTTGGCAATCTTCCTGAGCCTTCGTCAACCCACACTTTTTCCTGACGAACCTAAAATCTTGATGAGGTCACCGCGACGCCCACGAAACAGAAAGATGTGGCCCGAGAAGGAATCACGTCCGAGTGTCGACTGCACCAGTGCGGCAAGTCCATACATGCCACGGCGCATATCGGTACCGCCCGCTGCCAGCCATACACGGGTACCGCTGGGTGGAGCAATCATGCCGGCATCAGGCAGCGCAGCACGAGGCGCAACTGAACTGGATCGACCATACCCGTGACACGCACACGGGCACCGTTCAGTTCAATCTCGATGCCCGACGCTGCCAGTACGCTCTCGCGATGTGGCTCGACCGGCTGTAGTGCCAGCGACGCCGGTACAGTCTTCTCGCCTGTCGGTGCATCAGGCAGCGCAACGGGCGGCAACACCGCCGTGCCGTGCGGCACCCCGTCAAACAGGCCCGCCCGCAGTTGCCGGCGCCACTTGAACACCATATTAGGATTCAGTCCGTGGGCCTGCGCGAGCTTGGCCACCGAAATACCCGGCTCGCTCGCCACTACTGCAACTTGCCGTCGGTACTCCGGTGCGCAATTCGGTCGGCCCTTGCGGTTCGATGGTCTCGCATTCCGTGTGTCCAAAGTAGTCCCCACCACTTGAAGTAACGGGCATCACTTTGGACACCGGGACCAGCTCTGTCCATGCGGTCTTCAAATGACGCTTACGCAACCAGATCAAATCTGTGAAAGAAGATCCAAGAGGACCGGGTCGGCAAGGTAAGTTGCCTGGTAGAACCCGTCCTTGAAGGCAAGTAAAGAGAGCAAGCAGCATCGTGCCCTCAAAATTCTTTGTGGACACGTGAACACGTTACAGGCACGGTGTCGACGCAGGCAAGCATTGACTGCAGGTTCGAGGGCGGGCCTCGTCAGTCCAGCCGTAGCGCTGTGACCTGGTGTCCGGGTCATTGGCCGCTTGCCCAACCGCAAGCGCATCACCGACAAGGCATGCGTGAACGCAGATCACCGATGCGTTATCGACGTTGCCAAACAGAAGCACACCAATGGGCGTTGTTGCATAAATCGAGATTGAAAACAGGGGCTCCTCGGTGACGCTGAACTCAGGCTATACGGACGGATTGCGGGCGAGCGAGCGCGACC
>NZ_KB903121.1:0-1204 GCF_000379565.1 Cupriavidus sp. UYPR2.512 | reverse complement strand
CCACGCTGCCAGCGATCAAATCGGCAGCCTGACTGCCCCAGCGCTTCCACTTAAAAACTCCGGATCCCTGTCCGAACAAACGGTGCCACCTCTCATCGAAGGCTGGTTTAACGTTTAGCCTGGCGCGGTAAAGTTGTATAGCGGCACGCAGGAGCGCCGGCGTCCAACCGTCGATCTCCACCTGCCTCTTAACAATGTGGAACTGATTATCGACGTCGTACTGATCGGAGTTCCAGCTTGCCAGGATCCATTGCCACTGTTTCCGAATCAGTTCGGAATACCTAGCCGTGTCAAATCGCATCGCGTTAGTAAGACGCTCGCGTAAGTCTGGATGTAGGGAAGTCTCTCCGGCCGCCCAAATCAGTGCTGCAGGCTCATGAGCGACCTTTCCAAACCAGCGTCCGAGGTTGGCAAGACGGCGGGGCAGCGGTGGTACCGCGCGGCGCTCAACTCTGGAGAGCGATTCCGGCCGAGCTGTCACAACATCAATATCGGTGGGCGAGAAGGCATCCCAGGCAGACCCAGGCAATTCAACTGGATCCGGCGCCATGGTGTCCAGTGAAAACTCTGGTGCCGCATCTGAATCCAGCCCAACCTTCTTGAAGAACTCTATGCCCTCTTTAAACGGAGTTGCGTGTTCCTGAGCTGGGCCGCGCAACCGTGCGCATTTATCAAACACGAACAGCCACTCCGCGGGAATCGGCGACTCTGCAATTGCCAGTCTGTGCGAGCCCTCTTCGGTAGCGGCCATATGGGCGACCATTCCTCGTTCGTGTGGCTGCATTGAGGCTGGGCCTGCGCTGGCCATTTTAATCAGATCATCGTGCCACTTGTCTACGCCGCGGGCGCGGGCCGCCCATGCCGACAATGTTTCCCAGAGGTGTGAAAATTCTTGGAACGCCAATGGCGTGACGGCCTTATGGCTCCACTGCGCAATTGCTTGACGCTCGTCGCCCCAGTGAAATGCGTACATCGCGTTACGCTGCGATGGCCCGAAGCGCTTTAACGCCTCGAGCAAATACTGAACGGGCGGATCGTCGGCCGAGTAGCCAACGAACACGATCTGGAACTGCTGCAGCAGCAAATTGATATACCGTGTGGCCCATCCCTCCGCTAGTGCAATGTTCCATTCTGTTTGGAACTTAAGCGGCGGTTGGCACGAATGACCTTCTGTAGGATGTCGCGAGCGCTCTTGGTCCAGATG
>NZ_KB903120.1:0-62017 GCF_000379565.1 Cupriavidus sp. UYPR2.512 | reverse complement strand
GGGGATCGTTCAATAGTGGGTTAACGAAGGCACTGCCCCTGACTCACATGGCGTAGCAGGCTCGAACGGGCAACCACATCGAACGGCAAGCACCGCCGTGGGAACGGGCCAACGCCGAGGAATGGATTGCCAGCCGCTCAGGCGACGCGTTTTTTGGTTACTTTTTGTCGCTCGGACAAAAAGTGACTCGCCGGCTACGCCGGCGAAACAGCCCACGCTAGCCAAGCACAACACCCAACCACATTGCCGAAGCAAAGAACCAACCTTTAGCCGTCACGCACCAGCCTGCTCCCCCAAGGCCTCGGCAAATCCCGCCGCATCCAGCGGCAGCGACAACAGGTAGCCCTGCACCTCGTCACAGCCCATCTCATTAAGAATCTCCAGCTGCGATACCGACTCAACACCCTCGGCCACCACCTTCATACGCAACTCATGCGCCAGCGCCACCATCGAGCCGACGATGGCGCGGCCCTGCGCATCGGCATCGAGCCCGCCGATCAGCGTGCGGTCGATCTTGAGCGTGCCCACGCGCAGGCGCTTGAGATAGCCCAGGCTGGAATACCCGCTGCCGAAATCGTCCAGCGCCACCTGGATGCCAAGCGACTGCAGCTCGGCCAGCGTCTCGAGCGACTTGACGATATCCTTCATCGCCGCGGTCTCGGTGATCTCCAGCGTGATCGCCGACGGCGGGATATCGTGCTGGTGGATCTGCTCGAGCAGGTACTGCGGGAAGTTGCGGCTGGCAAAACGCAGCCCCGAGACATTGATCGCCACCGGCACGGTGGGCACGCCGGCGTCCTGCCACTGGCGCACCTGCCGGCACACGCTGGTCAGCACCCAGTCGTCGAGCTTGTCGATCTGGCCTGACTGCTCCGCCACGGTGATGAACTCGGCGGGACTCACCTGGCCCAGCGCGGGATGGCGCCAGCGGCACAGTGCCTCCGCGCCCACCAGCGTGCGCCGGCGTGCGTCGTACTTGGGCTGGAACTGCAGCGACAGCGCATCGTCCTGGATCGCCGGCCACAGGTCGCGCCGGATCACGCGGGTGCGGTGTGCGCGTTCGCCGGCGGCGCTGTTGAACTGACGCACCTGGTTCGAGCCGCTCTGGCGGGCCTCGGCCAGGCTGACGCGCGCGGCCTGCATCAGCGTCTCGGAGGTCTGCGCATCGCGCGGATAGACGGCAATGCCGATGTTCACGCCGATCTGCATCTGCAGGCCGCGCGCGGCAATGAACTCGGCCAGCCAACTCAGCATGCGCGAGCCCAACTCCTGCGCGCGGCCGTGGTGCACCAGCTCCGGCACCCCCACGGCAAACTCGTCACGCGCCAGCCGGGCCAGGAAGTCATGCGGCTCCAGCACGGCCTGCGCCAGCGCGCCGGCGTCCTGGGCCAGGATATCGTCGGCGCGGATCTCGAAGACCTCGTCGACTTCGCGGTAGTCGGCAATATGGATCAGCAACACGGCGCAGCCGGTCTCGGCCAGCCGCGCCTGCGCAATCGCCTGGTCCAGCCAGCGGCCGAAGGCGACGCGGTCAGGCATCGTCGTTGCCACGCTGTATTCGCCCACCGTCCCCTGCCCGCGCGCGGCGGCACGCACGGTAAGACGGCCGGGGCGGCCGGGAATGCGCGCGCCGCGCCGCGCCAGCCGGGGCTCGTGCCCGCGCGGCAGTCCGTGCGCCTCGTCCGCCAGCTCATCGGCCAGGCCGGTTTCGTTGTGCGCCGGCAGCAAGCCACGCGACTGCGCGCGGTGGACGGCGAACATCAGCGCGCACAACGCGGTCAGCCCGCCCGCCAGCCAGGCGGGGTGCGGCAGGCCGGCGGCATCGATGCAGGCGCGCGCCGAGACCGAGCCCGCGCCACAGGCGCGGCCCAGGTGCGTGCCGGCCGCGGCCACCAGCCCGGCGCCAGCGACGACCGCCATGATCGCCGCACCACGCCACAGCCGCGTACCCTGGCGCAGCCACTGCACCAGCAGTTTGGCGGCCGCGGTGGCTGCTGCGGCGGCGGCGAAGCTGGCCGCCATCTGCGCCGTGTCGTTGGCCGCCGGCACGCTGCCCGACAGCATCACCACCAGCACTGGCAGGCTTACGCTCAATTGCGACAACAGTGCCGCCGACAAGGTCAGCGTGCGCAGCGAGCGGCCACCGGCTGACTGGTCCGCACGCCCGGCACGAATACCGAGGGCGGCGGCCACGCCCAGCAGGGCAGCCAGCAGCAACAGGACGGAACTCAGGGCAATCATTAGGCTGCGCGATGATGAAGAGAATGCGCGAAGAAGGTCAGGACGCGGGGCAAACCCCGCATCATGGCATCTTGCAGTCGCCGTGTGAACAAGGCAATGGTGGGGACAATGGTTTAGAACGCGCTCCAGTCATCATCGGCCCCGGCAATGGCCAGCGCGGGCCTCGCCGCCGGACGGCCTGCCGGCAGCGCCGCGGCCGGGCGGGCACCAACGGCACGTGGCGCCGCGGCTGTCGCCGGCCGCACCGGCATGGTGCATGCGGTACGGCCAGCGACAGCCGTCGCGGCCGCGCTTGCCCCCACCCTCGTACCCGCGCCAAGGTTGAACACCGAAACCACGTTCTTGAGCTTCTGCGCCTGTCCTTCCAGCGCCCCGGCTGCGGCGGCGGCCTCTTCCACCAGCGCCGCATTCTGCTGCGTCACCTCGTCCATCTGGGTCACCGCCTGGTTGACCTGCTCGATGCCGCTGGTCTGCTCCTGCGACGCGGCACCGATCTCGTTCATGATGTCCGTCACGCGGCGCACGGCCTGGACGATCTCGCCCATGGTCTGGCCGGCTTCGGCCACCAGCCGGGTGCCGCTCTCCACGCGCTGGCCCGACTCGCCGATCAGCGCCTCGATCTCCTTGGCGGCCGAGGCCGAGCGCTGCGCCAGGCTGCGCACCTCGCCCGCCACCACGGCAAAGCCGCGGCCCTGCTCGCCGGCACGCGCGGCTTCCACCGCCGCATTGAGCGCCAGGATATTGGTCTGGAAGGCAATGCCCTCGATCACGCTGATGATCTCGACCACCTTGCGCGAGGCGCCGTTGATCTCGTTCATGGTGTCGACCACGCGACCCACCACATCGCCGCCCTTGAGCGCGATCTGCGAGGCCTCGTTGGCCAGCACGCCAGCCTGGCGCGCATTGTCGGCATTCTGTCGCACCACCGTGGTCAGCTCTTCCATGCTGGCGGCGGTCTGCTCCAGCGACGAGGCCTGTTCCTCGGTGCGCTGCGACAGGTCCAGGTTGCCGGTGGAAATCTGCTGCGTGGCCGACGCCATCGAATCGGCGCCGGTGCGCACTTCGGCAACGATGCCCGACAGGCTGGCCTGCATCGCGGCCAGCGCCTGCATCATGCGGCCGATCTCGTTCTTCGAGACGCTGGCAATGCGCGAGGTCAGGTCGCCGCGGGCGATGCGCTCGAACACAGACAGCGCCTCTTGCACCGGTGTGACGATGGCGCGGTTCAGCGTGACCGTGCACAGCACGGCGACCGCCAGGCCCAGCACGATCAGCCCGATCGACAGCATGCGGATACGCGCAAAGCTGGCCTGCGCAGCATCGAAGTTGGCCTGCCCGGCAGTCATCTGGAACTTCTGCAGCTTCTCGTGCACGCTCGACATGCTGCGCTGCAGGTCAGGCAGCACCTTCTTCGCCAGCCGCAGGGCCTCTTCCTGGTTGCCCGCCAGTGAAGCCGCCTGCAGCGCCAGTACGCCCTGCTCCATGAACGCCTGGCGCTGCGTGCCCAGTTCCGCGGCGAGCTCTTTTTCCTCAGGATTCTGCGGCAGGTTCATATAGCGCTTCCAGGCAGCCTCCGAAGCCTCCACGAACACCCTGGAGCGGTCCACGTGGATCTTGGGATCGTCCTGCTCGCCCTGCATCACGTTGCGGTCCAGTGCCAGGCGCATGCGCGTGGTGGCCTGCATCGCCTCGCTGAGCGCGATGGTGGAGCCGAGCTGGTTGGCATAAGTCTCCCTGAGGGCATCATTGCTTTGTGAAATACCGTGCAGGCCGGCACCGCCAACCAGTAACAGCAGCAGCGACAGCATTCCCATGGCGCCCCGCAGCAGGGTCTTGATCTGGATATGGTTGTGGAAGGACATGATGAAAGAAGACTGTGTCAACCCGCGGGACACACCCCTGGCCCCGTTCCGGCAGGATCGACGCCCAGATGATCCGCCCTGCCCGGATAACGGCGCCGCCTCCTCGTACTTGAGCCGCCGCGCCGGTGGCGGGCGCAATTAATCGGCGATAACCGGCGTGTCGTATATACGCCACGTGGCTTGCCGCGCTAACGCCGCAGACGCCTTTGCGAATTTTCCGCGGCCGATTATGGCGATTTGATTTTGGCGGAGGCTGCCTGCGGCCGGGCCGGTTTGCGCACGGTCGCACCATTTGCGAGCCTGCAGCCGGTACTGCGGCCGGGTAACGCCGACGACGACGAGGGAAATGCCGGGACAGACCACGACACCGAAAGTTCACACAATTATCGGCACCAAGAATTTTCGCAAAAACAGCATCCGATTAGTACGGCAGGATTTGCAGCGGGCGGTTACCCCGTTATAATTGTTTTCAGCATTTTCACCCCCGCACACACCCACCGCATTCCACTCCACCGGAAACCGAGGACCCAATGGCGACTTATCAGGAAATCGTTCAGAAAATCAGTGAACTGCAGAAGCAGGCCGAGGAAATCAAGGCACGCGAACAGGCCACGGTGATCGCGGATATTCGCGAGAAAATCGAGCAATATGGCCTGACCGCGGAAGACCTGGGTTTTGGCGCAAAGGCGCCGGCTGGCAAGAAGGCGGTCAACCGCAAGGTGCCGGTGCGCTATCGCGACAGCGCCGGCAATACCTGGACCGGCCGCGGCAAGCGCCCGGGCTGGCTGACCCAGGCCCTGGCCCAGGGCAAGGCGGTTGAAGACTTCCTGATCCGCTGAAACACGGGATCCGGCAGACGGCAAAACGCCACGGAATTCATCCGTGGCGTTTTTGTTTTCCGGCCTTGCGCGGCGCCCGCACGACGCCGCGGCACCGCCCGTCCGGGCCGTCAGGCGTCAAACCCCTGCGGATTCATCGACTGCCAGCGCCATGAGTCCTGGCACATGCGGTCGATGTCATGGCGCGCGCGCCAGCCCAGCAGCTGGTTGGCCAGCGCGGGATCGGCGTAGCACGAAGCGATGTCGCCCGGGCGCCGCGCCACGATGTCATGCGGCACCGGCTTGCCGCTGGCACGCTGGTAGGCCTGCACCACTTCCAGCACGCTGTAGCCGCGGCCCGTGCCCAGGTTCACCGTCATGCTCTTGCCCTGCTCGCGCAGGTAACCCAGCGCCGCCAGGTGGCCGTCCGCCAGGTCGCAGACGTGGATATAGTCGCGCACGCCGGTGCCGTCCGGTGTCGGGTAGTCGCCGCCGAATACCATCAGCTTTTCACGGCGCCCGCCGGCCACCTGCGCCACATATGGCATCAGGTTGTTCGGAATACCGCGCGGATCTTCGCCGATCAGCCCGCTTTCATGCGCGCCGACCGGATTGAAATAACGCAGGTAGGCAATGCGCCAGTCCGGATCGGATTTTTCCAGGTCGCGCAGGATTTGCTCGCCCATCAGCTTGGTCTGGCCATACGGATTGGTGGCCGACAGCGGGAAATCCTCCAGGATCGGCACCGCATGCGGATTGCCATAAACCGTGGCCGAAGAACTGAACACCAGTTGTTTCACCCCGGCCGCGCCCATTGCCGCGCATACCGTCAGCAGCCCACCCAGGTTGTTGCTGTAATACTCGAGCGGCTGGCTCACGGATTCGCCCACGGCCTTGAGGGCGGCAAAATGAATCACCCCGCTGATGCGGTGTTCAGCAAAGAGCCGGTCCAGCAACGCACGGTCGCGCACGTCGCCCTGCACAAAATGCGGGGTCTTGCCGGTAATGGTGGCGAGCCGCTCCAGCACCACCGGGCTACTGTTGCACAGATTATCCAGGCCGATCACGTGGTAGCCGGCATTGAGCAGCGCAATCCAGGTATGCGAGGCGATATAGCCGGTGGCACCGGTCAGAAGCAAGGTTTCAGGCATGGAAAATAGGCGTCGGAATTCGATTCAGGGCCAGGCCTTGGCCTGGCGGATTCAAAAAGTGTCGTAAGCACCACTTTCCGCCGAGTAAGCCGGCGAAGCTGCTTATTATCCACGATCTGCCGTTGCGCCCAGGGCGCGGGCAATGCTAGGCGCGGCTCCCCGGCGCTTGCGCCAGCAGCCCTGTCCGCGCCTGCCAGGCTTCATAGGCGGCGCGCAGCCGCCAGCCGGACTCCAGGTCGCGCATGCCCAGGCATTGCGCGACCTCGGCCGGCGCCATGCCGGCCTCGAAATGCATGGCGGCGCAGGTATTGCGCAGCGTCTGCGGCGACGCGCGTTCGCTGCGGCCGGCCAGCACGCCGGCCTCATCCAGCAGGATCTCCACGCGCCGGTAGACTGAGGCGGCATGCATCGGCCGCCCCGCGGGCATGGCGGGAAACACCAGGCCGCCAAGCGTGCCGGAGGCTTTGCGCAATGCCAGCCAGGCCCGCAGCGGCGCATGGGCCAGGCTGAACAGCGGCACGGTATAGGCCCGGCCGTTGTCCTCGCGGACCATGCGCAGCGCCATCCGGCCGGGTGCGCCAGCTTCGATGGCATCGACCCGCAGCGCCCGGGCTTCGGCTACCTTCAGGCCGCCGCCGAGCAGCACCGCCAGCAGGGCCGCATCGCGGGCGCGCTTCCATTGGGTCGGCGATGCTGCGGTGTGCATGTCGCCGGCCGGCATGCCGGCCGGGCCGAGTATCCGCGCCACCAGCAGATCGCGCTCGCCCGGCAGCAGGAACGCAGTGGGATCGTTCTCGCCCTCGGCCAGGTGGGCACGCACCGCCTGGCTGGCCGGGTTGTGCATGCCCTCGCGCAGCCGCGCCAGATGATGGAACACCCGTTCGATCAACCGCGTGTAGCGATAGCGGTGCGATTTGTGCAGCTGCTGCGCGTCCAGGAACTCACCGATCTGCTCCGCGGACCAGCTCAGCGGCGGCAGCCCGCGCTCGGCCGACCAGCGCAGCAGCTTGCCCCACATGGCGCGGTACACCACGCTGGTGCCGTGCCGGAAGCCATGCCGTGCCAGCCAGCCGTCGAACGCGCGCTCCGGATGGTCACGCCAGGCGGCCAGGTCGGCATCGAACAAGGCCGCCTGTTCGGGATGGGCAGCGGAGGGCTTAGTGGTCACTGACTCTCCTGCCGGGGGCCGGCGTGCGGGGTTGGGATCCCGCCTATTGTAGACAACCCGTCACTGCGCGGCGGGGCGCCGGCACCATTGGCCCGGCATCGCTTGCACCGTGCCCCGGCGCATGCTACCTTTCCACCCACTATGCAACTGGTTGCATAGAACTGACGCATAAAACCACCTCTCATCCGACCCCGTCAAACGAGACGCCCGCGCACCGACGCCAGCCAAGGAGACCGACGTGACCACCACCAACCTGATTCCCGCCGCACAGGCCTCACTTGAAGCCTGGCACCAGATGCTGGCCAACGGCTCGATGGCAGGGCTCGACGCCATCGTGGCCGATGAAGTGGTGTTCCGCTCGCCGGTCGCGCACACCCCCTATCCCGGCCGCGCCGCCATTGCACTGGTGCTGACCACGGTGAACCAGGTGTTCCAGGACTTCCGTTATCACCGCAGCTTTGTCAGCGAGGACGGCCACAGCGTGGTGCTGGAATTCAGCGCGGCCGTGGACGGCAAGGCGCTCAAGGGCATCGACATGATCCGCTTCGACGACGCCGGCCGCATTGCCGAGTTCGAAGTCATGGTGCGCCCGCGCTCGGGCCTGGAGGCGCTGGCCGCCGCCATGGGCGCGCGCCTGGCCAGCCAGAAGGACGTGCTGTCCGGCGCGGCCTGACGCAACCCTGTTTCGCAGCACCGCTTTTTCGTTTTACCGGATTACCCAGGAGACTTCACCCATGGCCCTTCCCGCCCAACTCCAGAACCGGCTGTCGCTGCCGGTGGTCTGCTCGCCGCTGTTCATCATCTCCAACCCCGACCTGGTCATCGCCCAGTGCAAGGCCGGCGTGGTGGGCTCGTTCCCCGCGCTGAATGCGCGCCCGGCACCCAAGCTGGAAGAATGGCTGGACCGCATCACCACCGAGCTGGCCGAACACGACGCCAGGCACCCTGACCGCCCGTCGGCACCGTTCGCCGTCAACCAGATCGTGCACAAGTCCAACGACCGGCTTGAGCATGACCTGGAGCTGTGCGTGCGCTACAAGGTGCCGATCGTGATCACGTCGCTGGGCGCGCGCAAGGAAGTCAACGACGCAGTGCACTCGTACGGCGGCATCGTGCTGCATGACGTGATCAACAACGCCTTCGCGCGCAAGGCCATCGAGAAGGGTGCGGACGGACTGGTCGCGGTTGCCGCGGGTGCCGGCGGCCATGCCGGCACGCTGTCGCCGTTCGCGCTGCTGCACGAGATCCGCGAATGGTTCGACGGCCCGCTGCTGCTGTCGGGCTCGATCTCCAGTGGCGACGCCATCCTCGCCGCGCAGGCCGCCGGCGCCGACCTGGCCTATATCGGCTCAGCCTTTATCGCCACGCAGGAAGCCAACGCGCAGGACGGCTACAAGCAGATGATCGTCGACAGCACCGCCAGCGACATCGTCTACTCCAACCTGTTCACCGGCGTGCACGGCAACTACCTGCGCGGCAGCATCGAGCGCGCCGGCCTGGACCCGAACGCGCTGCCCGAATCCGATCCGTCGAAGATGAATTTCGGCTCTGCCAGCGTCAAGGCGTGGAAGGATATCTGGGGCGCCGGCCAGGGCGTGGGCGCAATCAAGCGCGTGGTGCCCGCGGGCGAGCTGGTGCGCCGCTTTGCCGAGGAATATGCGCTGGCACGCCGCCGGCTGGGCCTGGGTGAAGCCAGGCAGGCCGGCACGCGTGCCGTCGATCTGGCCTGACGCAGCCAGTTACCTGGCCTGGGAGGCTGTAGCCGCCGCCCGTGCGGGGCGCGGCTACAGCAGCGGCAGCAGTTCCTCGCCCCAGGCCACCCAGTCGTGCTCGAAGCGGATGCCGCGCTGCAGCAGCGCATAGCGCAACTGCTGCGCGCGGTCCATGTCCGGCGCCGAGAAATCGCGCCGCTCGATGGCAAGGTAAGTCTCCAGCCGGGCCCGGTGCAGCGCGATCAGCCGCCGCATCTCGTCACCCAGGCCAAGCGGCCCGATCACCGCATCGGCGCGCAGCTTGACCAGGATTTCCTCGCGCTGGTCCAGGCTGGCGCCGGGGGTCAGCACCCAGCGTGCCAGTTCGTCACGGCCGGCCGGCAACACCTGGTAGACCTTCTTGCGGTTCTTGCGATCGCCGGCACCGGTCTCGCCTTCCACGGCCTCGGCTTCATCCGCGGCAATCCAGCCACTGTCAGCCATCCGTCCCAGCTCGCGATAAATCTGCTGGTGCGTGGCATGCCAGAAATAGCCGATGGAACGGTCAAAGCGCCGCGCCAGGTCATAACCGGACGACGGCTTTTCGATCAGGGAAATCAACAAGGCGTGCTGGGTCGACATGCGTCTGGGCAGTGGCCCGTCCGGGGGGCGATGGAAAAGGTTGGAAGCGGATGCGGCAGACCCGGAACCGAACGCGCCGGTAGCCGCACTTCGCAGGGCTGGCGCTATGGTATCGCAATGCCGGCCTTGCGCTGCGCCCTCAGCGAGGTCGTCATCGGCGTCGCCAACAAATGCCATACATTCATCAAATTTGTCAGTTTAGAAATTTCCTGGCAGACAGAATTAAAAAACGCTGAATAGCATTTCTGCCCTTGATGCAATACATTCCATACATTGAAATCCAGTGCGAGCGCATATCCGCCCCCGGCCGCACCTTGCAGCAATCCTGGAGTGTGTCCATGACCGGAAGAATCCTGCTTACCGAAGAGCGCGACGTGGCCTGGGAAGCCGACGCCGGCGAGCTCCCGTTCGGCATCCTGCCGCCCATGCGCGACAAGGCGCCCATTTACTACCGGCTGCCCGATACGCCGGACGGGCACCATATCAAGGAATATGCCAGCGGGCTGCGCCAGCTGGTGCGTTTCGTCGGCGTCGAAGAACAGGTTGTCAAATTCAGCCTGGGCTGACCAGGCACGTAACCGCTTCCCTGTGGTTGTCTCCTCCGAGCCCGTTCCTGCGGGCAGGGACTTGAACCCGCGAAGTTCGCGGGTTTTTTCTTGTTCTTCCAACCCTTGCGCCAAACGGCTGGTCAATTTCATACAATCCGGGTCTGGAAGCGCTACTACGAACGCATGGCAGGAATATGCATACTGGCTTGGCATCCCGGCCTTCACGGCATTGTGGCGGTGTTCTGGCTGATGGTCGCCAAGCCGGGCTTTGCATGATGCGCCCGCGCTAGACAGACCGGCACGCGGGCGCCGCGTACAGCGCCTGCCTCAGAGCTGCGGCGCACGGCAGGCCGCGCCGTCCGGATTGGCCGACTCCGCCATGCCGAACACCGCCCTGGCGCCGCACTGCGAGCCGAACATGCGTGCCTGGTCGTGGCCCACGCCCACCACTTCATAGGCCTGGTGGCGCAGCACCAGGCCGGTGCCCGACAGGTATCGCTCATAGCGCAGGTAGCCGCGTGCGCGCTGCAGCCGCGTAGGGCCTTCGGCTTCGGCGCCGCAGGCCTTGTCGAGCACGCGGTGGTTGGGGTCGTTGTCTTCTGTGCCGGCCAGGTAGGTCACCTGGCGGCCCGCATAGCGCTGGTACAGCGCCAGGCCGCTGGCACCCTTGGCGTAAGGCACGATGTCCTGCATGCCGTAGCGGTACCTGTCGTAGCCGGGACAGACGGCCTTGTCATACGGTGCGAACGACTTCCCGTCCTCACCCGCAGGACGCACCGGCGTGAAGTAGAGATAGGACGACGGGTTCGCCACCACGTAGCGCAGATCGATGCCGCGCGCACGGATGCGCTCGTCAACGTTGTTCAGCACGGCATAGCGATGCACCACCTGCGCGCCGCCCGAATGCCCAGCCACGGTCACCCTGGTCACCTGCGGCAGGCGCGCCTTGTCGGTGACAAAGGCGACCAGGTCATCGAAGACCTGCAGCGAACTGACCGTGAACGGCGCATTGACCGCGTTCTCACCGCTCATCCAGCCCTGCGCAGACCACTGCGGCATGCTGTCGAACCCCTTGCCCTGGTCCGGCGTGCCGGGGAAGTTGGGCGCGACCAGCAGCACTTCATCAGGATTGCGGCCGCTGGCCTTGAGCAGTGCCGCGCCGGCGGCGTAGTAATCATCGCCGTTGCGCTGCAGGCCGTGCTGCACGAACACCACCTCGCGGATGCGCGACAGGTCGGCGTCGAGACGGTGGTTGGCATAGACCGGGAAATCATAGCCTGCGCCTGCGCCCAGGTGCACCCGTTGCCAGTGCGGCCTGGACGATGCCACCTTGGCCGCCGCCTCGACTGGCTTGCTGGTGACAAAGCGTGCCGGGGGAGCACTGGCGCAGCCAGTCAGTGCGACTAAGGCCATGGTCACGCAGGCGAGGCGCCTGGCCGGCTTCCCTGGCAGGTCGAGAGCGAACGTCTGAAGCATGGATGGCTTCTCCTGTTGGCGTTAGCCCGGCTCGCGGCGCTGGTCAGCCCAGGCGCCTGACCAGGGCAGCTACGTCCGGCCAGGTCACGCGACGAACCATGACCCTGAGGTCCGGGCCGGGGAAATCGTCCTCGAATGCGTCGGATGCCTCACCACCCAGCCGCTCGTAGAAATCGCGCGCCTGCGTATTGGCTTCCAGCACATAGAGAAACAACGGCCGTCCGGGCCAGTGCTCGGCCACACGCTGAGCACAATGCGCCAGCAAACGCTTTCCCAGTCCCTGGCCGTGAAAGGCCGGCAGGACGTGGAGGTTGTCGAGATAAACGCCGAACTGCGGCTCGGCCTCAGGCAGCAGGCAGGCAAAGCCGGCGGCTTCGCCATCGACCATGGCCAGCGTGACTTCCGCCGGGCCGTCCGCGCCGTGGAGCATGCGGGCACGCCAGGCCGCCAGCCGTTCCGGGTAGGCTTGCTCCTGCAGATAGGCGGCCGGCAGCATGCCGGGATAGGTTTGCTGCCAACTGGCGGTGTGCATGGCGGCAAGCCGGTCGGCATCGGCAGCGGTAGCAGGGATCAGTGCAAAATCGGGCATGATTGGCGGCACGAAACGGCGACGGCATAGCGAACGGGTCAGCCTCGCCGCAAAGCCGTCAGGCCAGGAAGCGCTCATTTTGCCAGTTCCATGCCGCGCCCTGCAAAACGCTTGCAAAAGGCGGATTTCGGGCTTGCAATCGGCACGCCGGACCGACCAGCCAGCCGGCCAGTAACCACCCGCGCCAGGAATGAACGCTGCAGCACCCTGCAGGTTACCCGGCACAACGACGAGGAAGCGCTATGTACATGGTCTACTGGTCCGAAGCCAGCGACACCGGACTCAGCCCCCACGCGCAATCATTTCCCGGCGATGCGATGCGTGAAGCCCTGCGCTTTGCCGAAGCGCTGCGCCAGCGCCAGCATGCGGGCGAGCCGGTGAGCTTTGTGACGCTCTGCTCGGAGAATCCCAACGCGGTCGGCCGGGCCGGTGTGGCGGATCCACCGCCGGACTACGAGTGGAAGAAAAGGCGGCCCTGAGGCCGCCTGATGCACCCGCCATGCCCTCAGGCGCCGGCACGCCCAGCCGCAGGCCGCAGCGCCGCGCGCACCACGAAGGCCATCACCACCGCGAATAGCAGCATCGCCGCCAGGAAGTACAGGCCGGCCGAGAGACTGCCGGTGGCGTCCTTAATCACGCCGATGCCATAGGGCCCGAAGTAGCCTCCGAGGTTGGCCAGCGAGTTGATCGTGGCGATGCCCACCGCGGCGCTGGCGCCGGTCAGGAACTCGCCCGGCAGCGCCCATACCACCGCCTGGATCGAATAGATCGAGAACGCCGTCAGGCAGATAAACAGGAACTGCAGCACCGGTGACTGCGCCCATGCGCTCAGCGCCATGGTCACCGCCGCCATGCCAGACACCACCACGATATGGCCATAGCGCTCGCGCTTGCGGTCCGAGTGGCGCGGCACCAGGTAGAGTCCGACCACCGCAAACAGGTATGGCACGGCCGACAGCAGGCCGGTCATCGCATCGGTGACGCCGAACTGCTTGATGATGGTCGGCAGCCACAGCGAGAGCCCGTAGATGCTCAGCGGGAACGGCAGGAACAGCAGCGACAGCAGCAGCACGCGCTTGTCCTTGAGCGCCCGCAGCGGATTGCCGTGGGACTTCAGCGCATACGCAGCCTGGTCGGCGGCCAGTTCACGTTCGATCCAGGCACGGTCGGCCGGTGCCAGCCACGCGGCGCTGGCCGGCGACTCAGGCAGCAGCTTCAGCGTCGGCAGGCACAGCAGCACCGCGGGCAGGCCGCTGAGCACGAACAGTGTCTGCCAGTTGTTCATGCCGAACAGGCCATGGGTCGACAGCACCAGCCCGGCAATCGGTCCGGTGATGATCAGCGCGATCGGCTGCGCCAGCACCAGCAGGCCGATGATGCGCGCGCGGTGCCGCATCGGGAACCACTTGGTGAGGAAGTAAAGGATGCCGGGGTAAAGGCCCGCCTCGGCCGCGCCCAGCAAGAAGCGCAGCACGTAGAAGCTGTGGGGGCCGCTGGTCAGCGCCATCGCCATGGTGATCACGCCCCACGTGAACAGGATGCGCGCAAACCAGCGGCGCGCGCCAAAGCGCTCCAGCGCCAGGTTGCTCGGCACTTCGCAAAGGAAGTAGCCGACGAAGAACAGGCCCGCGCCCAGGCCGTAGGCCGCATCGCTGATGCCGATGGCCGCGTTCATATGCAGCTTGGCGAAGCCCACCACGGAGCGGTCGATATACGCGACCACGTAGATCAACGCGAGGAACGGGATCAGCCGGCGCACCAGCATGCCGATGATGCGGCTTTCCTCCATCGCTTGTGAATGTTCACCCTGTGTCGGGGCGGCGCGCTCCATCGGCGCGGTCTGGGTGCCATGCATGGCGAGTCTCCTATTATTGTTGGGCAGGGTCGCACCGGCTGCGCGGCGGCAGCCGGCGCCGGGGTTCAGTGCGAGTGGCGCGGCACCTCGCGGCCGCGGCAGCCCACCAGGAAGTCCAGGTCGCAGCCCTCGTCGGCCTGCAGCACGTGGTTGACGTAGAGCTTGCGATAGCCACCGCCGGCAGGCGCCTGCAGCGGCTGCACCTCGGCCATGCGGCGCGCGAACTCGGCCTCGTCGATGTCCAGGTGCAGGCGCCCGGCCTCGCAGTCGAGCTCGATCCAGTCGCCGTCGCGCACGATGGCGAGCGGTCCGCCCGCCGCGGCTTCCGGCGCCACGTGCAGCACCACCGTGCCGTAGGCGGTGCCGCTCATGCGCGCATCGGAGATGCGCACCATGTCCTTGACGCCCTGGCGCAGCAACTTGGGCGGCAGGCCCATGTTGCCGACCTCGGCCATGCCCGGGTAGCCGCGCGGGCCGCAGCGCTTTAGCACCAGCACCGAGTTCTCGTCGACATCGAGCGCCTCGTCGACGATGCGTTCCTTGTAGTGCTCCAGGTTCTCGAACACCACCGCACGGCCACGATGGCGCAGCAGCTTCGGCGTGGCGGCGGAAGGCTTGAGCACCGCACCGCGCGGCGACAGGTTGCCGCGCAGGATGCGGATGCTGCCATCGCGGATCAGCGGCTGGTCCAGCGGGCGGATGACCTCTTCGCTGGTGATCGGCGCGTCCCTGACGTTGTCCCAGATAGCCTTGCCGTTCACGGTCAGCGCACCGGGATGCGGCAGCAGGCCTGCCTCACCCAGGCGGCGCAGCACAGCCGGCAGGCCGCCGGCATAGTAGAACTCTTCCATCAGGAAGCGGCCCGACGGCATCAGGTCGACGATGGTCGGCGTATCGCGCCCCACCGTGCTCCAGTCTTCCAGTTCCAGTGGCACGCCGATGCGCCCCGCGATCGCCTTCAGGTGGATCACGGCATTGGTGGAGCCGCCGATCGCGGCATTGACGCGGATCGCGTTCTCGAACGCCTGGCGCGTCAGGATCTTCGACAGCGTCAGGTCCTCCCGCGCCATCTCGACGATGCGGATGCCGGACATGTGCGCCAGCACATAGCGGCGCGCGTCCACTGCGGGAATCGCCGCGTTGTGCGGCAGCGAAGTGCCCAGCGCCTCGGCCATGCACGCCATGGTCGAGGCCGTGCCCATGGTGTTGCAGGTGCCGGCCGAGCGCGACATGCCGCCCTCTGCCGACAGGAACTGGTGCAGGTTGATCTCGCCCGCCTTGAGCGATTCATGCAGCTGCCACACCGCGGTGCCCGAGCCGATGTCCTTGCCGTCGAGCTTGCCGTTGAGCATCGGCCCGCCGGTGACGACGATGGCCGGCACGTCGCAGCTGGCCGCGCCCATCAGCAGCGCCGGCGTGGTCTTGTCGCAGCCGGTCAGCAGCACCACGGCGTCGATCGGGTTGCCGCGGATCGCTTCCTCGACATCCATCGCGGCCAGGTTGCGCGTCAGCATCGCGGTCGGGCGCAGGTTGGATTCGCCGTTGGAGAACACCGGGAATTCGACCGGGAAGCCGCCCGCTTCATACACGCCGCGCCTGACGTGCTCGGCCAGCTTGCGGAAGTGCGCGTTGCAAGGGGTGAGCTCCGACCACGTATTGCAGATGCCGATCACGGGGCGCCCGTCGAAGGCATGGTCGGGGATGCCCTGGTTCTTCATCCAGCTGCGGTACATGAAGCCGTTCTTGTCCGCGCTGCCGAACCACGCCGTCGAGCGCAGCGGCTTGCGTTGCTTGTCCTTGGAATCCGACATGTTGTTCCTGGCGTAATGGCCGCCATGGCTGGCGGCGGGATGGCAGGGACGACGGATCCAGCGGCGTTGCGTCATGGCGACGTGGGCCATGCTGTCTCCGGTCGTTGTGGTTTTGTCCGACGGAGTGTATGCAGCTTGCCGATATGCTACTAATGAAGAGTTCGGCCATTGCCATATCGATTCTGGCATTGGTATTAACCCGTATATTTATGCAAGCCTCCGCCAATTCCCCTGCCCCGGACGCCGCGCCGCTCTGGCAAAGCCACACCCGCATCAAGACCCGGCATCTGTTGCTGCTGCTGGCCGTGGCCGACGAAGGCAGCATCCATCGCGCGGCCGAACGGCTGGCGATGACGCAACCGGCCGCGTCAAAACTGCTGCGTGAACTGGAAGAGATGCTGTCGGTGCCGCTGTTCGAGCGCCTGCCGCGCGGCATGGCGCCGACCGATTACGGCCGGGCCATGATCCGGCATGCGCGCGCGGTGATCGGCAGCCTGAACCAGGCGCGCGAAGAAGTGCTGGCGCTGAAGGCCGGGCGGCTCGGCCATGTGGCGGTCGGCGCGATCACCTCGCCGGGCGTACGGCTGCTGCCGCCGGCGATCGCGCAGATCAAGGCGCGCTACCCGGGCCTGCGCGTGTCCGTGGAGATCGACAACAGCAACGTGCTGCTCGACCGCCTGGGGCAGGAAAAGCTGGACATGGTGGTGGCGCGGCTCTTTCCCGAGCACGACAAGGGACGGCTGCGCTATGAGCCGCTCTCGGAAGAGCCCGTGTGCGCAGTGGTCAGGCCGGACCATCCGATGCTGTCGGCGCAGGGCCTGTCGCTGGCCGACACCACCGAGGCCGCGTGGCTGATCCCGCCGGCGGGCACGGTGCTGCGCCACCGCTTCGAGCTGATGTTCCAGCGCGCCAGCCTGGCGCCGCCGGTCAATGTGGTGGAGACCGCCGCGCTGCTGTTCCTGACGCGCATGGTGAGGCAATCGGACATGATCGCAGTGCTGACCGCCGACGTGGCGCAGTACTACGCCGCATTCGGCATGATCGAGATCCTGCCGATGGAAATGCCCTGCCATATGGACGATTTCGGCCTGATCACGCCGACCGACCGGCTGATGTCGCCGGGCGCGCTGCTGGTGGCCGATGCGCTGCGCGAGACCGGGCAGGCGATCTATGGCGGGCAGGCACCGGCCTGAACCGGCGCCTCCCCTGCTTCAGCCGATGATGTCGAACTGGCTGAAATACGCCTCGTTCAGCTCCAGCCCCAGCCCCGGCAGGTTGTCGTCCAGTTGCAGGTAGCCGTTGTCCGGCGCCGGGTCGCCCTTGAAGATGTAGTAGAACAGTTCGTTGCCGACTTCGACATCGTGCACCGGGAAGTACTCGGCCATCGGCGAAGCCGTTGATGCCATGGTCAGGTGGTAGTTGTGCATCTGCCCGGCGTGCGGAATCACCGGCACCGACCAGGCCTCGGCCATGGCGTTGATCTTCTGCGCCGCGGTGATGCCGCCGACACGGTTGGTGTCGTACTGGATCACGTCCACCGCGCGGCGCTCCAGCAGGTCCTTGAAGCCGTACGAAGTGAACTCATGCTCGCCGCCCGAGATCGGGAACGGGCTTGCCTTCTTCAGCTCGACGTAACCTTCGATATCGTCGGCGATCACCGGCTCTTCGAGCCAGCGCGGGTTGAACTCGGCCAGGCGCGGCAGCATGCGGCGCGCGTATTCCAGGGTCCAGCCCATGTAGCACTCCAGCATGATGTCGACGCCGTCGCCGACCAGCTCGCGCAGCAGGCGCACCTGCTCGAGGTTCTTCTGCATACCGGCGGGGCCGTCCTTGGGGCCGTAGCCGAAGCGCATCTTCATCGCGGTGAAGCCCTGGTCGAGGTAGCCCTGCGCTTCAGCCAGGAACGCGTCGCGGTCGTCGTTGTTATAGAGCTTGGACGCGTAGCACCAGATCTTCTCCTTCGTGCGCCCGCCCAGCAGCTTGAACACCGGCTTGCCGACCGCCTTGCCCATCAGGTCCCACAGCGCGATATCCACCGCCGAGATCGCCGCCATGCCGATGCCCTTGCGGCCCCAGGCATGGGTGCGGCGGTACATCTTCTGCCACAGGTATTCGTTGTCGAACGGGTCCTGGCCGATCACTACCGGCGCCAGGTACTGGTCGACGATCTCCTTGGCCACGCGCGGCGCCAGCGCGCAGTTGCCGATGCCGACCAGGCCGGTATCGGTCTCCACTTCCACCACCAGCCAGCCATGGAAGCGGAACGAACCCATGGCGTCGCCGCGCTCAAACAGGATGTCGGTGGCGTTGGTGCAGAAATGCGCCTGCGGCGGCACGGTCTTGCCCTTCCATTCAAAGACGCGGGCGCGGACGTTGGTGATCTTCATGTTCAGCTCCTGGTGGCAATGCGTTGGCGCGAACGCTCCCCGGCCGCGCCGGGGGGGCGGTCTTGCTGCTGTGGGTGTGTGAAGGTAGTGGCTAGGCCGCGGCGCGGCGCTGCGCACCCATGCGGCAGGCAATCTGGAATGCCTGCAGCGTGGCGCCCGGATCGGCGCGGCCCTGCTGGGTGATGTCGAACGCGGTGCCATGCGCGGGCGTGGTGATCGGCACCGGCAGCCCGCCCTGCACCGTCACGCCGCGCGAGAAGCCCATCAGCTTGATGCCGATCTGGCCCTGGTCGTGGTACATGGTGACGATGGCATCGAACTGCCGCTGCGACGGCCCGCCCTGTACCTTCAGGAAGATGGTGTCGGCCGGGAACGGGCCGTCGGCCGCCACGCCGCGCTCACGCGCCGCGGCCACGGCCGGGGCGATCACGTCGATCTCTTCGCGGCCGAAAGCGCCGTTGTCGCCGTTGTGCGGGTTCAGGCCGCACACCGCGAGGCGCGGGCGCGCCATGCCGGCACGGCGCAGCGCCTGGTCGATCAGGTCGATGGCACCGCCCACGCTTTCCTGCGTGATCATCGCCGGCACGTCCTTGAGCGCCACGTGCGAAGTCACGCGCGAGGTCCACAGCCCGTCCAGAACATTGAATTCGCAGAAGTTGCCGTGGTAGCCGAGCTGCTCGGCAAACCAGTGCAGCTCATCGCTGTGCGCCATGCCGGCGGCGTGCAGCGAGCTCTTGTTCAGCGGCCCGAACAGGATCGCGTCGGCCTGGCCCGCTTGCGCCAGCTGCAGCGCCAGCGCCAGCGTGCCCAGGCTGTAGCGCCCGCCTTCGGCGCTGGCTTCGCCGCGCGCATACGCGGGGCGCTCCGGCAACTGCCAGTGGTACAGGCGGGGCTTGCCGTCATCGGCGAAGGCCGGCATATCGGTCTCTGCCAACGCCAGGTCAACCCCTGCGATCTGCATGCCGTGGCGCCATTCGCCGCGGTCGGCGATCAGCAGGATCTCGGCCTGGGCCGCGGTCAGGGGATCGGCCAGCAGCCTGGCAATCAGTTCGGGACCGATGCCGGCGGGGTCGCCCAGCACGATGGCGATTCTTGGACGGGAATTCATTGGACTTCCGGAGGATTATTGGTCGAGCTTGACGCCCAGTTCAGCGATCAGCTTGCCATAGCGCGCATATTCGGCACGCGAGAAGGCATCGAACTGCGCCGCGGTCAGCGTGCCGGGCACCGCGCCCACGTCGGCCAGCCGGCGCACGGTGTCAGGGTCCTTGATCACCGTGGCCAGCGCGCTGCCCAGCTTCTGCAGCGTCGCGGGCGGCGTGCCGGCCGGCGCATAGACCCCGTACCACGCGCTCATCTGGATGCCGGGCACGCCCGCTTCAGCCAGCATGGGCACGTTGGGCAGCAGCGCCGAGCGCTGGTCCGCGGTGACCGCCAGCGCACGCAGCTTGCCGGCCTTGATATGGCTGATGACAGACGGCATGGTCTCGAAGCTCATGTCCACCTGCCCGCCCATCAGGTCCACCAGCGCGCTGCTGCTGCTCTTGTACGGCACGTGCAGCAGCTTGCCCTTGATCTGCCGCGCGAAGGACGCGCCGGCCAGGTGCTGGGTGCTGCCGACTCCGGACGAGCTGTAGCGGAACTTGTCCGGATTGGCCTGGATCTGCGCCACCAGCGCCTTGACGTCGCCCGCCTGCACCTGGTTGTTGACCACCAGCACATTGGGCACGGTCGACACCAGCGCCACCGGGGCCAGGTCCTTGAGCGGATCGAACTGCAGCTTGAGCAGGTGCGGCGCGATCGCTTGCGAAGTCACCACGCCCATCAGCAGCGTGTTGCCGTCCGGCGCCGCCTTGGCGGTCAGGTCCGCGGCAATGGTGTTGGACGCGCCGGGGCGGTTGTCCACCACGACCGGCTGCTTCAGCTGCGCGGCGAGCTTGTCGGAGACGATGCGCGCCATCACGTCGGTGCCGCCGCCGGGCGCGGCGCCCACCATCAGCCGCACCGGCCGTGTGTCCTGCGCCCAGGCATTGCCTGCTACTGCCGCCACCGTGGCCAGGCCGGCGAGTGCGCCGGCGATCCATGTCTTCATTGCTGTCTCCGTCGTTTTGCTGTCCGGCTCTGCGGCGCGGATGGGCAGACTATAGGAGCATCAGCGATTCGCCACCACTGATGTTTTTTGAATTGGCGATCACCTGGTGTTATACCTCCGCAGCCGCCTGCCGCGCGGTGCGTGGCAATGCCTTCAGGATCGCGACCAGCTGCCGCGCCGCCGCGGACAAGGCGCCGCCGCGCCGCGTCACGATGCCGAAAGTCTGCTGCCGCGACTGCAGCCGCACCGGCAGGATGCGCAGCATCTTCTGGCGCACGAACATCGCCGCCACGCCGGTTGGCAGCAGCGACACCATCGCGGGGTCGCCCTGCAGCATGGCGACGGTGACCAGGGCCGACGAGGTCGAGATCGTATTGGCGGGGAAGCTCATGCCGGCCAGGTCCAGCTCGCGCTGCAGCAGCGCATGCATCGGCATATGGCCGGCATAGGTGATCCAGCGATAACCTGCGAGGTCGGCAAACCCCATTGACGTGGCGCGCGGCGCGGGATGCGCATGGCCGGCCACGACCGCCACCTGCTCATCGCCGAGCGCGTGGTAGTGGTACCGCGCCGGTTCATCGCTGACCAGCGAGCGGCCGATCACCAGGTCGAGGTGGCCGTCGTCGAGCAGCCCCAGCAGGCGCAGGCTGGTGTCCTCGATGATCTCCAGCGCCAGTTCCGGCTGCGCCTCGCGCAACTGTGCCAGCGCCGGCACCAGCACCTCGGGCACCGCGCCCATGATCACGCCGATGGCCACGCGCCCGCCGCTGCCGGCGCGGATACCCGCCACCTCCTCGCACATAGCGCCCAGGTCCGCCACCAGCTGGCGCGCGTGCCGGATTACGCAATGGCCAAAGGCATTGGGGCGCATGCCGCGTTTGGAGCGCTCGAACAACGGCGCTTCCAGCATGCCCTCCAGCTCCTGCAGCGACTTGCTCGCCGCCGACTGGGTCATGGCCATCGCGGCGGCGGCCTGGTGCAGCGAGGGGTGTTCGTCCAGCGCGATCAGCAATTGCAGCTGCTTCATGCGCAGGCGGCCGGTCAGGGTGTCGAGGGTAGATTTCATGACCGAGGCTGTGAGTCGCAAAAGCGATCACCAGATGGAAAGGTTTCAATATACAGCCCGCGGGGCGGCTCGTATATTGACCCGATCCAAAGCATAAGCAGCCGGAGGAGACCATGACCCGCACCCCATCCCCCACCGTCTACCGCGGCGTATTCCCGGTAGCGCCCACCATCTTCGACGCCCAGGGCGGCCTTGACCTCGACGGCCAGCGCCGCTGCATCGACTTCATGATCGATGCGGGTTCGCACGGCATCTGCATCCTGGCCAACTTCTCCGAGCAGTTCGTGCTCAGCGACGACGAGCGCAACGTGCTGATGAAGACCGTGCTGGAACATGTGGACGGCCGCGTGCCGGTGATCGTCACCACCACGCATTTCAGCTCGCGCCTGTGCGCCGAGCGCAGCCGCGCGGCGCAGGACGCGGGCGCGGCCATGGTGATGGTGATGCCGCCCTACCACGGCGCCACCATCCGCGTGCCCGAGCGCAGCATCCATGAGTTCTTCGCCACGGTCTCGGATGCCATCGACATTCCCATCATGATCCAGGACGCGCCGGTCAGCGGCACCACGCTGAGCGCACCGTTCCTGGCGCGCATGGCGCGCGAGATCGGCAATGTGTCGTACTTCAAGATCGAAGTGCCGCAGGCCGCGGCCAAGCTGCGCGAGCTGATCGAACTGGGCGGCGACGCCATCGTCGGCCCCTGGGACGGCGAAGAGGCCATCACGCTGATGGCCGACCTGGAAGCGGGCGCCACCGGCGCCATGACCGGCGCGGGCTTTCCCGACGGCATCCGCCAGATCCTCGATGCCTGGCAGGCCGGCGACGCCGAACTGGCCGCGCAGCGCTACCAGCAATGGCTGCCGCTGATCAACTACGAGAACCGGCAAGGCTGGCTGGCCACCAGCAAAGTGCTGATGCAGGCAGGCGGCGTGATCGCGTCGGACGCGGTGCGCCACCCGCTGCAGCCGATGCACCCGGCCACCCGCGAAGGGCTGCTGAAGATTGCGCGCCGGCTCGATCCGCTGGTGCTGCGCTGGGCCCGCTGATCTCATCGAAAGGACAAGCATGACCCTCTCAGGCGAACTCCTGATCGGCCGCAGCGCGGAACGCGGCGGCAACGGCACCATCCACGCCATCGACGCGGCCAGCGGCGCCACCCTCGAACCGGCATTCGGCGGCGCCACGGCGGCGCAGCTCGACCGGGCCTGCGCGCTGGCGTGGCGGGCATTGGACGCCTATCGCGAGACCACACCCGAGCGGCGCGCCGATTTCCTCGACGCCATCGCCGCCAATATCCTGGCGCTGGGCGATGCCCTGATCGATCGCTGCACCAGTGAATCCGGCCTGCCGCGCGCCCGCATCGAAGGCGAGCGCGGCCGCACCGTGGGGCAGTTGCGCCTGTTCGCCGGCCTTCTGCGCCAGGGCGATTTCCTCGAGCTTCGCGTCGATCCCGCGCAGCCCGAACGCAAGCCGCTGCCGCGCCCGGACCTGCGCCTGCGCCAGATCCCGCTGGGCCCGGTCGCGGTGTTCGGCGCCAGCAATTTCCCGCTGGCGTTCTCGGTGGCGGGCGGCGATACCGCGTCGGCGCTGGCCGCCGGCTGCCCCGTCATCGTCAAGGCGCATCCGGCGCACCCGGGCACGTCGGAACTGGTGGGCCGCGCGATCCGCAAGGCCGTTGACGACATGGCGCTGCCCGAAGGCACCTTCTCGCTGCTGTTCGACGCCGGACTGGAGGTAGGGCAAGGGCTGGTGGCGGACCCGCGCATCAAGGCTGTCGGCTTCACCGGCTCGCGCGCCGGCGGCATGGCGCTGATGGCGATCGCGGCCGCGCGCGCCGAACCCATCCCGGTCTATGCCGAGATGAGCAGCGTCAACCCCGTGCTGCTGTTCCCGCAGGCGCTGGCCAGCCGCGCCGAAGCCATCGGCACCGCCTTCGCCGATTCGCTGACGCTGGGCGCGGGGCAGTTCTGCACCAATCCCGGCCTGGTGCTGGCCGTTGCGGGCAGCGACCTGGATCGCTTCGCGCAAGCCGCGTCGGCACGGCTGGCCACGCTGCCCGCGGCGACGATGCTGACGCCCGGCATCCATCGCGCCTATTGCGCTGGCGTCGCGTCGCTCGCCAGCCATGCGCAGGTGCACACCGTGGCCCGCGGCGCAGCCGGCGCGGCCACGCAGGGACAGGCCGCGCTGTTCGCCACCGACGCCGCGGCGTTCCTGGCCGACCCCGCGCTGCGCCACGAAGTCTTCGGCGCCGCCGCGTTGGTCGTGCGCTGCCGCGACCTTGCCGAAATGCGGCGCGTCATCGACGCACTGGAAGGCCAGCTGACCGCCGCGCTCCATATCGACGATGCCGACCACGACGCCGCCCGCAGCTTTCTGCCCGCGCTGGAGCGCCTGGCGGGGCGCATCCTGGTCAATGGCTTTGGCACAGGGGTCGAGGTCGGGCATGCGATGGTGCATGGCGGGCCCTGGCCGGCAACCTCGGACGGCCGCAGCACCTCGGTCGGCAGCCTCGCCATCGCGCGCTTTCTGCGCCCGGTCAGCTACCAGGACATGCCGCCCGGCCTGCTGCCTGCGTCGCTGCGCCCGGACAGCCCGCAACGCCACGCGTGGCGCCTCGACGGCAAGCGGCAAGGCATGCCTGGCTGAGGCTCACCTCGACAACGCCCGCAGCGCGTCGATCAGCAGGCTCATCGATGCCGTCGGCGGGCGGCCCCGCCGCGTGACGATGCCATAGGGCCCAAGCTTGCGCGGCAGGGGCAGCGGCAATACCGCCAGCGCACCAAGCCGGCCGTAGTAGGCGGCGACCGACTCCGGCAACACCGCAATCAGTTCGCTGTCCGCCAGCAACGACGTGGTCATCAGCACCGCCGCGGTCTCGATGGTCGACGGCGGCGCCGGCACGCCCGCGTCCTCGAACGAGCGGTCGATCAGCGCGCGCATCGGGCTGGGGCGCGGCTGCATGATCCACGGGTAGCGGGCCAGTTCCTCGAACGACAGCTTGCGCCGCCGCGCCAGCGGATGCTGGGGCCCGACCACAATGGCCAGGCCCTCGTCACCCAACTGCTCGAACTCCAGGCCGCTGCTGTCCCAGCTCTCCGGCACGCGGCCCAGCACGACATCGAGCTGGTCACGCTCCAGCAGCGGCACCAGCAGGTCGCTGGTTTCCACCTGCACCGCCACCTCCAGCCGCGGATGATCGCGGTTAAGCTGGCGGATCGCTTCGGCGAGCAATCCCGGCGCAGGCGCCATCACGGCGCCCACGCGCACGCGGCCGATCTTGCCTGACTCCAGCGCCACCAGCTCATCGCGCAGCCCGCCCATGTCGGCAAATACCAGCCGCGCATAACGCGTGGCGGCCAGGCCGAAGCGCGTCGCCCGCAGCCCCCGCGCATGGCGCTCGAACAGCGGCACGCCGAGCAGGTCTTCCATATCCTGCAGCATCTTGCTGACCGCAGGCTGGGTCAGCGTCAGGGCCTCGGCGGCCTGGCGCAGGGAGCCGCGCTCTTCCACCGCCAGCAGCAGGCGCAGGTGCTGCATCTTCAGGCGGCCGTGGAGAGTGCTGACGGGTGGGATCATGGGCAGGGCGAAGCATCGTGAGGGCAGGCTGTTGCCTGCGATCACAGATTCTTATCGCTTCGCCCCGGATGGTCAAGGCGGGTATATCACTGCCACGCCGTCGGCGCCCCACACCGGATTACTGCTTGGGCGAGTCCAGCGAGACTTTCGATGGGGTGATGTCCCCGACATCCTCCCACGCCTTCGTGTCGAAACGGAATTTGGCGACGGCGCAGGTAGGCATGTCGGTGATTTCGTCCGACAGGCGATGCGCGAAGTCAGTGATTTCGGGGTTGTGACCGAACAGCATCACGCAATCGAACTTCTTGTCGAGCGCACGCACGACGGCCAGCAGTTCCTCGGCACTGGTGGCGTACAGCCGGTCATCGAGCGCGATGTCCTTGCGTGCATGGCCGAGTTCGTCGGCAATCAGTTGCGCTGTCGTCAGCGCACGCAGGGCCGGACTCGACAGGAGCAGGTCGGGCTTCAGCTTGCGCTCGGCCAGGCGCTTGCCCATTTCCGGGGCGTCGTGCCGGCCACGGTCGTTCAGGGGGCGCTCACGGTCGGGCAAGGCGGGGTCATCCTTACTTGACTTGGCATGCCGGACGAGAAACAAAGTCTTCATAGTCCCTCCTGATCCATCGGGATTGTTGTCGATTTCGCACATCGGCAGACCGGCAGACTTAGGCTGGCCGCGCCGCTACGTCCGCCCTATAGTGGACTTGGGTGGGAGCAATTGCAACGCGATGAACGGCAAAGCGCCCATCTCTCGGAGGGCAGCGCCATGCGGAGCCATTCAGATGCCATAGAGGTTGTGATCCGCGCCGGCGGCGTGGACCTGCAAGGCATCCTCACCTTGCCCCCGGGCGCCGGCGCATTGGTCGTGTTTGCGCACGGCACGGGGAGTTCCCGGCATAGCCCGCGCAATCGCTACGTGGCCGCCGAACTTAATCGCTGCGGCATGGGAACGCTGCTGATGGACCTGCTCCTGCCGGACGAAGACCAGGTGCAGGCCATCCGCTTCGACGTCGAACTCCTGGCGACACGGCTGGCACAGGCGACAAGCTGGGTGGCGCGGCAGCCAGCCGTGCCACAGCGGTTCGGCTACTTCGGCGCCAGCGTTGGTGGCGCCGCGTCGATCCGTGCCGCGTGCCAGTCGCCAATCCCGATACAGGCCGTCGTTTCGCGCGGGGGCAGGGTCGACCTGGCGGGTCCCGACGCCCTTGCGCAACTGCTTGCGCCCACCATGCTGATCATCGGCGGGCTGGATGTGAGCGTCCTGGAACGCAATGAGTCGGCCTTTGCCCAGCTGACATGCACGAAGAAGCTGGTGATCGTGCCCGGCGCCTCCCATTTGTTCGAGGAGCCCGGCGCACTGGAGTCAGTTGCCCGCCTGGCGGCGCAGTGGTTCGAGCGATATCTCTGCAAAGCGTCGTCCTGACGGGGGCCTGCAATCTGCCCCTGGCGTCGAAGGTACAATGCCCGGGCCCGGCCTGACGGCCATCCGGGCACTGTCACTTTCGCAAACCTCTCAGGGAACAGGACACCACCCATGCGCGACCCCAGCCGGGCGTTCCTCCTCGGTCCGCTGCTCAAAGGCGTCTCGCGTTCGTTCTACCTCACGCTGCGCGTGCTGCCGGCCCGGATGCGCGATCCGGTCGGCCTGGCCTATCTGCTCGCGCGCGCCGCGGACACGATTGCCGATACCTCGCTAATCCCGCCACATCGGCGCCTGGCGCTGCTGTTGTCGTTGCGCGGCCAGGTCAACGGTGCAACCGCAGACGCGGCGCTGGCCGACAGCATCGCCACCGAGGTGGCAGGCCGGCAGGAACAGTCGGATGAGCGCATCCTGCTCGAGTCACTGGGCCCTGCGCTGGCGGTGCTGGCGCAGCTGGAGCCGGACGATCAGCAAGCGGTACGGCAGATCGTATCGACCCTGAGCGAGGGCATGGAATTCGACCTGCGAACGTTCCCCGATGAACGCGCAGGCCGCATCGTCGCGCTTGGCGAACCGGAAGCGCTTGACCGTTACACGTACCTGGTCGCCGGATGCGTCGGCGAATTCTGGACCACCATGACTGCCGCCCACATGCCCGGCGCAATCGGCATGCCCGACACCATGCTGCGTCGCGGGATCCGCTTCGGCAAGGCCTTGCAGATGACCAATGTCCTGCGCGACTGCGGCAAGGACCTGCGCATCGGCCGCTGCTATCTCCCGGCCACGATGCTGAAGCAGTACGGGCTGCGCCCGCAGGACCTGCTGCTGCCGGATGCCTCGCTGCGCGCGCGGGCCTTGATGCGCGAGCTCGTGCGCAAGACGCTGGAGCACTTTTGCGAGGCCATGGCGTACACGCTTGCCATTCCCCCGCGCTTTATCCGGCTGCGGCTGGCTTGCCTGTGGCCCGTCCTCATCGGCATGGAAACGCTGTTGCTCCTGGTGCGCAACGACGACTGGCTGGACCCGGCAAAGACATCCCGGCTGCCGCGCAGCAAGGTATATCGGATCATTGCGTATTCGCTGCCGATGGTCCTGTCGAACAGCCTGTTGCGCATCTGGTTTGCGCGCCAGATGCGCAACATCGATGCTGTCATGCGCTGATTCAACGGCCGGTGAATACCGTCAGCACCCCCGTATAGCCATAGAGGTGATCCCTTGCGATCTCGCCGCCGGCAAAGAATCCAGCCAGCGGCAGGTCGCCAAGCGCGCGGCGTACGGTTTGCAGCTCGGCATGCGGCGCGCCGAAATGCGGCCCGCCCCGGCCTGAGCAACTGATGTAGAGCGCGCCACGTGCGCGGCTGCCGCCGTGTTCGATCTCCGTGCGAATCTCGGTGGCGACGCG
Organism: Cupriavidus sp. UYPR2.512; assembly: GCF_000379565.1. NCBI lineage: Bacteria > Pseudomonadati > Pseudomonadota > Betaproteobacteria > Burkholderiales > Burkholderiaceae > Cupriavidus > Cupriavidus sp. UYPR2.512. The sequence continues at coordinate 34,222 of NZ_KB903120.1, read as the reverse complement.
CACCAGGTCCGCGCGCGCCGCGTCAGCATTGCGCATGCAGAAGGCCAGCCGCATGCCGGGCTCGACCATGTCGGCCAGCGCCAGCACGCGATGCTGCACGTCCAGGCCGATCAGGTGGCGCACCAGCGTGTCCGAGCCGAACCTGCCGGGCAGGACCGGGGCATCGTCGGCGGCTGAATTCAAGCCGGCCAGCGTTCCGGCCAGCGCCTGCGCCATGGTCTCCACCTGGGCGTCGCGCTCGACGCCCAGGTCATGCAGGATGCAATCCAGGGCCGGCTTGCCGTCCAGCTCGAACAGGAGGTTGTGATCGCTGCGCGTCACGGCACGCACCGGCCCGATCGGCTGGCAGCCCTGCGTGACGCGGGAGACCAGTTCGATTTCGGGGCCGAACAGCACGCCCGACAGCCCGCCGGAGAAGACGCCATCGGCAATATGCAAGGTACGGTTGCGGGCCGACGACAAGCCGCCGAACAGGTAACCGGTGGCCGTGCGCGCGCTCAGCTCATGCAACAGGTCCTGCACATCCGGCGTACTGCCCTCGGCATGCACCAGCGCGGTATGGGGAACGAAGCCGGAAGACGCCGGCGGCAAGGGCTGGCGCCCCGAAAACAGCTGGAACGCATCGCGCGGAAACGGCGCCGCCATCAGCACCATGGCCGGCTCGTCGAAATACTCCTTGCCGCTGGCGGATACGCCCAGGCCGACCGTGCCGACCCAGGACACGCCGGGCCAGTTCTGCTGCAGCGCGGCAAGAATGGCCTCGGCGGCCAGCGCATAGTAGTCGCTCAGATAGCACCAGCCGAGCGTGAGCGGCGGCGCGTTGTCTGCCTTCGCCTGGCGCAGGAAATCCTGCGTGTCCAGCTGGCGCTGGCAGTCGGCCAGCGCGACCTGCCACTCGACGTGGGCCGCGTCAGCGTGAACGAAGGAAAGGTCATGCATGGTGAGTTCCTCCGTATTCAGGCTGGCGACATCAATTGGACTCTCGCCGGCAAGGGGTGTTCAGCCCCCGTTCTGGCGGCCGGTCGCCTGCCGCAGCCGCTCCTGCACAATCTCCTTCTGTAAGGCCAGCGCCGCTCCTGTAAGCGAGGCCGTTATTCCGCCTTCGCCCCCGATTCCCGCGCCACCTTGCCCCACTTGTCGGTCTCGGCGCGGATAAAGGCAGCAAGCTGCGTTGGCGTCATGTCGCCAGCGGTCACGCCCTGCTCGTCAAACCGCTTCTGCACCTCCGGCGCCTTCAGCAGCTTGCCCAGCTCTGCCGATACGCGCTGCTCGATCGCAGCGGGCGTGCCGCGCGGCGCCATCAGCGCGAACCACGTGGTGACTTCGTAGCCCCTGACGCCGCTCTCCGCCAGCGTCGGCACGCCGGGATAGGCGGCGGAACGCTTCGCTGTGGTGACCGCCAGCGCCCGGACCTTGCCACTGCGCACGTGTTGCGACGCCGACGGGCTGGTCTCGATCGCCATCTGGATCTGGCCTGCGATCAGGTCAGTCATCATTGGCGCGCCGCCCTTATATGGCACATGCGCAATGTCGGTGCCCGTCAGCGCGCGGAACAGCTCGCCGGACAGGTGCTCGGTGCTGCCGATGCCGGCCGAGCCGTAGTTGACCTTGCCGGGATGCGCCTTGATATAGGCGATCAGGTCGGACACGGACTTCACCGGGATCGCAGGATTGACCACCAGAACATTGGGTGTCAGCGCCACCAGGCCCACCGGATCGAGGTCGCGCGTGAATTCGTAGGGCAGGCTCTTGTAGATGGCCGGCGCCATGGTGTGGGCGACGGTGGCCAGCAGGAAGGTGTAGCCGTCGGCCGGCGCGCGCGCCACGTTGGCCGCGCCGAGGGTGCCTCCGGCGCCGGGGCGATTGTCCACCACCACCGGCTGCTGCAGCGCCTCGCCCAGCTTCTGGCCGATGGTGCGGGCAAGGATGTCAGTGGTGCCGCCGCTGGCGAAGGGCACTACCAGGGTGATCGGCTTGGCCGGCCAGTTGTCCGCGGCGAACGCGGCGGGCGCGCCCAGCACAGCGGCACCGGCGAGGCCGGCCACCACGGCGCGGCGCATGCGCGAAACGGTTGTCATGCAGTCTCCTTTACGGGAAGTCATGTTGTTATGGAATGGCGGCTGCGTAGCGTCGCTTCCGCCCGTTTCTGACCGGTGCGACTCTACGCAGCCGCTGGCAAGCGCGCCATCGGGCGGGCGTTAAGAGGTCTTCAGGATTCGTGAACTGCGGCGGGTTTTCCGCTACCATGCGGGCAAATTGCGGCAGTGGGGACGCGACATGGAACTGAGGCAACTGCGCTACTTCGTCAGCGTGATCGAGCATGGCAGCATGGGCAAGGCGGCGCTGGAGCTGGGCGTGGTCACGTCCGCGCTGAGCCAGCAGATCAGCCGGCTGGAGAGCGAGCTGTCGACACGGCTGCTGCAGCGCACTTCCACCGGCGTAGTCGCCACCGATGCCGGGCTGGCCTTCTGGCGCCAGGCCCAGCTGGCGCTGCGCCATATCGACGATGCCGCGCTGGCCGCGCGGCAGGCGCGCCTGTCGGGCCATGTCAGCGTGGGCCTGCCGCCCAGCACCGCCGCGGTGCTGGCGCTGCCCTTCATGCAGGCCATGCGCGAGCGCTACCCCGACGTGCGGCTGCGCATGGTGGAGAGCCTGTCGGGCTACCTCGGCACGATGCTGAGCGCGCGCCAGATCGACCTGGCGGTGCTGTTCAGCGAGGAGCCGGCACAGCGCTGGAGCGTGCTGCCGCTGCTCGATGAGCGCCTGTTCGTGATCGGCGCCGAGGGGCTGGCCGGCATGCCGCGCGGCGAGCAGACCTCGGTGGCGGCACTGGGCAAGCTGCCGCTGATCCTGCCCAGCGGCTCGCATGGGCTGCGCGCGCTGGTCGCCGCCTGCTTTCGCCAGGCGAAGCGTGAGCCCCAGGTGGTGGCGGAGATCGACGGGCTGGCGATCCTGATGGACGCCGTGCGCGGTGGCCTGGGCGCCACCATCCAGCCGGGCGCGGCGCTGGCGCGCAGCCATGGCACGCCCTACCGCAGCATACTGGTCACCGACGCTGGCGCCACGCGGCCCAACCTGCTGGTCAGCCTGTCGGACGACGAACTGTCGCCGGCGGGGCTGGCCGCGCGCGTGGTGCTGGCGGATGTGGCCGCCACGCTGGTGCGCGCAGGCCACTGGCCCGGCGCGACGCTGCGCCCGCGCTGAGTCCGGCGCCGTCCCCCCGGCCGGGCTTCACGAAAGCTGAAGCCCTCTTGCCGGCACGCTAATGGCGGCTTGTCGCCAGGTCCGCCAAGATGGCGCCAGCAAGGAGACAATCCCCATGGTCGACGTATTGGTAATTGGCGGCGGCAACGCGGCCCTGTGCGCGGCGCTGATGGCGCGCGAAGCCGGGGCCTCGGTGCTGCTGCTCGAAGCCGCGCCGCGCGCCTGGCGCGGCGGCAACTCCCAGCACACGCGCAACCTGCGCTGCATGCACGACGCGCCGCAAGACGTGCTGGTCGATGTCTATTCCCAGGAAGAGTACTGGCAGGACCTGCTCAAGGTCACCGGCGGCATCACCGACGAACACCTGGCGCGGCTGGTGATCCGCGCGTCATCGACCTGCCGGCCGTGGATGCGCAGGCATGGCGTGCGCTTTCAGCCGCCCCTGTCGGGTGCGCTGCACGTGGCGCGCACCAACGCCTTCTTCATGGGCGGCGGCAAGGCGCTGGTCAACGCGTACTACCGCAGCGCCGAAGCGATGGGCGTGCAGATCCGCTATGAAACCCCGGTGGATGCGATCGAGCTGGACGGCGACCGCTTCGTCGCCGCGCGCAGCGGCAGCCAGCGCTTCACCGCGCGCACCTGCGTGCTGGCCGCGGGCGGCTTCGAATCCAACCGCGAATGGCTGCGCGAAGCCTGGGGCCAGAACGAACGTGGTGAATGGCCCGCCGACAACTTCCTGATCCGCGGCACGCGCTTCAATCAGGGCGTGCTGCTGCGTTACATGATCGAGGCCGGCGCCGATGCCATCGGCGATCCGTCGCAATCGCATTGTGTCGCCATCGACGCGCGCGCGCCGCTGTACGACGGCGGCATCTGCACGCGCATCGATTGCGTGTCGCTGGGCATCGTGGTCAATCGCGACGCCGTGCGCTTCTATGACGAAGGCGAGGACTTCTGGCCCAAGCGCTACGCCATCTGGGGCCGGCTGGTGGCGCAGCAGCCCGGGCAGATCGGCTATTCGATCATCGACAGCAAGGCCATCGGCCGCTTCATGCCGCCGGTGTTTCCCGGCGAGAAGGCCGACACGCTGCCTGAGCTCGCGCGCAAGCTGGGGCTGCCGGAAGCGGCATTCGTGCAGACCGTGCAGGACTACAACGCCGCCTGCCACGTCGGCACCTTTGACCACACCGCGCTGGACGACTGCCACACCGAAGGCCTGGCACCGGCCAAGACGCATTGGGCCAGGCCGCTCGACCAGGCGCCGTTCTACGGCTACGCGCTGCGCCCGGGCATCACCTTCACTTACCTGGGGCTCAAGGTCAACGACCGCGCCCAGGTGCATTTTGGCGGCAAGCCAAGCGGGAATCTGTTCGTGGCAGGAGAAATGATGGCCGGCAACGTGCTCGGCAAGGGATACACCGCCGGTGTCGGCATGTCGATCGGCACGGCCTTCGGGCGCATCGCGGGCACGCAGGCTGCATTGGCAGCAGGCATCAACACGGGAGCTGTCCATGCAGAAGCTTGAGGCCCTGGCGCGCGAGGCCGCGCAGCTGGCCGGGCAGGACGCTGCCGCCCCGGCGTCGCAATCCCGCGTCATCCGCGTGCTGCCGCTGACCGACAATGAGGCGGAGGTCGCCCGGCAGATGCAGATCTGCAATGCCTGCCGCTACTGCGAAGGCTTCTGCGCGGTGTTCCCGGCCATGACCCGCCGGCTGGAGTTCGGCAAGGCCGACGTCAACTACCTGGCCAACCTGTGCCACAACTGCGGCGCCTGCTACCACGCCTGCCAGTACGCGCCGCCGCACGACTTCGGCGTCAATGTGCCGCAGGCCATGGCAAAGGTGCGGCTGGAAACCTATAGCGAATATGCGTGGCCCGCGCCGCTGGGCAAGCTGTACCAGCGCAATGGGCTCACGGTGTCGGTGGCGCTGGCCTTCGGGCTGGCGTTGTTCCTGGTGCTGGCCGCCACGCTGGGCGGTGCGCTGTGGCAGACGCATGCCGGCGGCAACTTCTATGCGGTATTCCCGCACAACACGCTGGCGGCATTGTTCGGCGGGGTGTTCGGCTTTGCCGTGCTCGCGCTTGGACTGGGCGTGCGCCGCTTCTGGCGTGATGTCTCGGCCGGTACGGCGTCGGCACCCGCCGTGGCAGAAGCGGCCCGGAACGTGCTGGCGCTCACCTACCTCGATGGCGGCCACGGCGACGGCTGCAACGAGGCCAGCGACCGCTTCACGCTGGCGCGGCGGCGCTTCCATCATTTCACGTTCTACGGCTTCATGCTGTGCTTTGCGTCGACAGTGGTGGCGACCGGCTACCACTATCTGCTGGGCTGGCATGCGCCCTACCCGGTCACGAGCCTGCCGGTGCTGCTGGGCACCGCCGGCGGCGCGGGCCTGCTGGTGGGCCCGGCCGGCTTGCTATGGCTGAACCTGCGCCGGCACCCGATGCATGGGGATGCCCGACAGCGGCCGATGGACCGCGGCTTTATCGCGCTGCTGCTGCTGACCAGCGCCACCGGGCTGGGGTTGCTGGCGGGGCGCGGCACGGCGGCGATGCCGCTGCTGCTGGCGGTCCACCTTGGCGTGGTGATGGCGTTGTTTGCGACGCTGCCGTATGGCAAGTTCGCACACGGCATCTATCGCAGTGCGGCGCTGCTCAAGGCCGCGATCGAGAAGCGGCAGAAGAACAAGCTGCAGCTTGGCAGCGACTGAGTGGCAGCCATGCCCGCACAAGCCGTCCCCGCTCACGCATAAACAAAAAGCCGGCCCCCGACAGGGACCGGCTTTTCTTTGGCGCAGCCAGGATGTGAATCAATCCACCGTAGCGCCCGAAGCCTTCACCACCTTCGCCCACTTGGCCGTTTCCGACTTCATGAACGCGGCCAGCTGGGCCGGCTTTTCCGGATTGGGTTCGGCGCCCTGGTCGGCCATCTGCTTCTTCACTTCCGGCATGGCCAGTATCTTCACCACTTCGGCGTTGAGGCGGTCGACGATGGGCTGCGGCGTGCCGCCGGTGGCATACAGCGCGAACCACGAGGTGGCTTCATAGCCCGGCACGCCCGACTCGGCCACGGTCGGCACGTTGGGCAGCGCCGGCGAGCGCTTGGCCGAAGTCACGGCGATGGCGCGCAGCTTGCCGGCCTTCACGTGCGGATACGACGACGGCATGTTGTCGAACATCAGACCGATCTGGTTGCCCAGCAGGTCGTTCACGGCGGGGGCGCTGCCCTTGTACGGGATGTGCTGGATATGCAGGCCGGTCATGGAGTTGAACAGCTCGCCCGACAGGTGCATCGACGAGCCGCTGCCCGACGAACCGTACGACAGCTTGTCCGGGTTGGCCTTGACGTAGGTGATCAGTTCCTTGACGTTGTTGACCGGCACCTTGGGATTCACCACCACCAAGTTCGGCACCATTGCCACGCGCGTGATCGGTGCGAAGTCCTTGACCGGGTCATACGGCAGCTTGGAATACAGCGACTGGTTGATCGCGTGCGTGCCGATGGTGCCCATGAACAGCGTGTAGCCGTCGCCCGGCGCCTTGGCCGCCAGCGAGGCGCCGATGTTGCCGCCCGCGCCCGGACGGTTGTCGATCACCACCGGCTGGCCGAGCACCTTGCCCAGCTGCAGGCCGACGATACGGGCCAGGATGTCGGTGGTGCCGCCGGCCGAGAACGGCACGATCAGGGTGATCGGCTTGGTCGGGTAGCCGCCCTGTGCATGGGCCGCACCGGCAAAGCCGGCGATGGTGGTGGCCAGCGCCACGCCAGCGGCAAGCAGGCGGCGGCGCGTGGTGGAGGTCTGGGAATCTTGTCTCATCGGTAATGCTCCGGTGCTATATCGTTCCGGCGGTGATTGGGTACCGCGGGAGGTTGTGCTGAATGGCGTGATTGCCGTTCCCGAACGGATGGCGCGCACATGCGCGCCATCCGGTGGGCGGCCCGGCCACGGGCCGCCATGCGTGACGCTTGGCTAACGTCTCTTCTTGTTGAATGCTTGAATGCCGGATGCCGAGGCGCAGTGCTTACACCGGCGCAACGCCCAGCGTGGTGCCGCCGCACACGTACAGCACCTGGCCAGTGACGAAGCCATTGTCGGGCGACAGGAAGAACATCGCGGCACGGGCGACGTCCTCGGGCGTACCCATGCGCTTGACGGTGATGCTGGCCAGGATGCGTTTGGTTTGCTCGGCGCCTTCCGGATTGCTCTTGCGGAACAGTTCGGTGGCGATCGGGCCCGGTGCCACGGCATTGACGGTGACGCCGTCGCCGCCCAGTTCCATCGCCAGCGTGCGGGTCATGCCGATCAGGCCGGCCTTGGTGGCGGAGTACACCACGCGCTCGGCCTTGCCCAGCGCTGCGCGCGAGGCCATGTTGACGATGCGCCCGAAACCGGCGGCGCGCATCGCGGGCAGGCATGCCTGCGTCAGCAGCAGCGTGGCCTGCAGGTGCAGGCCGGTCACGTAGTCCAGGTCGGCAACGGTGGCGGTGTCGGCAGTGCCCGGGCGCGTGGCGCCGGCGTTGTTCACGAGGCGCGTGACCGCGAAGCGCGAAGTCACCTGAGCGGCCACGGCGCGCGTCGCCTCGGCATCGGTCAGGTCGGCCTGGAAGAAGGTCAGGTTCGGGTGCGACCAGGCCGGCTGCGCGTAGTCGACATTGACCACCTGGGTCACGCCATTGGCCAGCAGCATTTCACAGATGGCGCGGCCGATACCGGAACTGCCGCCAGTCACGAGGGTGGCTACGGGGAGGGACATCTTTGACTCACTTTCAAAACGACTGCGGTCTTACTCCCTCTCCCGCTTGCGGGAGAGGGTTGGGGAGAGGTCGGGTGCGTCGACGAAGTCAGTCGCCGCGGTATGCCACGTCCTGCCCTCTTCCCCGGCCCCTCTCCCGCACACGGGAGAGGGGAGCAAACAAGCGGCAGGGCTACCGACTCAAACCCGCTCGATCACCATCGCAATGCCCTGGCCCACGCCAATGCACATCGTGCACAGCGCGAAGCGGCCGCCGGTGCGGTGCAGCTGGTACATCGCGGTGGTGACCAGGCGCGCGCCGCTCATGCCCAGCGGGTGGCCCAGCGCGATCGCGCCGCCGTTCGGGTTGACGCGCTTGTCGTCGTCGGCCACGCCCAGTTCACGCAGCACGGCCAGGCCTTGCGCGGCGAACGCTTCGTTCAGCTCGATCACGTCGATCTGGTCCATGGTCATGCCCAGCTGCCTGAGCAGCTTCTGCGACGCCGGTGCCGGGCCGATGCCCATCACGCGCGGCGCCACGCCAGCGGTGGCCATGCCGACGATGCGGGCACGCGGGGTCAGGCCGTGCTGCTTGATGCCGGCTTCACTGGCCAGCAGCAGCGCGCAGGCGCCGTCGTTCACGCCCGAGGCGTTGCCGGCGGTCACGGTGCCGTCAGCACGGACCACGCCGCGCAGCTTGGCCAGCGCTTCCATGCTGGTGGCGCGCGGGTGCTCGTCGCGCTCGACCACGATCGGGTCGCCCTTCTTCTGGGCGATGGTGACCGGGGTGATTTCCTGCGCCAGCGTGCCGTCTGCCTGTGCGCGCGATGCCTTTTCCTGGCTGCGCAGCGCCATCAGGTCCTGGTCTTCACGGCTGATCTTGTAGTCGGTGGCGACGTTCTCGGCGGTCTCGGGCATCGAGTCCACGCCGTAGGCCGCGCGCATGGCCGGGTTGATAAAGCGCCAGCCGATGGTGGTGTCGAAGATCTGGGCATCGCGCGAGAACGCGCTGGTGGCCTTGCCCATCACGAACGGGGCGCGGCTCATGCTTTCCACGCCGCCGGCGATCATCAGGGTGGCTTCGCCGGCCTTGATGGCGCGCGCGGCGATGCCGGTGGCGTCCATGCCGGAGCCGCACAGGCGGTTGACGGTGGCGCCCGGCACCTCTTGCGGCAGGCCGGCCAGCAGCGCCGACATGCGCGCCACGTTGCGGTTGTCTTCGCCGGCCTGGTTGGCGTTGCCGTAGATCACGTCATCGATCGCCTTCCAGTCCAGGTTCGGATTGCGGGCCATCAGGGCCTTCAGCGGCACCGCGCCGAGGTCGTCCGGGCGCACCGCGGACAGGCTGCCGCCGTAGCGGCCGATGGGGGTGCGGATGGCGTCGCAGATAAAGGCTTCAGTCATGGTGTGTCTCTCTCTGGTTGTACGGGGTGCCGGCACTCAGGCCTGCTTCAGGGGAACGCCGGTCAGGCGCTGCAGTTCGTCGAAGCTCAGCCCTTGCACCAGGTCGCGCGCGACCAGGCCGTCAGCGGTCACGTCGAGCGTGGCAAGGTCAGTGTAGATGCGCGTCACGCAGCCGATGCCGGTGAGCGGATAGGTGCACTGCGGCACGATCTTGCTCTCGCCCTGCTTGGTCTGGTGCTCCATCATCACGAACACCTGCTTGGCGCCGATCGCCAGGTCCATCGCGCCGCCCACGGCGGGGATGGCACCGGGCGCGCCGGTGTGCCAGTTGGCCAGGTCGCCCTTCTCGGAGACCTGGAACGCACCCAGCACGCAGAAGTCCAGGTGGCCGCCGCGCATCATCGCGAACGAGTCGGCGTGGTGGAAGTAGGAGCCGCCCGGCTTGATCGTCACCGGCTGCTTGCCGGCGTTGATCAGGTCGCCGTCTTCCTCGCCGGGCGCGGGCGCGGGGCCCATGCCGAGCAGGCCGTTCTCGCTGTGCAGCAGGATTTCCTTGTCTGCTGGCAGGTGGTTGCCGACCAGCGTCGGCAGGCCGATGCCGAGGTTGACCACGGCACCTTCGGGAATGTCTTTGGCCACGCGGGCGGCCATCTGATCGCGGGTCAGGCGTTGCATGCTGTTTCTCCTGTGTTCGCGCTCAGGCGACCTTGACGACGCGCTTGACGAAGAGGCCCGGCGTCACGATGTGTTCGGGGTCCATCTCGCCCAGCTCGACCACGCGGCTGACCTGCACGATGGCGCATTTGGCGGCCATCGCCATGATCGGGCCGAAGTTGCGCGCGGTCTTGCGGTAGGTCAGGTTGCCCCAGCGGTCGGCGGTGTCGGCCTTGATCAGCGCAAAGTCGGCGTGGATCGGGGCCTCGAGCACATAGCCCTGGCCGTCGATGATGCGCGTTTCCTTGCCATCTGCCAGCGGGGTGCCATACGCGGTGCGGGTGAAGAAGCCGCCGATGCCGGCGCCAGCGGCGCGGATGCGCTCGGCCAGGTTGCCCTGCGGCACCAGTTCCAGCTCGATCTCGCCCGCGTGGTAGAGCGAATCGAACACATACGAGTCCGCCTGGCGCGGGAACGAGCAGACGATCTTGCGTACACGCTTGGCCTTGAGCAGCGCCGCCAGTCCGGTGTCGCCGTTGCCGGCGTTGTTGTTGACGATGGTAAGGTCGCGCGCGCCTTGCTCGATCAGCGCGTCGATCAGTTCCGCGGGCATGCCTGCGAGACCGAAGCCGCCAATCAGGATGGTAGCGCCGTCGTGGATGCCGGCGACCGCCGCCTCCACCGAGTCGTATAGCTTGTTGATCACTTGCGTTCCAGGTCGGAAGATCCGCCAGGCCACCGGAGCGGGCCGCAAGGCGCGGCGCATGAAGGGCTGTCTCCGGAAGTCCCGCCGGAAGGATGTTCGTCGCGGCCCCGCGGCTTTTTTGTCGCGTTCGCCGCCCGTTGAACGGTCCAGCAGTCTGCGTGATGTTATAGCGGCTGTGTTCGCCGCTAGCTCGATATTCGCGAGGTGTTCGCTATAAGAACTTGAATTCGCAGAATGAACAGGTTACACCTGCGCGAAGGAGAGGGTCAAGCCAGGGCGGAGGGCGACGCTAACGCCGTGGGCGATTAACGCGCAGCGTGATGCAAGCGCCCCGTGTAGGACGGAACCCACAGCATAATCGGCTCGCACTCGATATGGACGCACCGCCGCGCGGCCTATCTTTGAATCAGAACAAGGCAGCATCGCCTGGCAGCCACCGGACCACCCGGCTGAGCGCGCTGCCGTAACGCGAAACAAGACGCGAAATAAAAGACAAGAGCACCAGACAAGAACGAGGAGCCCGCCATGGCTACCGCCAACATCCCCTATTCATCCACCAGTCATGCCGCAGCCCTTGCGCGCATCCTGCGTGTCACGCAACAGGCGTGGGAACTGGGCCAGCATCAGGATCGACTGCAACCCCGGGCGCCAGCGCAGGCCCCGCTGTCACGCCGTGCCCGCCTGGCCCTGGCGGCCGCACGCGCCTTTGAAGCACAGGTGATGGCGATGCGTTGCCAGCAGGTCCTTGTCGGCTGACGGGGGGCCAGCCCCATCGCCCCACATCGCACTACGCCGCGGCCGTCACGCCAGTCAGCATCACCCTGCTGCCGCCAATCCCGGGGCGCACCTCCAGCCGCACGTCAATGCGCTCACGCAGTTCCGTGACGTGCGAGATGATCCCCACCAGCCGTCCCGCCTGCTGCAGGTCCAGCAACGTGCGAATGGCGAAGTCCAGGCTCTCGGGATCGAGCGTGCCAAAGCCCTCGTCGACAAACAGCGTGTCGAGCTGGATGCCGCCCGCGCGCGACTGCACCACATCGGCCAGCCCCAGCGCCAGCGACAACGACGCGAGAAAGCCCTCGCCGCCTGACAGCGTATTGGCCGGCCGCGCCGCGCCGGTATCGTGGTCGAACACTTCGATATCCAGTCCGCCCGCACTGCGCTGGTCGGCCTGCTCGCGCACGCGCTGCAGCACGTAACGGCCGCGGCTCATCGCTAGCAAGCGCGCCGACGCAGCTTCCAGCACCTCATCGAGCAGCGTGGCCAGCACGAAGCGCTGGAACGTCATGCGGCGCGGGTTGTTGCCGTTGGCGACTTCGGCCAGCCGGCCCAGCACCGCGTAGCGTGCCTCGATGTCGCGCCCCTGCGCGTCCAGCTGCTGCAGGCGCAGTTGGCACTGCCGCAGCGTGTCGCGCGAACGGCCGCGTTCGGCCTGTTGCCGGACCAGGGCTTCCACCGCGGCTGCCGACGCATCCCGCGCTGCGCGCAGGCCGTCCAGGTCCGGCGCGTCCAGCGTCTGCGCGGCGGCCTCGGCGCGTTCGCGCCGGTCGCCGGCTGTGGCCAGTTGGGTATCGAACGCGCGCAGCGTCGCGTCGAGCGCCTGCATGGCATCGTCGCCAAGACAGGCGGCGGCGTGGGCCGGTTCATCGGCAAAGCCTTGTTGCGCGAGCGCCCGCACCAGCGCGGCTTCGGCCTCGGCCAGGCGGTTCGCCGCCTGCGCCTGTGCCTGCTGTGCCGAAACCAGTCCGGCCTGCGCCCCTGCTGCGTCCGCCGCGGCCTGGCGCTCGGCCGCCTGCGCGGCGGCCAGCGCCTGTTCCAGCGCAGCTAGCATGGCCTGCGCCTGGCGCAGGGCCTGGCCCAGCGCCACAGGGTCGCGTGAATCCTCAGGGAGCTGCGTGCTGGCGGCCTGCCATTCGCCACGGCAGTGGGCCAGCGCCTGGGCAGCGGCCTCGGCGGCGGCTGCGGCATCGCGGCTGGCGGCTTCCGCCGCGGCGAGCGCCGTGCGGCAACTGACGATGGCGGCTTCGCGTTGCGCAAGGCTTGCCGCCGCTTGCCGGCCACCGGCCCATGCCGCTTCCAGCGCCGTGATCTCCGCCTTCAGCTTGCGGGCGGCCTCATCGCCAACCCCGCCGACCTCCCCCAGCGCCTGCGCCAGTTCGTCCAGCCGCTCGCGCGCCTGGGCAATGGCGGCTTGTGCCACCTGGTGCTGGCCGGTGCAGCGCACCACCTGGGACTCGGCCTCGAGCGCGGCGTGGCGGGCCTGCTCCAGCGCCTGGTCCGACAGCGGCGCCGCCACATGCTGCGCGGGCGCGGGGTGCGCCGTGCTGCCGCAGACCGGGCAGGCATCGCCCGCTGCCAGGCTTGCGGCCAGCCGCGCGGCCTGCCCGGTGCGCCAGGCGGCTTCCGCTTCGGCCAGCGCGGCGCGGCACTGCTCGCGCTGGCGCAGGGCTTGCTGTTCGGCCGCGGCGGCGGTGACGGCCTGCGCGTTGGCGGCATCGAGCGTCCGGGCAGCTTGCTGATGACGGTCAAGCTGCCGCGCGCGTTCCTGCCATGCTGCCAGCTGCAACGCCGTGGCCTGTGCCTGCGCTGCGGCAAGCTGGCCTTGCGCCAGCGCGGACTGCGCGGCAACGGCATCGGCTTGCCGCGTGGCGAGCTGTGCGGCGGCGCGTTCGCGCGCGGTGGCGGCTGCCACCTGCCTGGCTTCGGCCGCCTGCAGCGCGGCCAGTTGCGCACCCAGCTGCTGCGCGCGCGGCAGCATGTCTGCCAGCTGCGAAACCCGCCGCTGCGCGGACTGGCGCGCTTCAGCGCGTGCCGTTTCGGCCTGCAATGCGGCAGCCGCCTGTGTGGCCTGTTGCGCGGCGCGCGCCGCCTGCTCGCCGGCCTGCGTCAAGGCCACCGCGCTGGCGGCCTGGTCGCGCTGCGCGGCTTGCCATGCCTGCAGTGCCGGCCTGACACGCGCGGCGCGCTGGGCGGCGTGCAGGCGCGCGCGCTCATCCTCCATGGCTGGCCGGCGCGCCAGCAGCGCCGCGTGCGCGGCCTGCGCCTGCTGGCGCTCCTGCAGGCGCGCCGCCACCTGCTCACCGGCACCCAGCGCCGCCTGCGCTGCGGCCAGCGTGGCGCGCGCGCCCTGTTCCTGCCCTTGCAGTGCTTGCAACTCGGCCTGCAATGCCTCGACCCCCTCTGCCAGCGCCTGCGCCGATTCCACGCCAACTTGCCGCAGCGCCTCGTCGCGCTGGATGGTGATGCGCTCGGCATCGCGGCGGATGCCGGCGGCCTCGGCCTTCAGCAGCTCTTCCACGCGCCGGTACAGCTCGGTGCGGAACAGGCGCTCCAGAATGGCCTGACGCGCCTGCGAACTGGCGGTCAGCAATTCACGGAAGCGCCCCTGCGGCAGCACGATCACCTGGCGGAACTGCGCACTGTCGAAGCCCAGCAAGTCGCGCACGGCATCGCTGACCTTGGCCGGCTGGCCTGCCTTGCTGACCCAGTCGTTGCCGTCATGCAGGTCCAGCTGCGCCCTGGCCGGCTCGGTCACCCAGCCCTCGCCACGCTGCTTGGGCCGCTCCTGCACGGGCGAGCGCACCACGCGCCAGCGCTGCGCGCCAAGGCTGAACTCCAGCGTCACCTCGGTGCGCAGCGCGGGCGCGGCGTTGGCGCTGCGCATGGCCTGCGCACTGCGCTCGCCGCCGGAGGTATCGCCGTACAGCGCAAAGCAGATCGCGTCGAGCAGCGTGGTCTTGCCCGCGCCGGTCGGGCCGTGGATCAGCACGAAGGCCTGCTCGCCCAGCCGCGTGAAATCGACCTGCTCGGTCGCGGCAAAGGGGCCGAAGGCCTGCAGCGTCAAATGCAGTGGCCTCATGCCGACTCCCGGTCCGCTGCAACGATGCCGGTCAGCACCTGGTCAAGCACTGCACGCTGGTCCGGGTCCAGCTCCGCATCCGCCACTTCGCGAAAGAAGCTGGCAAAGAGCTCGCCAGTGCCCAGCTGCCGCAGCTTGCGCCCGGCCTCGGACGCCGTGCCAGTGCGCGCCAGCACCGTGCGCTCGATCGCGAGGGCGTTGGGGTAGACCTGCCGCAGCCTGGCCATCGGGTCCAGCAGCGCGCCGGTATCGGTAAGCCGCGCGTGGATGTAGTCATCGCGTTGCGGATCGCCGGCTGCCTCTGCCAGCACTTGCGCCAGTTCGCCTTCCACCACCCGCACGTCACGCAGCGCCTGCAGCGGCACCGGCGTGATGGCAACGGCCCCGTCCGCACCCAGTTCGATGCGCGACACCGACTTGTCGTGCGCGCACTCTGACAGCGAATACTTCAGCAACGAGCCCGCATAGTGGATACGCCCGCCGCCCAGCGTCTGCGGCCGGTGCAGGTGGCCCAGCGCAACCAGGTCGAAACCGGCGAACAGGTCCGCGGCCACCGCGCCGCTGCCGCCCACCGACAACGGGCGTTCCGATTCGCTCGCCGCGCCGCCCACCACAAAAGCATGGCCCACCACCACGGCACGCACGCCTGGCGGATGCACCGCGCGGATGGCATCGAGCTGCGCGCGCAGCGCGGCTTCATGCGATGGCAGGTCGGTGCCGATGGCATCGCGCACCACGGCAGGCTCCGCATAAGGCAGGGCGTAGATGCGCACCTCGCCGTGCGCGTCGTGCAGCGTCACGCAGGCAGCCTCGGCCAGCGTGCGGCCGGCCACGTGCAGGCCCTGGGCCCGCATCAGCCGCGCGCCGAATTCCAGCCGCTGCGCGCTGTCATGGTTGCCGGCGATCATCACCACCGGCACGCCGGTGTCGACGACGATGCGGCCCAGCACGTCATCGAGCAAGGCCACCGCTTCTGGCGGCGGCACGGCGCGGTCGTAGACGTCGCCGGCGATCAGCACGGCGTCGGGGCGTTCGGTGCGGACCAGTTCAACAAACTGGTCAAGGATATGGGCCTGGTCTTCCAGCAGGCTGCGCGCATGGAAGAGCCGGCCGAGATGCCAGTCGGCGGTGTGAAGGAAACGCAATCCGGGGTCCGATTGAAGAAGGGGCGAAACCCGCATCATAATGCGTTGCGCACTGCCCGCCCGTTCAGCAACGGCTCAGGCGTGCGCGCGCGCTCAGGCCGGCTCGGCCTCGCTGTCGGCGATCTGGTACTTGCGCATCTTTTCCCACAGCACCTTGCGGCTGATGCCCAGGCTCGCCGCCGTGTCCTGCCGCCGCCAGCCATTGGCATCGAGCGCGGCCAGGATGCGGCGGCGTTCTTCCGTATCGGCACGCAGGTCGTTGCGCTCGCCGCCATCAAACGCACCCGGATGCAGCGAGCGGAACAGCGGCCGGATGCGCTCTTCATCCCAGTGCCCGGTCTGCTGCACGGTGATGCCCACGCGCTCGGCCAGATTGCGCAGCTCGCGCACATTGCCGGTGAAATAGGCGGTGCCGACCGCGCCCTTGAGCCAGTCCGGCATCGGCGGCAACGCGTCGAAGCCGGATTCCCCCAGCATATGGCGCAAGAACGACTGCAGCAGCGCCACCTTGTCGGCCAGGCCACGCTCTTCCAGGCTGGGGATGCGCATCTCGATCACCGCCAGGCGGAAGAACAGGTCGGCGCGGAAGCGCCCCTGCCGTACTGCATCGCGCAGGTCCTTGTTGGTCGCCGCCACCAGCCGGAAATCCAGCTTGACCGCCAGGGTCGAGCCCAGCCGCGTGATCACGTTCTCTTCCAGCACGCGCAGCAGCTTGACCTGCTGGAACAGCGGCAGGTCGCCGATTTCATCGAGAAACAGCGTGCCGCCGTTGGCCTGCTCGAAATAGCCGCGGTGCGCAAAGGAGGCGCCGGTGAACGCGCCCTTGGCATGGCCGAAGAACTGCGACTCGAACAAGCCGTCAGGGATCGCGCCGCAGTTGACCGCGACGAACGGCCCCTTTCCGTAGGTGCCGTTGCGCTCGTGAAACAGGCGCGCGATGCGTTCCTTGCCCGCACCGGTTTCGCCATACAGCATCACGCTGCTGCCGAAGTCGGCAAAGGTTTCCACATGCTGCAGCAGCTGGCGCATCGCCGGCGAACCGGCCACCAGGTCGGCCTCGCGTTCGCTTGGCGCGTCCGTGGCCAGCAGTTGCGGCAGCAGCTTGCCGATCTGGCTGCGCAGGTCGGCGCCGGTGAAGTCATCGGCAAGGATATGCGCGTACTCCGGCGGAAAGCGGCCGGGATCGGCCTCGCGGCCCGGGCCGGCCACCCAGATCACCGGCATGCCGTGCGCGGCCTCCCAGTCCAGCGAGAAGCGCGCCGCGCCGATCACCGACACGCTGATCACCGCGATGCAGGGCTTCAGGCGCGGCTCGGCAGGCAAGGCATCGAGCGCGCCGGCGCGGATCACGTCCACGCCCAGCGGCGCCAGGAAACGCGTGACGCGGTCGGCAATCTCGTACTTGCCTTCCCACACGTAGACTTCAAGGTTTTCGTAGGCCCAGCGGTCTGTCTTCATTCGATTTCTGCCATCAGGCGGTTTGGCGCGATCATGGCTCAGTACACCAGTTCGGCATTGTTGCAGTCGATGCTGTGGACCCAGAGGTCGGCGGTGCCTAGCTGGATGCCTGCCTGCGCGAGAACGGATGGCAGGACTGCGTCCAGTGCCGCGCCGAGGGGGACCAGCAAGGCGCTCAGGTCGACGGAAAGCGGGATTGGGATGCCCAGCACCTCGGGCGTGACCTGCAACGCGAGCACCTGGGAGAAGATTCCTCCGACCGGGTTGGTCGTGCCCACTTGCGCATGTCCGCCGGGCGCGAGGGTGATATCACTGCCCGCCGTACTGCGGTATTTCGGATTATCGACTACCACAAGCTTGATCAGCGGCTGGAAGAGTGTCGACGCCGTGCCGATCGTCACCTTGCCACCTGTGCATTGGTTCGTGAGACAAGCGCTTACCAGACCGGGTGTGACATGCAGCGTGGCACGACGGTCAGCAGGTGCCGCCGCACACTGCAGACCGGTCAGGTCAGCCGTAGCTTCGGCGGCGGCGATATGCAGGGGCACGTTGAGCTGGACGCCGAGCAAGCCACTGATTGGACCACTCGATACGGTAGCAGCCAACGCGACCTCTACCTGCGCGGAGTGCGCCGATGTTTGCCATGTTGCCGGGTTGTCGGTCAGCTTGCGCGCGGGTCCCACCGCCATCACCGGCGGCTGGATCACCTGCACGCTGGCACTCAGGCCACTCAATCCCGCCGGCAATTGCACCGTCACCGGGAGCGCCACCGCCGCATCGCCCCGCGCCACCTGCGCCCCTGCCAGCAGCAGCTGGGCCACGCTAAGTCCCACCTCCGCAGCCGACGATGCCGCTGGCGCCAACACTCCAAGCTGCAGCAACCGGGCCAGCGACACCGCGACTCCCGCACCGCCCGCGCCCAGCGTGGTCGGTGGACTGCCCAGCATCGTGTTCAACAACGCATCGCGGCCGGCCGCACCGAGCACGAGCGCGTAGAAATCCCGCAGGCTCAGCGCAGTGTTCAGCAGCTGGTCCACAGTACCCACGTTTGCCCGCACGCGTAGCTGATCCAGCGTCACATTGGCATTGACCAGTCCTTCCCAATCCACGGCCGACAATTGCACCGAGCTCCCCAACAGAACGCTTAGCAGGCTGTTGGCCGAATTGACATCCAGCAACCCGGTCCCGAGCGAAAACGCCGCCACCGGCGGGCTGCCGCTGGCAATCGATTCCGCAAACAGCTGCCGGCCGCTACCCCCATCGATCACGAACAGGATCGGCACAGTCTGCGTGGCCTGAACTCGCACGGCATTGGGCGACAGCTGGGCCGGATTGTAGGCGGCGCTGAAATGCCTGGGCTCGCCGCTCGCCGGGTCCCACACGCCAAGACAGGCCGTCATGGCATCCGCGCCGCCACCGGTAGCATCGCCGCAACCCATTGCAGTGCCCGACGGATACCCGTTCTTCGCACCGATATTTCTGACCGTACCCAGCACAGCGGCGTTGAGATTCGCCGCGCTATCCGCCCGCTTAAGCTGCTGCGCCGCCGACATCGCGGCCAGATCCACCATGTTCTGCAACTGCCGCTGGCGCATGAACACATGCCCCACGTCGATCGACACCAGCGCGGCAATCGCCACGGTGGCGATCAGCAGCGCCGCCATCACACTGATGGCGCCGCGTGCGGATCGAGGTGCCCGGCGCCGCCGCGGCTGGCGCAAGCTCATTTGCCGCCCAGCATCTGGCCAGCGGAGCCGGCGCGCGCGGTGCTGGCGTTGGCCTGCCCCGTGTAGAACTCCGGCAGCGCGAAGCGGAAGCTGTTCATGTAACGCTCATAGCCCAGCGCGGCCTGCTCGCCGTGCATCGGCAGCATGGGGCCGGCCTGCATGCCTTCGCGCTGGATCGCAAGGATGGCGCGCGTGTCGGCGCCGATCTCGCGTTGCGCCGGGCTGCCTGCCGGCATGCCGGTGGCGGCGGCGGTCTCGGTCGCGCGGTCGGTCTGCGCCTGCGCGACGGGCGCCAGCATCAGCAGGCAGAGCGTCGGGATGGCAATGCGGAACATGGCGGTCATGGGGTAGCCCCTGCGGTCGCGGCCACGGCCGCCACCGAGGTGGCCGGGGCGGTGGTGGCGGGTTTCGATGGCGCCCGCACTGCCGGCGCCGGACGGGCCGCTGCACGGCCGCGCGCCGCGCTGGCGCGGGCGATGCGGTCGGCTTCCTTGCGGATGGCGCTGCGCGTGGCTTCCGGCAGTGCGGCCTTCTGCATCATGGCGTTGGCCTGCGCGCGCTTGCCGTCGGCCATCAGCCACACCACGGCGTTGCTGATCACACGCGGATTGCGCCCGTCCAGTTCCAGCGCCTGCATCACCGGCACGCGTGCGTCCTGCAGCGCGCCCGCACGCATCAGCGCATAGCCCAGGTCGCTGGAGATGCGCGGATTGACAGGGTCGAGCGCGGCGGCCTGGCGCAGCTCATTGACGGCGCGCGCAAAGTCATCCTGGCGCCCCGCCAGCAGGCCGAGCCCGTGGTGCGCATGCGCGGCCTGCTCGCCTTGCGACGTCGCTGCAAGTTGCTGGTAAGCATCGGTGGCGGCCTTGTCCTGCCCGGCCTCGCGCAGCGCATCGGCGCGCATCGCCTGGATCTCCGGGCCGGCGCCGAAGCGCTTCACGTAGACCTCGATATGCGCCAGCGAGGCAAAGTAGAGACCGTCCTGCTGCATCTTGCGGATCAGGCCCAGGTAGACCGCCTGCTCGCTGTATTCGGCGCGCGCGGTCTTGTCGCGCAGCCTGGCCAGTTCCACCTGGGCCTCGGCCTGCTCATGCATGGCCGCGGCCCCGTTTGGATTGGCGGCGCAGCCCGACAGCGCCGCCAGCAGCAGGCACGCCGCCATTTTCGAGATCCGGCCCAGTGCCGGACCGACTGAGCGCGTCATCGCGTCCCTCCCATGTGTGCCAGCATGCGGATCACCCCGAGAAAGCCGGGGCCCGCGGTCAGGATCAGCAGCACCGGCAGCAGGCTCACTACCATCACCGCGGTCATCTTGACCGTCAGCCGGCCGATCTCGTCCTTCATGCGCGATTTGCGCGCCTCCTGCATGCGCAGGCCGAACTGGCGCAGCGGCTCCTGCACCGCGCCGCCGTGCTTGTCCACCTGCGTCAGCAGCGTGATCAGACTCTTCAGGTCTTCACTGTCGAACAGCCGGCCGATGCGCAAGAGCGTCTGTTCGCGCGAGCGTCCCGAGGCAAACTGCTGGTTGGCGCGTGCCAGCTCCGGCCCCAGCACGCGCAGCATGCTGCCGAACTCGGCCACGATCACCTGCAGGCTCTGGTCGATCGACAGGCCCACGCCCTGCAGCAGGCGCAGCATGTCGATCAGCACCGGCAGCTCGTCATCGACCATGCACAGGCGGGCCGCGGCACGGCGGCGCAGGTGCCACTTGGGGGCCAGGTAGGCCAGCGCAAACGTGCCGAAGCCCCATGCGACCATGGCGAAGGCGCCCGCGCCCACGTGCCAGAGCATGGCAGCCAGCGCCAGGGCCAACGGCAGCCCCAGCCGCAGCACGCCGAACAGCATGCGCGACTGCGGCCCGTACCATCCGCATTGCTCCAGCAGTTGCTGGTCTTCCGGCGTCACCACCGCGCGCCCAAGGCGCGAATCCAGCCAGTGGGCACTGATGCGCTCGCCCACGCGCGCGCCCAGTTGTGCCCCGATTGCCGTAGCCGCCCTGCCCTGCGGCGCGGCGGCACCGGCCTTTGCCGCAGCCTGGGTGCCCGGCGCAGCGGGGGCCGCGGCCTGCGCGGCGTGCGCGGCCTGGGCAGCTTCCGCCGCGCGCTGCCGCGCCAGCGCGCCGTCGATGGTGCGCGCCGCCAGCCGGCGCTGGCGCCAGTCGCGCAACAGCGGCAGCGTCAGTACGCCCACGCCGCAAGCGGCAGCCAGCAGGCTGAGCGAAATCAGTGTCAGGCGGTCCATGTTGGCTCTTGTCTGCGTGCTGGCATGCCGCTCAGATCGACTTGGCCAGCCGGTACAGCATGAAGGCCCCGGCAATTTCCAGCGCCAGGGCCGACAGCAGCATCGATTTGCCGGTGGGATCCTTCCACATCATCATGATGTAGCCCGCGTTCAGCATGAACAGGCCGCCGGCCACCACCAGCGGCAGCAGCCCCAGGATCCACGCCGACAGCCGGGTCTCGGCCGACAGCGCCATCAGCTCGCGCTGGGCCTGTTCGCGGTCGCGCATGAAGGCGGCGGTGCGCTCCATCACCACATCGGCGCGGCCGCCGTAGCGCACCGACAGGCGCAGCACGGAAGCCACCAGCACCAGTTCCTCGACCTTGTACACGCGCCCGACCTGCAGCACCGCCTGGTCAAGCTCCTTGCCGGCGCGCTGCAGGTGGATGGCCTGCACCAGGCATTGGCGCAGCGGCGCCTCGGTATTGGCGATCGAATTCTGGAACGCCGCCGGCACGCTGCTGCCGATCGTCATCAGCCGCACCACGCCGTCCAGGAACCCGGGCAGTTGCGACAGCAGCTTCTTGTGCAGGCGGCGCACGCGGTTCCATGCCGCGAACGCCGCCACTGCCAGCGCCACGATGAGGGCCGACACCGCGCCCAGCCATTGCCCCGCCACGGCGCCGGCCAGCGTGCACAGCACCACCGGGGTGATCCAGACGATGGCGGTGCGCCGCGTCGGCGCCAGTTCGGCACGCCGCAGGAAGTCGTCCCAGCGGCGGCGCAAGTCGCGCGCGGGCAATTGCAGCGCCGGATCCGGCGCCTGTGCATAGCGCAGGCGCACCTGCTCGGTCTGCGCCTGCAGGAAGGCCTGCTGCTGCTCGCGGCGCGCACGCGCCTGCGCGCTGGCCAGCAGCAGCAGGCCCAGGCCGGTGATGACCAGGGCCATGGCGGCGAGCAGCAGCGTGGCGCTAGACATCGAAGCGGTCGTCCAGCATGAAACCCGGACCGCGCATGCGCGCCAGCTTGGGCGAGTGCGGCAGCAAGCCGAGCGAGAGCCAGCGGTCGGTCTCGGTGCCGTCCGGGTTCATGAAGGGCTCATGGCGGTACAGCTCCTGGGTCGAGATGATGTTGTCGCCCAGCCCGGTGACCTCGGTGATCGAGACGATGCGGCGCTTGCCGTTGGACAGGCGCGCGATCTGCACGATGAAGTCGATGGCGTTGGCAATCTGGCGCCGCAGGCTCAGTTCACTGCCCTGGAAGCCGGCAAAGCCCGCCAGCATCTCCAGCCGGTACAGGCATTCGCGCGGGCTGCTGGCGTGGATGGTGCCCATCGAGCCGTCGTGGCCGGTGCTCATCGCCTGCAGCATTTCCAACACCTCGCCGCCGCGCACTTCACCCACGATGATGCGGTCCGGGCGCATGCGCAGGCTGTTGCGCAGCAGGTCGCGGATCGACACCACGCCGGTGCCCTCGAAGCCGCCGGGACGGCTTTCCAGCCGCACCACGTGCGGGTGGTTCAGCGCCAGCTCGGCGGTGTCCTCGATGGTGATGACGCGCTCGGTGGTCGGCACGAAAGTGGCCAGCGCGTTGAGCAGCGAAGTCTTGCCCGAGCTGGTGCCGCCGCTCACCAGGATATTGCAGCGCGCCTGCACCGCGGCCTGCAGCAGGTCGCAGATCTCGGGGCTCATGGTGCCCAGCGCCTGCAGGTCGGCAGGCGTCATCGGGTCCTTGCGGAACTTGCGGATCGACACCACCGGGCCTTCCAGCGCCAGCGGCGGGATCACCACGTTGATGCGGCCGCCGTCGGGCAGGCGCGCATCGACCATCGGGTTGGACTCGTCCAGCCGCCTGCCGATCGGCGCCAGGATGCGGCGCACGATGCGCAGCAGGTGGCCGCTGTCGGTAAAGCGCACCGGGATGCGCTCCAGCACGCCGTGGCGCGACACGTAGACGTCAAGGTGGCCGTTGACCAGGATGTCTTCCACCGCGGGGTCATTGAGCAGGTCTTCGATCGGGCCGAAGCCGGCCAGCTCCTTGGTCAGCGCCTCGGCGATCTGGCGCAGCTCGGCCTCGTTGATGGGGATGCGGCGCAACCGGGTAAAGCTCTCGAGCTCCAGGTCGACAAAGCGCTGGATCGCGGTGCGCGACCAGCGGCCGAACTCTGCGCCAAGCTCTTCGATGCGGGTCAGCAGGTGCTCGTGCGCCGCTTCCTTGATGTTCTGGAATTCCTGCGAGACCGGGAACGGTGCGGGGGTGTTATCGGAAAATTCAATCGCTTGCGTCATGTCAGCTTCCAGTGCGTGCCACGCGCACCGCGCGCAGCGCCTCAGGCAGTTTTTCCTTCATCCGCGCCAGCAGGTCGGCCAGCGCGCGCACATAGGGGTCGTGCGGATCGTCGTCGGCCAGCACTGCGCCGCGGTTCATGGCCAGCACCAGCGGCGCGCGGCTGTCAGGCAGCGTGCCCACCGACTGCACGCCCACGCGGTGTGCGATCTGCGCGGCATCCACTCCCAGGCGCGCATCGAAGCGCGACACCAGCAGGTGCAGGTCGTCGCGCTCCACCTCGCGCGCGCGCAGTTCATGCACCAGCTCCGCGGCCGAGACGATCGCGCCCACGCTCTGGTCGGCCACCAGCACCACGCTGTCGGCGGCCTTGACGATCTGCGCGGTGAACTCGGCATTGCCGAAGCCGCCCAGGTCGATGATCTGCATGTCGAAGAACGCGCGCAGCCGCTCCAGCAGGCCGATGGCTTCGGAGTAGGAGATGTCGCGCAGTTCGCCCAGCGCCGCGGGCAGCGGCAGCACGCACACGCCATTACCGTGGCGCGTCAGCGCGGTCTGCACGAAGACCTGGTCGAAGCGGCGCAGGTTGCGCACCGCCTCGACAAAGTGGAAGCCCGGGCTCAGGTTCAGGTACAGCGCGCCGTCGCGCGCCGGCAGGCCCAGGTCCAGCAGCAGCACTTCGGCGCGCGCATCGGTCTTTTCGTTCAGCGGCAGGTGGCGGCGTGCCGCCGCGGCCAGGTTCACGGCCAGGCTGGTCACGCCCACGCCGGGGCGTGCGCCCAGCAGCGCCACGATCTTGCCCTGGCGCGCCGAATCGGCCGGGCGCACCTGCTCGCCCGGCACGGCCAGGCGCTTGACCACGGCCTCGGCATCGGCCGGCGCGTCGCGCAGGTCGATAAAGTCTTTCACGCCCACGCGCAGCGCCGCCAGCATGATGCCGGGCTCGTCGGCGTGGCCCACCGCGACCAGCGGCAGGCCTGGGAAGAGCCGCAGCAGCTGCTCGCCCAGCCGCGCCGACGCGCCGGCCAGCTCCGTCGAGAAGTGCAGGAACACCAGCCCCGGGCGCAGCTGAGCCACGCGCTCGAGAAAGGCTTCCTGGGCGCCGCCTTCGGCCACCAGCGCGCCCAGCCCGCCCAGGATCTTGCCCAGCCAGTCCTTCACTTCGCCCTGCGTTGCATGCAACAGAAAATAGTCCATCTCTCTGCCTCAAGCCGTTGGCCATGCCTGCCGGCACGGCCAGCGGCTATTTTGAGAAGCCCGGCAAAGTCGGGTCCGCGAATTCGCCCAGCACATACCAGCCCCACACATTGGGGCTGCCGTTGGTGCGGCCGTCGGCACCAACGGCTTGCGCCGCCGGCGCGCCCTTGGCCAGCGGCTTCACCAGGCGCGGCGTGACCACGATCATCAGCTCACGGTCTTCCTGGTGGAAATTCAGGTTCTTGAAGAAGGCGCCGATCACCGGCAGGTCGCCCAGCACCGGCACCTTGTTGACGTTGCTGACGGTGTTGCGGCTGACCAGCCCGCCGATCACGAAGCTCTCGCCGTCACCCAGTTCCACCGTGGTGTCGGCGCGCCGCGTGACGATGGCGGGCACCACCGCGCCATTGATCGAAATGCCGCGCGAGGGGTCGAGATCGCTCGCCTCCGGTGCCACCTTCAGCGCGATGCGGTCGGCCGACAGCACCGTGGGCGACACCGTCAGCCCGATACCGAACGGCTTGAACTGGATGGTGGTCGTGCCCAGCGCCTGCGGCACCGGGATCGGGATCTCGCCGCCGGCCAGGAAGCTGGCGCTCTGGCCGGACAGCGCCACCAGGCTGGGCTCGGCCAGCACGCGTGCCAGGCCGTTGGCCTCCAGCAGGCTGATATTGGCGAAGATGCCGTGCGTCAGCGACGCGGCCACCAGGTTGAAGGCATTGCTCATCGGCGACGCGATGTCGGCGCTGAAACTGCCCGGCGCGCCGCCGCTGCCGGGCGTAAAGGTGAACTTGTTCAGCGTCGATGGCGAGAACGTGCCGAAGGCAAAGCCGGAGTTGTTGCGGAAGAAGTTGATGCCGACTTCCTTGAGCACGGTCTTGCTGATCTCCACCACCTTGACGTCGACCTGCACGGTGCCTGAGAGCGGCACGGTAGAGCGATCCACCACCAGGCCGGGCTTGCCATCGGTCTTGCCAGGGGTGGCCGCGCGCGCCGCGGCCTGCGCGCGCGCCGCGGCATAGGCATCGGGCGACTGGCCGGTGATGGTGGCACCGGCCGCGGAATAGCCAAGCTTCGCGCCATCGGCATCGGGCGCGATCGCATCGACCTGCACGTTGTAGATGAGCGGTTCGGCGCCGCCGCGCGTCCACACCATTACTTCGGTCGCACCGGGTTGCCTGGCCACCAGCAGCACGCTGGGGGCACCGCGCATGCGCAGCACCAGCGCATCGGCCACCACCGGGTTGCCCACCGCCACGCGCTCCACCGGCTGCGCGCTGCGGATCTCCTTCTGCGCGCCGGCCAGCAGGCGCAACTGGCGCGCGTTCACGGCTTCCTGCGCCTGTGCGCGCGGCGCCAGTGCGCACCACGCGGTAGTGGCCAGCATCGCGGCCAGCGCGAGCTGCATCAGCCTGCGGCGCAAGGCCGCCGTATTGGCCGGGTACTTCCGCGCCGGGTACTTCCGGGCCTGGTTCTTCTGGATTTGCATAAGGTCGGCGCCCACGTTCTTATTCGATCTCGCGCTTGCCCGCGCGGATGACTTCCACGCCTGCGCTTTGTCTGGCCTGGGCTGGCGTGGTCGGCGCGGCCACCTGCAGCGGCCGCGGCGCCGGCGCTGCCACCGGCGCGCGGGGGGCAGAGGCAGCAGCGGGGGCGGCCAGGCCGGACAGCATCACGCCGGCCATGGCCTTGTCGGGGGCGGCGCGCGGCGCGTGGGCGGGAACGCCGGCGCGCGCGGCCAGCGCGGGCGGGGGTTCGGCAAACATGCCATCACTGGGCATGGCTTCGTCCTGCGGATTGCGCAGCGCCAGCAGCAGGCGCCCGGACTGCTGCGCCATGGCCAGCCGGCTGACCTGTTCCAGCGGCACCGACAGCACCGCGGTCTTGGCGCCTTCCTGGCGCGCCATCATCTGTTCCGGCTTGGCGTTCTGCGGCCGGTTGACCGAGACCACGCCGTAGGCCAGCACGCGCAGGCGCGACAGCAGCATGCGCGCCTGGCTTTCCGGGATCTCCTGCTGGTCACGGCGCAGCACCAGGAAGACATCGACATAGTCGCCCGGCTGCACCTGGTTGCCGACGCCGATGACCTCATCGACAGACACCGCCACCGCGCGTTCGCCCTCCCGCACCTGTGCGGCCAGCCCGGCCAGCAACTGGCCTTCGAGCACCGGCACGTTGGCGCCCAGCGTCACCAGCGGCACTTGCCCGCTCACGCGTGCCACCTCGCTGTAGGCGCCGGCGGGATCGATGGGCAGCATTTCTACCTTGAGCCCATCGGCATCAAGCGGCTTGCCCGCTTCCGCCGCGCGCGTGGTCACCACCACCGGATGCAGCGGTCTGGTGGTATTCGATGCCGCGGGCGCCTGTGCCGGCTGGCGGCCCACCTGCCACGCCAGCAGCGCAAGCAGCAGCGCCAGGCCAAGCAGCACCACCGCCAGGAGTCGGATGTGCTTGCTGGTCATGCGGGATTCCTTTGGATGGGCATGGCGTGGGGGCGTTCGGGCATGGCGGCTCAGATATCAGGAGAAAGCTGGACCATTGCCGAGCCCGACAGCGTCTCGGGCAGCGGAACCATCGGCACGGCGGGAAGGATGTTGGTGGTGGGAAGGTTCAGCGTGACCTGCACGCAGACATCGGTGGAGCCGGATGCGCAGGGCACCGCCTGCGCAACGTTGCCGGTGGACAGCAAGTTCCTGATGGAAGTGGGAAGCGTGCCCCGCGCCATCGCAGCCGCTGCATTGACGCGCGCGCCCTGTGTGGCCGCGAGGCCTGAGCCGGAAACGCCCACTGGATAGCGCAGCGCAGCGCGCGCGCCTTCTTCGGCCGCCAGCGTCAGCACCTGCTGCAGCGCCAGCATCACGCCGTAGTAAACGATGCCGATCACGATGACGATCAGCACCGGCGCCACGATCGCAAATTCAATTGCAGCGCTGCCGGCGCCGTGGCGGCGCCGGTTGATCCCCCTGTTGACCCTTGCGTGCAGCAACATCTGAAACCCCGGTCCCATGGTATTCATTCGCGCCGACCGGCGGCGCAGCCTGCTTGCCTCTAGCCCACCCAGCTATTAGCGCGAGGCCATCCAGACCAGCACCCCCACGGCCAGGTACGCGGCATACGGAATGCCGCGCGCCCGCGAAAACTGCGCCGTTGGAATGGGTCTGTCCTGGTGATGCAAGGCTTGATCCCTGGCCGGCGTGCTGGCTGCCACGCGCAGGCGCGCCGCGGCGCGCTGCCAAAGCGCGGCCAGTACTCTGCCGTCCAGTGCCAGCGCCAGCAGCGCGTGCACCAGCCCGAGCAGGCTGCCGACGACCCATGCCACCACCAGTCCTTGCGGGCCGGTGAACAACCCCGCCACCGTCAGGAACTTGACGTCGCCTGCCGCCATGCGCCCGAGGGCGTACACCGGCAAGGTGACGGCAAGACCCAGCCCAGCGCCAATCAGGCGCGTGGCCAGCGGCAGTTCCGTGCCCTGTCCGGCGAGCAGTGCCAGCCCGAAGGCGAGCATGGCAACCGCCAGCAGGACGTTGGGAACGCGCCGGTGGACGAAGTCTGTGTAGAGGGTCGCCGCGCAGAGGAGCGCGGCAATCACGCCGGGACTTATGGTTTCGGCCTGCTCAATTGACGAACCATCCCGAAACCTTGACTGAGAGCCGAGTGAAGCTGGCGTTGAGTTCTGTGCCGAGTTGGCCGGCGCCGACTGCGATGGCCAAAGCGACGAGCCCGACGATCAAGCCATACTCGATAGCCGTCGCCCCGCGCTCATCTTTAATGAAGCGTGCAATAAGTCGTTTCATGTTTTCACTCCCGAGTGATCTAAAGCCGCGATCACGCTTCCCCCGTTCGATTATCACGGTGCTCTGTGGCCCGCTCTTTTATCGACTTTTCACGCTTGCTGCACTTTTTTTATAAGACATGGTATGTCTCAACCATACCCCTCCTACGGGTGATAGCAATGACCTAAAGGGGTTAAGACGCGCGTTTGAAACGACCCGGCATGCCTGGGTCAACAGGTTGTCAAAGAGCAGGCGGGCCGGCCGGGAACCGGCCCGCAGCCTGGCATTGCGGTCATTGCAACCGCAATGCCAGGCCAAATAAAAAGGTGCGCCGCGACGGGGTGATGAGCGACAGCGCACCGTGAAAACACCTAGCCAGTATGAGACATTTCAGCGCAGCAGGCCTCCGATCAGCGGCAGTTGCAACGTCTTGTGTTCGCCGCTGCCATCCTGGCTGTCGTGAGCGCCCTGCTTCAGCCCGCCGACCAGTCCGGTCACCGGCGCCAGCAACGAGGTCACGGGACCGAGCGCGCCGCCCGCGGAGCCGCCCTCACCGCCGCCACCAAGCTTGGCCAGCGGCAGGTTGTTCAGCAGGCCGCCAAGCGGGTTGCCGCCGCCGTGATCTTGGCCGTTGAGGAGCCCGCCAGCGGCCGCGACCGTCTTGCCGGCCTCAGTCACCACGCCGCCCAGCGGCGAGACCACCGGTGCGTGCGTATTGCTGATCATGCTGCCGCCGGCAGCCACCGTATTGCCAACCTTGTAGAGCAGGCCATTGGCCGGCTCGCCCAGGTGCGTGCCCGCACCCAGTGTCTGCGTGCCGTCGGTGACCTTACTGGTCAGCGGCACGATGACCTTGCTGACCGAATTCGTGACCTGCGCGACCGGGCCTTCGGACAGCACGCTGTGCAGCTTGCCGCTGCTATCGTGCACCGCGATGCCCACGTGCCTGACCAGGCCACCCACCGGAGTGGTCACCGGTGACAGCGGTGCCAGCTTCTCGGTGCCCAGGCCGCGCACCAGGTCGCCGCCGCTGATCAACGCCTCGCCCACGTCGTGGACCACGTTGCTGGTGCTGGCCACGGTCACGCCAACCGGGTTGTCGACAGACCCTATCTGCCCCAGCCCGTCGCGCACGCCGGCACCGAGCGAGCCAACGGCCCTGCCGGTCTTGATCACCACGTCGCCGGCACCTTCGCGCGCCTGGGTGGGCAGCAATGGCAGCGGCGCGTCCTGGATGGTCTTGCCGATCTCGCTGATGGCATTGCCCGTGGCCACCACGGTATTGCCCGTGCCTTCGGTCACCTTGGCGGTGGGCGTGGTCTCGCCCGATGCGGACGGTCCCGGTGTGACCGGCGTGTCGATGTTGCCGCTGCTCGGCCGCGGATTGGCGCCGCTGCCGCTGCCGCCCGACGAACAGCCTGCCATCAGCAAGGCAATGGCGGCCACGCCGGCCGCGGCCAGCGAGGTTATGGAATGCTGCGACGGATGCTTGCTTTGCATTGTCCTACTCCTGTCTTGTTGGCCGCGGTGCTGCCGGCCGTTTTGTCTTATGTTCGCCGCATGGGATTGCCGACGAGCCTCCCCGGTGTCCCGCTTTGTTCCTCTGGCGGACCGCTCCGAACCGGCACGGCGAGACAGTGGAACGCGAGATCGTCGGCGCGTCTGGACAACGAATGGCAAGGCGCGTGCCAGCGACGCCGGCGCTGCCGGCACGGAACTGCCGGCGTCCCTGTAAGCCTTGCCTGGCGTGGATTACCGGGTGACGCGGGGTCGCAAGGGGCGGGCACAAACGCTGTTGCGGCGCGGGCCTGACGTGTTACGTGCTACGTAACGTGTTCCGGGAATACGGGAACACGGCGGCGCGGACGACCGTGGCGGGAGGCGGTGGCAGCGCGTGGCACGCCGCGCTTTCCTGGCTGGATCGCCGTCGCCGCAAGCCCGCCGTTCCGGCTGTCTTGTTCCCTGCAGACGACACACGTTACGTAACGCGTAACGCGCAGCCGCCCTGACACCTCATCCCCGGCAGCGCCGCAAGCGGTTCCCACCACTCCCCTGGAAGCCGCGTCCGGCAAGGCATTGCGGGCACCACACCCGGCTTCGGCGGGGTCCCTTCCAGGATGCGTCGCGGCGCTGGCATACCGATTGCGCCATATCCGTCACCGCCGCACGCAGAAAGCGAACGCGTTGCGCGGCCGAGCGATTTAAACGACGGGAATGAGAGAACAGAACATGCGCAAACAACAACTCGCCGTAACGGCACTCCTCGCAACCCTGCTGGCCCTGGGTGGCTGCGCCAGCGGCAGCGGATCGACCTCCATGGGCACCAGCAACGCAGCGGGCACCAATGGCGGCACCAAGACTACGGGTACCGATGGCACTGGCGGCATGGGTGGCTCCGGCGGCAGCACCGACGTGGCCAGCGGCGGTACCGGTGGCACGGGTAGCACCGGCGGCACCGGTGGAACGGGTGGCAACGGCGGCAACACTGGCGGCGGCGAAACGCCCACCGCACTGACCCCGACCGCCACCGTCATCAACAATGCCGGCACGGTGCTGGGCAATACGGGCAGCACCGTCACCGACCTCGGCAACCAGCTCGGCAGCGCCAACCTGCCGCTGGTGCCGACGCAGACGCAAAGCGGCCTGGGCGGCGTGGTGGCCTCCACCGGCGATGCCGTGGGCGCGCTGGCCACGGGCCTGCAAGCGGGCCTGGGCAGCATCCCCGATTCAACCAACCCGGTTGGCACCACGGTAGCCAGCACCGGCAATGTGGTCACCGACCTCGGCAAGGCAGTGTCCAGCGCCGGCACCGCTGTCAGCGGCCTGGGCACCGGCCAGCTCGCACCGCTGGCGCCGCTGACTTCGCCGCTGGGCACGGTGGTGGACAAGCTGGGCGACACGGTGAGCGACGCCGGCGGCACGCTGACCACGGTGCTGTCGACCGGTGCGGTCGAGCAAGTGACCACTACCACCAGCAAGCTGATCGTGCCGATCACCTCGCAGCTGACCGGCGCCACGCAGACGCTGGGCGCGGCCACAGGCCTGGGCGCCCCGACCAACAACCTGCTCGCAACCGTGGGCGGTGCGCTGGCAACGGCCGGCACCAAGCTGCAACAGACCAACACGCCGGTGGTCTCGGGCATCGGCGGCGTGGTGAACGCCACCGGCACGACCGTGGCATCGCTGGGCGGCGCAGTGAACGGGCCCGCCAGCGGCGGCGGCCTGGGCGCGCTGAGCCCGGTACTGGCACCGGTGACCGCGCTGGCCGGGGGGCTGACTGGCGGTGCAGGCGCTGGCGGCACGGGCTCGCTGCTGGCGCCTGTCACCAGCCTGGTCAGCACCGTCACCGGCGGCCTTGGCAGTGCCACCGGCGGCGGCACAGGTTCGCCGCTGGCACCGGTCACCACCGCGGTCAGCGGCGTGGTGGGCGGCATCACCGGCGCCGCGGCGGGCACTGGCACCACCAGCCCGCTGGCCCCTGTCACCAATGTTGTCGCCGCCGTGACCGGCGGCGCCACCTCCAGCGCGGGCAGCGCCACCAGCAAGACTTCGACCACCAGCGCCACCGGCCCCATCGGCGGGCTGGTTGGCGGCCTGCTGGGCGGCCTGACCGGCGCGCTCGGCCAGAAGTAATCCCGTCTCAGCCGCTGCCCTGGCGATCGCCTGACCGCGGGCAGCGGAGCACACCAGATTCAACGTAGCGGCCACGCGCTGAGCCGGCAGCATCGGACAGCAGGCGCCCGGGGGTAGCGGCAATCCCCGCGCCAGTGGCACGCGACGTCAATAGCCGCAGTATTTCTTACAGGGGTTTTGCCATGCGTGCACGTCATCGCGTTGCCGCGCTGCTGGTCAGCGTCGGCGCGTTCCATCACGGCCTGGTCCAGGCCGATCCGCGCAGCCCAGTCCAGGGCGACCCAACCCAGACGCTCCCGAAGATCGCTCCGGCCCGGCCGGACAGCAGCGTGACCGTGCAGGTCGAACGGCCGCAGGCGGCCATGCAGGATCTGCTCAATACACGCCTGACACCGCGGCGCTTTCGCATCGAGGGCGCGAAGACGCTGCCGTTCGAGGAAGTGGCCGCGCAGTTCAAGCCGCTGGCCAACCACGAGATCACGGTGGCGCAGCTGCTGGAAGCGGCCAACACGGTCACGCAGATGTACAAGGACCGCGGCTATCCGCTCTCGTTTGCCTTTGTGCCAGCGCAGGATTTTGCCAACGGCGATGTGCTGATCACCGTGGTCGAGGGCTATGTGGCCAAGGTGACGGTCACTGGCAAGGCGGGCCCGGCAGAGGGCCGGCTGCGCGCCATTGCCGAGAAGCTGCAGCAGGACCGCCCGCTGCGCCAGGACCGGTTCGAACACTACGTCAATGCACTGGCCCTGCAGCCGGGGCTGCAGGTGGCGGCCACGGTGCAGCCGCCGACCACCACCGACGGCGCCTGCGAGATGGTGCTGGACGTCAGGCGCAAGCCGTTCACCTTCGGTACCGGCATCGAATACATGTCGCCGGGCCTGCGCGCCATTGCCACCGCCACCACCAACAGCCTGACGCCGCTGGGCGAGCAGATCTCAGTCTCGGCGCTGTTCCCCAAGGGCCGCGACAACGAGGAGTACTACGCTGCCAGCTACGCGCAGCCGCTTGGCACCGAGGGCATGATCGCGCGGCTCAACGCCTCGCACTACCGCGGCGTGCCGCAGAACGCCACGCTGGAGGCGGTCGGGTTCAACCCGCGCTACGTCAACGACACCAAGCGCATCGGCGGCTCGCTCAGCTATCCGCTGCTGCTGTCCAACGCGCACTCGCTCACGCTGACCGGCGGCTTCTACGGCGCCGACCAGTTCGAGCGCTACACCCACACCGCCACCGGCACGCGCGTGACGCTGGGCACCAACGTGCGCGTGGGCACTGCGGAGCTGACCTACGTGCAGCGCGGCGAAGGCGTGAGCCGCAACGCCACGCTCGGCCTGTACAAGGGCTTCGATGCGCTGGGTGCGAGCCGCCAGAACAACACCAACGACCTGAGCTTCTTGCGCACGCGGCTGCTGCTGTCGCAGTCGAAAGACCTGCCGGCGGGCTTCGGCCTCACCGTGGCCGCGGCGGGCCAGTACAGCGGCAACCGCCTGGCCTCGGGCGAGCAGATCAGCTTCGGCGGACGCTTCTTCGGGCTGGGCTATCCCGCCGGCGAAGTGGCGGGCGACAAGGGCTGGGGGGCCTCGGCGGAAATCAGCCGCCTGTTCCTGCCCGACATGACCTACCTGCGCACGATCCAGCCCTATGTGTCGGCCGATGTGGCGCGCGTGTTTTCCAACAGCGTGTCGCTGTCGCACCGCAGCCTGTCATCGGTCGCCATCGGTGCGCGCTTCTCGGACCGGCGCTACTACACGCTGGACCTGTCGGTGGCACAACCGGTGGGTGACAAGCCGACCAATGCGAGCCATCGGTCGCCGCGGATCAACATGACCTATTCGTACCAGTTCGATTGAGCTGGTCGGGTTTCCATTTCCAGAAGGTTTCCCTGTACCCGGCCGGCGGTGGTTCTGCGTCGGCCGTTTTTTTGGTTTATCGACGAATTCCGGAGGAGGGCTCTTGGCGGGCGTGGGCTGTTTCGCCGGCGCAGCCGGCGAGTCACTTCTTGTCCAAGCGACAAGAAGTAACCAAGAAACGCGTCGCCTATGCGGCTGGCAATCAATTGCACGGTGTTGGTCGTAAGGGCGGCGGTGCTTGCCGTTTGGGCGTGGTCGCGGTTCGAGCCTGCTAACGCCATGTGAGTGTGGGGCAGTGCCTGCGATAACCGGCTTTTGAACGATCCCCAAGTCGGGCGGCGGCCCGCGCTCTCCAGCGCTATCGCATCAACG
>NZ_KB903119.1:0-1206 GCF_000379565.1 Cupriavidus sp. UYPR2.512 | reverse complement strand
ATCTCGGGGGCAACTCGCACTCACTCTCTCCACGCTGTGTCGCAGTGTGGGCATTGGAGACGCCGAATTCATATAAGTTCCATCAAGAACAGAACACTACACTAGTAGCTTGCCACCGGGTCAACATCATCGACCTAGACTTTGCAAAGATCGGGCTGACCGTAGATACAACTTAGCCGCTACAGGAGCGCATCCTGTTGAATTTGCGTACTGGAGCGACGTATGGTAGACCGGGTCAGCGCTCAGTGCACATTACGCAGTACATCGCAGCTTCTACAGTGCCATTGCACTCGCCACTTGGTTATGATCTGACAGGGAGTTTACGAGGAAAAGCTAACGCAGCAGGCAACACTAGACACCTGTCCGGATAAACTGTTTTACTAAAGGAGTTCGTTTTTTCATGTTGCGAATCGCAAGTATCTCTTTTCGATGCGCTTCAACTGACGGAGGATCTGGCGCAAATTAGCGGGACGGGGGTTTGCCTGCAATTTTGCGGATAGATATGTGCCGCGTGGCCTATCAACGTCAAATCACATACAAAGTTTTGATCCAGATCAATTGAGGGCATAGACCTTTCTGTCTATCTTCTTTCATATCTCCGCAATCCTTTAGACTCGGGTCACCATTTCTTCGTGATGTTGGCAGAATGTCAAATCTTGCGCTTTCGGAAGTTCGTCATGTCAGCACGAAGTTGTTGCATGTCTTTGTTCTCGTTATGGAGTACCGTAATCTGGGTGCGGTCGCTGCATGCACCCAGCGCAGCGTGAACACGGTGTCCTATAGCCTCGCCCGCTTGGGCGAGATCACCGGTGACCCCTTGTTCCTCAAGCGCAACGGCATACTTGTGCCTACGCCGCATGCTGTGCGTCTGGAAAAGACGGCGCGTCAGATCCTGGCGATATGGGGAGATTTGGTTCGACGCCGCGAGGAGGTCGCGAGCAAGCGTTGCGATGGCGGCAGGCGCGTCGCAATCGGCTTTTCCGCATCGATTGGCGATCCCCTCATCACTGAAATCTTGTTCGCGTTGTGCGAGGAGTTTCCGCAAGACAGCTTTGTCACGCGGCCGGTGATTGCCGACGCAGCGCTTGCCGGCTTTCTCCAAGACGGAGAACTAGGAGCTCGTCGGAGTTGAGGTGAAGCGCGATTCAAAACATCAGGTTCATGACTGGGTTCGCGGCCGGATTGCGGGCTCATCTCAGTCGTCAA
>NZ_KB903118.1:0-1210 GCF_000379565.1 Cupriavidus sp. UYPR2.512 | reverse complement strand
GCAACTGTTCACGCTCAGACTCGGTCAAGT
Organism: Cupriavidus sp. UYPR2.512; assembly: GCF_000379565.1. Taxonomy (NCBI): domain Bacteria; kingdom Pseudomonadati; phylum Pseudomonadota; class Betaproteobacteria; order Burkholderiales; family Burkholderiaceae; genus Cupriavidus; species Cupriavidus sp. UYPR2.512. The sequence continues at coordinate 1,180 of NZ_KB903118.1, read as the reverse complement.
TCATCTTTTCCATGCACCTAATTCAATCACAAACGGGTGCTTTTTCAATGACGCAATGGACTAGTGTCCGGTTAAATTTCGAACAAGTTCAACGGTTCGCGGCGCCGGGAACTTTTGACAGGGAAGAGTCGGGCCAGAAAGGCCTGTAAAATAGGGTTTTTCTCGAAAACCGAGACGGACAAAATCTCTAGCAAAGTGTAGGGCGAGGCATTGAGTTGAAGCTCCTTCTTGATGATGGCGATGAGCACGTAGGTGGACACGGCGCACCGGATTTGCGTCTTCACCGCGTTCTCGCTCGTGCCGAGGAATTTCTTGATACGCAGATACTGCTTGATCCATTTGAAAAACANTTCCACCTGCCAGCGGTTCTTGTACAGCGCGGCGATGGTGATAGCCGGCGGCGTCGTGTTGTTGGTCAGAAAGATCAAGGTCTTGCCGGACTCCGGGTCCTTGAAGCGGATGCGGCGCAAGTGCTCGGGATAGTCTTGGGCAGAGTAAAAGCCGTTCAGGGCGATGGTCTGATCGCAGATGACACCGGTGTTGCGGCAGGGTGGACGCGGCGGGCATTCATGTTGCTCTTGGTCCGCGTGACGAAGAAAGCGCCGGCTTGATGAACGAAGTAGAGCCGAGCGAAATCCAGATAGCCGCGATCCATCACGTAGAACGCGCCTGCCTCGATGGGCAGGAAGTCGAGTACGTTTACCTCATGCAGTTTGCCGTCGGAAATGTGGAGGAAGGCGGGAATGGCGCCGCGCAAATCGAGCAGCGTGTGCATCTTGATCGCTGCCTTGGTCTTGCGAAACGGCGCCCACTCGAACAACGACAGGCACAGGTCGATGGTAGTGGCGTCCAGGGCGTAGATGGTTGCATCGAGATCGATATCCAGCGACTCGCTCGCATACAGCGCCCGAGCGCGCGTGATAAGGCGCATCGCCAGTTCGTGGTAGATGCGCCAATCCCGCAGGTTCAGCACATCCGACAGCGTCGAGCGCACCGGGACGTTCCTCGATCCGATGTGAAAGAGCTTGCTGCGGTTGGCCGCCAGGCAGACCTCTATGTCGCGCAGCGACTCGCGCCAGGTCAACTGGGCGAACGACATGATGCGGAACAGATCGGCGCAGCCCAAGGTGCGCACGCCCGCATCTCCGCGATGCTTCTCGATAATGCGACCGAAGGTCTT
>NZ_KB903117.1:0-1212 GCF_000379565.1 Cupriavidus sp. UYPR2.512 | reverse complement strand
GTCAAGCACGTCAATAACCATGGTTGCCCCGGGGTGGCACAGATGACCAACATACTATCGGTAGAGGGCTTGGGAGACAACCGGATAAGCATGGTCCAATGGATGAAATCCGTTCACACGGAAGTGCCTGATAAAACACTTTAAAGTTTTGAGCTGATTCCCGAGCAGTCCAGACTCAGTCTTCTCCGCACTGGCTTTCTGAACCACCCATCCTTAGCGAATGACTTACAGAATTGAGAGACCTCACCGAAACTGGTCAATACTTGGCATATCGCCAACGCTGACTTCGATCACCGTCGGTACACTCGTCGTTGCAATGGCCCGGCGTAATGCGAAACGCAGTCCTTCGGGAGAGTCCGTTCGGATCGCTTGAGCACCAAAGCTTTCCGACAGGCGGCAGAAATTTGGATTTCGAAGATCGGTTGCTATGATTCTCCCGCCGTAGTCGTTGATTTGCATCTGTTGGACGTTTCCGAAACAGTTGTTATTGAAAAGCAGAACGATCAATGGAATCTCGTGCTGGACGGCAGTGGCTAGCTCTTGAACTGCAAACATGAATCCACCGTCGCCGGTAATAGAAACCACGGGAACGTGCGGCTTTGCGACCTTCACTCCGAGCGCAGTCGGAAAGCCATACCCGAGTGTTCCTTGATAGCCAGTGGTTATGTAAGTGCGGGGGCTGTATACGGGATACACGATGCGGCTCGCAAAGCCGACCTGAGTCAATTCGTCGACAAATATGCCATCTTCCCCAATTTCTTCGCGGATAACCTTGAGATAGCTCACTTGTGGTTCGAGCACTGCCGAACGCTTTGCCCAAGCGGCTTTGACCTCCTCCAATGCAGTCTCTCGTGAACTTCGAACTGCATTGTAGTTTTCAAGTCTTCTCAGCAATAGAGGCAAGGCTTGCTCTGCCCGCGCAGTAATTTCACATTTTGGCGTGAAGAATCTACGGTGAGTGGTCGGATCGATGTCAATGCGAATAATATCTGGCCTATGTGTCGGAATCCACTTTTTCGCTGGGATTCGCATGTTGGTACCAATTGCCAAAACCACATCGGTTTTTCTCCAAAGATCCTTGGCGGCCGGCTGGGGCGAGATAGCTACGGGCGTCCACAACCAATCCACCCAAGATAAGGACATCAGCAAGCCTTATAGGCGGCATGTCGATGAGGTTTCTGGCGAGGCGGACGTGGTTTAGCGCGATCCGGT
>NZ_KB903116.1:0-1214 GCF_000379565.1 Cupriavidus sp. UYPR2.512 | reverse complement strand
TGAAAATGACGCGCCCATTTTTGCCCAAACTACCCGTTTTGGTCAGGTAGGTATCGAATCCTTTTATCTTAGCCTGTCGCCCGCACTCGGCTAGGCTTGCGCCATTCGCATATAAATCGAGTACGGCTAGTAGCCGAGACTCCGTTGATCCAAAATTCGCCCTATTTCTCAATCGACACGATCTGTCCACTTCGTCTTGTTGCTCTGGCGAAAGCTTCCGATAAATCGCCTCGCCTCTTTTTCTCAGCTCTCCTTTGTCGGTCAGATACGCCTTGAAATCCCTGAGGCCAGACACGCGTGTGCATTCGGCTAAGCTGTTGCCTGCTGCATACGGCGGCAGGCCAGCCAGAAATCGTTGCGTTGTCGTGCCAGATGGCAGGACGAGTCCAGCAGCCTCTCCGACATCCGTCGGGACGGTCTCGGGAGTCCGCTCGGATCGGTTGCGTTCGCTTGTGATCGCCGCGGATACGGGCTCACTTCGTTCCCGCAAGCCGATGGCACGGCCAACACGTGATAACAAGCCTCGACGGCGCGAAGGTTGTTCCGACCCGCCGCCGTGCAATTCATCAGCCTGAACCAAGCCATGTCGATCGCCCGCTTCGCCAGGGGACTCTTCCGTGGCACCCGTGACCGCAGGGCCCTGAGAAGAGCCAGGTGTTTGGCTTCTGTCGATACGGAAACTGTATCCTGGCACCGCCTGTTCCTGTCCATATTGATTTGAAATGCGTGCAGGTGCACCAACGGAACTGATCCCAAGATCGCTCAGCCCTTGCAACGCTTCCGACAAGTTTCGCCTGGAATCACGTGGGGAACTGACAGGGCGGGAGGGTCCGTGATGCTCTGGTGAAACATCGGTCAATGAGTTGGCCGTATGCCCAGCTTGCGTGAGGCGGTCGTAGTCAGCAATGAACCCGGAAACATCATAAAACGGATCGGAGATCTTTTCCATGAAGCAGGCATGTGCATCGATCTTCTGGCTAACAATCGAAGCTGGCATGCTGTTGAGTAAGAGGAGGTAAAACCATAATGTATTCTTTATAATTTTTTCCGATGCCTTGCGAAATTTATTCCTCAGCGGCGAAATTTGGCGGTTTCAAGAGGCGTTAATGGGATGGACGCCCCCCAATCCACCCAAGATAAGGACATCAGCAAGCCTTATAGGCGGCATGTCGATGAGGTTTCTGGCGAGGCGGACGTGGTTTAGCGCGATCCGG